>JAFGTD010000008.1 GCA_016934295.1 Acidobacteriota bacterium
GTTGCGCCGCATCAGACTCCTCCTCGCGCCTTGAGCTTGCCTCGCAAGCCCCATGCGCGCGACCTGTTGTACTTTTACCACGGGCTGTTAACACTGAACAATCGGAATATTCTGAAAACCGCTCTCGCCAAGGGAAAATATTCCAACTTCCGCAGCAGGTGGATTGTTGACGGATATAATATAGCAAAGCAGGTCGGGATCGGAACTTAAAGCAAGATCCGCTTTTGTAGGTTCCACGTTATAAAAACGGTGAGAATGGAAAACACCCACCAAGGACTCACCGCGAGCCGACATTGCATCCTTAACGCTCTTGACTTCGGAAGGAGCGACAACAAATCCCACATCCGGATTCCTATGAAACTCCCCGAAAGAATCAAAGATCGCTTTCCACTCGGGAGTATTCCTCAGATTTGTATAACATGGATACAGGCTCTTAGGATGATATTTATCGGAGCCCCCTATTAATCCGTATGCCTTGTCCGGAAGTGCATCGAGACATATCCGGGTCAGTTCGGCATAGAGCTCCCGGCTGATTACAATTTCAGATTTAAGGGGCTGTTCCCCCCGGCTGGTTTCAGGGTTTCCAGATTTGGATTCACAGACTTCGCTAGACATCATAAAAAAACTATAGCAGAACCGACATCATCTGAAGGAGAAAATATCAGTCCCGGAGTGCGACGAGCATGCCTCGCAAGCCCTATGCGCGCGACTGCTGTACTTTTGCCACCGGCTGTCGGGCTTGGAGCTTTCTTGATCAGCGCGTCAGAATTTTGGGAGGGAATATTAATCCGCGGATTTTCGCAGGCATCACCGCCGGGGCCTGCGAAAATCCGCGTAAATTTTCGGTTCATTCATTCAAGCAGGAACGATTCGGGCTGCTCCACATAACTTCAATTCCGAATCGGAATTGAGTCGGAATCCGGGAGCCGCGGTCTAGCACGGCGGCAGCTTTCCCATTGCGGGCATGGGATCTTTCGGTCGGTGGACCCTTGCGAATACGAATCCCGACGCTGTTATGGGGGTGAATATACCGCCCACCAGGATTGTGAATCGCAGGCAGAGCCCGCCGAACAGGCCCAGTAAGGCTCCAATAGTCAAAATCGCTCCGTGCCGGCCCAACAGCTCCAGTATTAGAGGGATTGCCAGTCCACACATGACAACGCCGAGCCAGAAATAGGAAGCGACGGGGCCTCTTAGAATGCGCTGCGCCGAAGGCCTCGATTCGAGTGTCCGATAAGCGTTGTAAAGGTAGACGATCAGGACGAAAAGCTCAAAAATCAGGATGACGGCATCGATGTTTTCCATAACATCCAATTGAGCCACCGCAACTCCCATGGATTGGGCAATTATCATGATCGCCATGAGGCCCGTCGATACGGCCGAGACAAAGAACAGGACCGGAAGCAGTGCCGTCCGCCACAAAGCGATGGGCTGGCTGTAACCCAACAGGAGTCCCGTATAGATCACCGTGAGAAATGCGAAAATGGAGCCGAAGACGCCTATGAAGTGGCGTGCAGACTCATTGGCCTCTAACGGGCCGGCGAAAGGCCATATCCAGAAGGCGGTGTGTATGGCCGCCAGAATCATAAAAATGACGATGATGATCGTCCCACGCGCTATCCATGAAGTCCCGGGTTTCATCCAGACCCTCCAGGCATGGGTCGGCGTACCCAGATCGGCGAGCAGAAAAAAGGTCCCTATAAGAACACAGGGTACACCCAGGAATACTCCGATCTTGGATACGAGCATCCATTCCGCGCCGCCGGTTAAATCGGCTATGACACCCGCCATGTAAGCCCCGCCGCCGACACCGGCGAGAAAAAGGTACGCGGCGATTAGCCAGCGCCACTCACTCTGAACCTGGCCGTCCAATTTTGCTGATCCCATATATTTCTCCTATCCGCAACTGTGCCCGCATTCCGGGTGCTGTAATATGACTACCTCGGGGGCAGATAATAAACTTTGGGCTCGGTGCCGACCTCTGGCCGCAAGACAAAACCGCGTTTAGTCTTGATGAGATAGGATATCTCACTATCCGGATCGTCAAGATCGCCGAAAACCCGTGCCTTGGCAGAACACGCCTGGACGCAGGCAGGCTCTTTACCCTCGGCGCGCCTGTCGATGCAAAAATCGCATTTCGTCGAAACGCCAAGACCGCTTTTCTGCTCCCAGAACTCTTTTGTATGCTCTTCATACGGGCTGAGAGGAAGCCCTTCAGGGAAATAGCTGTTCCAATCATCCACCTTATACCGTGCGCCGTAAGGGCATCCCATCACACAGTACGCGCAGCCGATGCACTTATCCTTGTCCACCCGCACGATTCCATCATCCGTCTTATACGTTGCGCCCGTGGGGCAGACTTTCATGCAGTCCGGTTCCTCGCATTGATTGCAAAGCACCGGCAAAGCCTGCCGGACGGAATTGGGGAAAGTACCCATTTCGCCTCTCAGGACTCGTGCCCAGAACACTCCGGGCGGCGTCCGGTTTGCCACTTTGCATGCCATCGCGCAGGCGTAACAGCCGTAGCATCTATTGAGGTCAATGACCATTCCGTAACGTGCCATATTCAACTCCAATCAAAATTGCCCAGTGTCGCAGCTATGCGTTCACGGGTTCTCTTTCTCTCACTAGTCCTTGTAAATTTTTACGCGGCAACAGATGTCCTGGTTTAATGTCAGGGGGTCCGTGTGCGGTTCGTCCATCATGACAAGATCGTTGAAAAACGCACCTTTACCCTTGGCTACCGGCATGTATTCACCCCAGTGGCCCAGGATGGCAGCGAAGGCCAGGTGGCTCGGTTCGATCCCTTCGCTGAGCGTAACCCAGCCCTTGATTTTTTTGCCTTCCGGGTTTTCAACCCATACCAGGTCGCCTTCCTTGATCCCTTTTTCTGCGGCGGTCTTGCTGTGCATCTGGATGCCGAAGACAATGGTATCCTCCTGGGACATTTCATCCAGGTACGGGTTTTGCTGGGTCATGGAATTGGTTTGTGTGACCGCGCGCCAGTAAAACGCGTGCATGTCAAATTCAGGATTCTTTTCCGTGTGAGTCGGACAGGGATACCAGTCCGCGAGAGGTTTGAAAACAGACCAGTCCAGATTAATGTACTTCTTCTCCGGGTCCATCTGCTTGCACAGCTCGGTTATCTGCTCGCCGGAATCGATGAAATATTCGAAATATACCGGCACCCTGGAGGGATTAAACCATTTCCAGTACACATCTTCCTTGCGCTTCGGCCATGTGAATACGCCCTTTTTGCGAACATGCTCGAGCCCGTGCTCCGGCCCGAACCGGTCTTTGAGCATCCGGTCTACGACCTCTTCCCACGTATGTTCCTGAGAACCGTCCTCGCACAGCTTGTACTCATCGCTCATGGCTCCGCCGTAACGGATAACGGTCACATCGTTCAGCGCCTTATAGTA
Organism: Acidobacteriota bacterium; assembly: GCA_016934295.1. Classification (GTDB taxonomy): domain Bacteria; phylum Acidobacteriota; class UBA6911; order UBA6911; family UBA6911; genus UBA6911. The sequence continues at coordinate 3,423 of JAFGTD010000008.1, forward strand.
TTTGTGGAGAATGCCGAGCCGCTTGCAGATTTCCATCATGACCACATTGAAATCCCGCCGCTCATACATCGGCTCGATCACCGGCTGCCGGATGGTCCAGCCCCAATCATCCTCGCCCGTTGGATGGGAGAAAGTCGATGGAAAACTTACTGCAGGAGTGTATCTCTCGAGGAAACATGTATCCGGCAGAATAATATCCGCCACGGCTTCCTCAAACTCCGTGATGTAGAGCTGGAAAGAGAAGATGAAGTTGAACTTTTTCAGGAAGTTCTCCGTCACGATCTCGGCGTTTCCCATCGTCATGACCGAATTGGATCCGAAATTGATCATAATATCCGGTCTGTACGGGATCTTAAACTGCTCCAGCATCTCGAACCACTTGGGATTCATGATGGTGAAAGCATTGTAAATCGAGGTGGGGAACATATCGTGCAGGTCGAGCCGCGTCGGCGGTTTGGGTTTGCGCAGAGGATAGGGTATGTGGTCGTAAACCCAGGCCTTGCACATAAGCAGGCCGTCCTCGTCCGGGTAGGGAATCTGGTAGGGCTTTCCGGTCGGTTTGTATCCTGCGCCGACCGCTGCACCCAGGCCCAGGGCGCCTCCCCACGTATCGGCCGCACCGACCATATGGTTGATCATGTCAATGGACAGGCAGGTCCATCCGGAGTTTACATGGCCCTGAGAGCCGCGGAAAAAGTGCGCCGCGATAGGCCGTTTCGGAATCTTTTTCGGACCTTCGTCCGTCTCGATGATAACCGTTGCGCCGATCTCAACGTTGTCCGCAATCTCCTTGCCAATGCGTCTTATGGTGGATGCAGGCACGAAGGTGATTTCCGATACGTATTCCGGAGTATATTTTTTGACGTGCTCCTTCAGCAACTCGAAACCGGGCCGGCATTTTACGCCGTCGACATCGTATTCGCCGAACAGGGCTACATCGTGAGCTTCCTCTTCATATTGAACTCGCGTTACAGAAGGATCGTTGTGAACCTTGGGGCAGTTGTCCACCAAGTCCCAGACCATGGGCTTATTGGTTTCCTTGTCCCGCATGTACCGGCCGTCGGAAGGACGAATCAGGTAAGGCCCGTTGGTTTTGTACTTCAGGTATTCGTCATCCCAGACACCGAGATCGTTCAACAGCACATTCACCAGTCCCAGTGCCATCGCTCCGTCCGTTCCTACACGGATCGGTACCCACTCGTAAGCCTTGGAAGCCTGTGCGCTCTGCATGGGATCGAAAGTAATGGTCCTGGATCCACGGGCACGGGAATCGGCGGCCTGCGTGGCGTTCTGGACCGCCACATGACCCGCACCGTGGCCTTTGGAGCAGCCGAAATTCAAAGGCAGATTGCAGTGGGCGAAATCAGGTATGATCGACCAGGCAACATGCATAATGCCGTTCATGAAGTGCGCGCCGTTGCCGCAGTGAAGACCTCCGCCGGACACCCAGTAATTCGGGGTTCCGAAAGCCTTCATGAACCCGGTAACTCCATATCGTATCTCGGACGCCTGTGTGGTTGTGGCCTGGAAATAGACGCCCCGAGGATCCTTCTCCTGGCAGGCTTTCATTTTCTTGACAATGGTGTCCATCGCCTCTTCCCAGCTGATACGCACGAACTTCGGGTCAACGCCGATACCCTTCTGCGGGTTGGTTCGCTTCAGAGGATAGTTCACCCGGTACGGGTCATAAAGAAGCTGCGGGGATGCAAGGCCCTTGACACAGATTTTGCCTCGTCCCGTCGGAGCATCCGGGTTCCCCTCAACCTCCGTCACAACACCGTCCTGCCGCCGGACCTTGATGCCGCACATGCAGTAGCACTGACCGCAACAGGTGGATATCCAGACATCCTCCTTGACTTTGGATGTATTGGTAAGAGCCATCTAAAATTCCTTTCCTTGAATAGCAGAACTGGTTCAAGTTCCTTCAATAAACTTTTAAAGCAATTCGACGCCCCCCAGAGGAAATATCTATTTCTGGCGCACCGATTATAAAAGCACCATCTTGGGGCGTCAATAACGAATAAACGAACGGAAACACCGGCCTGCGATCCAGAGGCCGCCGGCAATTTTGTCCTTGCACAGAGTTTACAATTCCGAATAGTCTCATGTTTGAAGCGACGGGCGGGGCCCCAAAATACCTGTGGAACATGAGGCGCAACCATTGAGCGAACTGACGGAAGAACCGGATTGGTCGGAAACCGAAAGAAATTTGGAGCCGCAGTATGTGTCTTACTTCAAAGAATCTATGAGCATGCCGGAAGAAGTAGCGCGTGAAATTTTCAAGACTTTTGTAGCGGAGCAAAAAGCCGCTGCCCGTAGAGAGGGCACCGACCGGTTTCCGGAATTGTTCGGTTCGATTCTCCTGGAACGGGAGCAGACCGATGAAAAGGTCAGAAACGCGTTTGCTCCCAAAAGAGCTGAAGGCGTCACCGACGAAGACATACTCCTGTGGTGGAACATGCACGACCTGGAACGTCGTTTGATTTGTAAAGTCGACGAGATGAACCGGATACTGCTGTTTGAAAAACTTATGCAGAGCAATGACATGACTGAAATAGAGGCGGCGCGCCAAGTCGCAAGACTTTTGCCGGTTTACGGCGATCCGGAACATCTTATCCTGGAAACGGATGACGACCGCCCTCTGCCGTATGAGCTGAAATGGCGCGTCAATCGATACATCACAGAAAGAACCAAAGCCGAGCCGGACGAATTCCAAAAGGAAGTAGAAGCGACAACCTCCCTGAATGCACTCCTTCGCATGGCAGTGAGGCAGCGCGAGCTTTAACTTCAGGTTCCGATGCTGAAACGCCCTACTGAAGGCGGCGCACACCATTAGTGGAAACTGGAACAACTGCATCGCTAGATCACTCCCGCTGATTTGAGGCCCTCAATCCGTTGGTCCTCGTATCCAAGAATCTCACTGAGAACTTCCCGCGTATGTTCTCCCAGAACGGGAGGAGGCCGGTGTATCGCCGTTTCAGCCTCGGAATATTTGACCGGGAGTCCTACCATCTTAATTTTCCCGGCCCTGGGGTGATCCACCTCCACCAGCATATTGCGATGCAGGACCTGCGGATCTTTAAAGACCTCGTCCATGGCATTAATAGGAGTACATGGTATGGATTCTGCGTTCAGCAGCTTTATCCATTCGTCACGCTTTTTCGTCTTTAAAATAGGAGCCAGGACGCTGATACACTCCTCACGGTTTTCTACACGAAGCGGATTCGTTTTGAAACGCGGGTCTTCGGCAATTTCAGGAATCCCGAGCAGTCTACAGAGTTTTACAAAAAGCTGATCATTCCCTACTGCAATAATGACGTACTTATCCTGCGTCTCAAATCCCTGGTAAGGAACAATCGTTTCATGAGCCGTGCCCCATCGCTGTGGAACTTTACCGGAAATAAGGTAGGAACTTGCCATATTCACGAGAGCGGCGACCTGGGTTTCCAATAAAGAAAGATCGATGTGCTGTCCAAGCCCGGTTTTTTCCCGTGCGTAAAGAGCCGCACAAATCGCCCCCTGGGCGGAAATGCCTGTCATCACATCGGTCATCGCCACTCCGGCTTTGACCGGAGGCCCTTCCCGCTCTCCAGTGATCTCCATCAGTCCCCCGAGAGCCGATATCGCCAAATCATACCCCGCGCGATTCCGGTAAGGACCGTCGGGGCCGAATCCGGTAATGGAGCAATAAATGATTCGGGGATTCACTTTCCGAATACTTTCGTAGTCCACACCCAATCTATCAGTAGTTCCGGGGATAAAATTCTCGACTAAAACGTCCGACTTCCTGGCCAGAGCCTTGATGATTTCGATTCCATCGGGATTTTTTAAATCCACCGTTATGCTGCGTTTATTTCTATTGACGCAAAGAAAATACGCACTTTCTCCCCCCTTTTCAGTAAAAGGCGGGCCCCAGTGCCGTGTTTCATCACCGACTCCCGGCCGTTCAACCTTGACGACATCCGCGCCAAGATCCCCCAACATCATGGAGCAATAGGGTCCGACCAATACCCGGGAGAGATCGAGCACGCGAACACCGTCGAGCAATCCTTCCATAGATTTCCTCATTATGCGGACGGATTCGAAAACCTGTCCGCTATTGCGCCAAGAAACGCACGCCCATGGATACAGGCCGCCGGGAGCAAAAACAGTCGGCATCAATGTACAGGCGCGGTACACCCTCGATGCTGAAATTCACATCAGGGTTTCTGAAAAATGTAATTCAACTGGCCGTTGGGCAACGTATTGGCCGCTACCTTCATATCCATCCCGATGGAGATCTCGGTGTCTTCAAGTTCTTTATCGATCCTTCCAAAGACTTTATATCCGTTGAAATCCAAAACGGCGATACAGTAGGGAAGATCGTCTTCAAAACCTACAGGTCCGTATTTCAGCTTGCTGAATGCCATGAGCTTGCCGGTCCCGGCGACTTCGAACCACTCCATGTCGCTTGACAGGCACTGATAGCAATCGGCCCTCGGGGGGAAAAACTGGAGACCGCATTCCTTGCACTTGGTCCCCATGACCTTGCCCTGTTCCAGCTGGCTGACGAAATCATTCGTCTTCGTAATACTCGTAAAGCTTACCGTTCCAAATTTTTTGAATCGATCGTCAACTTCTCTTTTCCCCATTTTATGCCCTCCCGAGAATGGTGACGTTAGCGTAAAGGCCTACTCCGCCGATATTGTGGACCAGCCCGATCTCCGGATCCTTGACCTGTATTTCGCCCGCGTCCCCTCTAAGCTGCTGTACAATCGTGCGGACCTGAGAACCGCCCGTAGCGCCGATAGGATGCCCTTTCGAAAGAAGCCCCCCGTCGACGTTAACCGGGATGCTCCCTTCCTTGTAGGTCTCCTTTCCCCGGACGAGGTCCCTGGCCTCTCCCGGCCCTGCAAATCCGAGAGCTTCATAGGCCAGCATCTCGGCAATGGTAAAGCAATCGTGCACTTCAGCCACGTCGACATCTTTCGGAGAGATCCCGGCCATTTTATACGCCTGATTTGCGGCTATTTCTGCTGCATCCAATGCTGTAAACACATTTCTTCCGGCCATATTAACCGGGGCCGAAGCGGAACCCAGCCCCAGGATCCAAACCGGTTTTTTGCTGAGTTCTTTTGCCTTCTCTTCACTGGCGAGGATGACACAGGAACACCCGTCGGCATTTGCACAACAGTCTCCTACGCGCAGAGGGCTGGAAACAGGTCCGGACATGGGATTTTCGGGATCCGACAGCATTTCAAGCTTTACAGCCTTCCGATAAACCGCCTTGTCGTTGATTTGACCGTAGGTAGAAGCCTTAACACGGACTAAAGCCAGGTCCTCAAGAGTCGCACCGTATTTTTCCATGTACGCTCCGGCGAACATGGCATAATAAGCAGGCATCATCGTTCCAAAGGGGCTTTCCCACTGAACATCCGTACCACGCCCCATTCTTTCCTGGGATTCAGCCGAAGAAATTTCAGACATCTTCTGAAAACCGATGACGGCGACAACATCGTGAAGACCGGACTTGATCATGGAATAGGCGAGCTTTAATCCCGTCGAACTTGATGAGCAAAGGCTTTCCACATAGAAAGTCGGCTGGGGATTCAAACCGAGATATTCTGCAAATACGCCGGAAGGCGATCGTTGTTTATCGTATTCAGGCGCCGAGCACACAACCGATGCATCAATATCCTTCACGGCTATCTGAGCATCGGCCATACAGTCTTTGAAACCGTCAAAAGCCAGTTCTCGAATAGATCCCGGATAGCCTCGAACAAAGGCAGTCTGGCCCACACCTATAATTGCCACTTTACCCATAGATTACCTCCTTGTTGAGATATCTTGCTTCAATAAAAAGAGTGCCCCGTGCAGGTTAGATATACTGCCCGCCGTCAACCTTGATCACTTCACCGGTTATATGCCGCGCTTTTTCCGTGCAGAGGAACGTCACAAGGAATGCAACTTCTTCGGGAGCACCCATTCTGCCGAGAACGATTTCAGCGAGCGCTTTCTGTTTCACATCTTCCGGCGCCTGTTTCATCATGTCGGTTTCTATCAAACCGGGCGCCACCGCGTTGCAGTTCACATTGGATCTGGCCAGTTCCCGTGCCACGGTTTTGGTCAAGCCGATTATTCCGGCTTTTGCCGCGGAATAATTAGACTGTCCGAATTTACCCCGGATACCGTTAATCGAAGTAACGTTTACGATTTTCCCTCCCTTTTGCTCTTTGAACAAAGGTGCAACAGCGTGAATGTAGTTGAAATAACCCTTCAAGTTTATATCCAGGGCTTCATCCCATTGCTGTTCGGTCATCTTCCAGATCACGGCATCCCGGTTCACACCGGCATTATTGATCAGGATATCGACCCGTCCGAATTCCTTGACAACGGTGTCCACCATACCCTGTGCATCCTGGAAGCTTGATACATCCGCCTTCACCGCAAGACCGCGCCTGCCCATGGAATTTATCTGTTCACAGATTGCATTGGCTTCCGCATCGTGCTTCCGGTAATTAATCGCCACATTCGCACCGTTCTTTGCGAGGTCGAGCGCACACGCACTGCCTATTCCGAGGCTGGCCCCGGTTACTATTGCCACTTTCCCTTCCAGTTCCATTTTTTATCCTCCCAAAGAATGGATTATCCGTCTGATTTTTGCGCCGTATTCATAAAACATTTTTCAAGACAACTGTTTCCACTTATAACCGCATATTTCGAAATAGTCCACCTGCTTTAATCTGTATTTCTCACCGGCCTCCTGTGTCGCCAAGAACTTTGGTGATACGGTAGGCCCAATTTCTGCTGTTGTAGTAATTGCAGGCGTATCCCTTCCTTGGCTTCTATCCTGCCTACGAATGAAGCGCGGCCTATTCCTCCGGGGCGGATGCCGAAGCACGGTCCGGAAAAGCAAGCGCCTCAGTCAGGACATAGGCAGCCTGCGCATAGGATGTAGGACACAGCTCGAAACACTCCTTACAGTCCCAGCACGCCTTTGAAGCCACTTCCGGGATAAATATTATTTCCCGTCTCGGTCCCCTGTCGCTGAATCCAACAGCGTATTTCTGCTTGATTTCTGCACAGTATCTCACGCACAGTCCGCAAAGAATGCAGAACGCGGGCTCCTTTTCAAAACGATCCGCATCGGCCCCATACTCTCGAGCCAAACGCCGCAAATCCTCGGAATCCGGGGCATGGGCCAACAATTCCTCCAGAATAACTTTGCGGGTTTTTCCCACCTTTACAGATCGGGTCCGTACGACCATATTCCGCTCAACAGGGTAGACACAGGCAGCGACAAGACGCGTCCTGCCGGCGGTCTCCAATTCCACCGTACACACCCGGCAGGCTCCATACGGAGTCAGCTTTTCATGGTGGCAAAGCGTGGGAATGAAAATCCCGGCGCTTTTAGCCGCTTCGTATATAGTCATCCCTTCGCTTGCTTTGACTTCTTTTCCGTCGATCTGTAGAAGGATTTCACTCATTGTTATTTACTCTCTCCAGCCAAATTTCTCGCTTCTTCCGGTATGGGAGCTGGAACAGGCTCGCCGGAGAGCCGCCTGACCGCGCCAAAGCGAGAGGGACAAACCTCAAAGCAGGTTCCACAGTTCGTGCATTTTTCCTGATCGATGACATGGATCTGTTTCTTGCCGCCGATGATTGCATCCACGGGGCATTTCCGGAGGCAGATCATACAGGCCGAACACTTATCCGGATCGATATAGAAGGAGATCAATTCCTTGCAGACAAAGGCAGGGCATTTCTTGTCCTTGATATGTGCATCATACTCGTCTTTGAAGTAGCGTATTGTACTGAGAACCGGATTGGGTGCGCTTCCGCCCAGGGCGCAAAGCGAGGCATCCCGCGTAGTCTCGGCCAGTGTCTCGAGGAGTTCGACATCGCCTTCTTTGCCTTTTCCCTGACTGATATTCGTCAGAATCTTCAGCATCTGACGGATGCCTTCCCGGCACGGAGTGCATTTGCCGCATGATTCATCCGACAGGAAATTAAGAAAGTACCTGGCAACATCCACCATGCAGGTGTCCTCATCCATTACAATCATGCCGCCGGAACCCATAATGGCGCCGACCTTCGCCAGTTCGTCGAAGTCGACGCTCATATCCAGATACTCTTCGGGGATGCATCCTCCCGACGGGCCTCCGGTCTGGACCGCCTTGAATTTCTTTTCTCCGGGAATGCCGCCGCCCACCTTATATATAATGTCCCTCAGCGTTATTCCCATAGGCACTTCCACGAGACCCGTATTTTTCACCTTGCCGACCAGAGAAAATATCTTCGTACCCTTGCTTTTTTCAGTGCCGATTGAGGTAAAAAACTTGGAACCCTTGTTGATTATCAGGGGTATGTTGGCCCAGGTTTCCACATTATTTATGTTGGTCGGCTTGTTCCACAAGCCTTTCACGGCCGGGTACGGCGGTCTTGCGACAGGCTCTCCGGGCTTCCCTTCCAGGGACCTTAAAAGCGCCGTTTCCTCGCCGCATACGAAAGCGCCGGCACCTCGATGCACCTTTACCGAAAAATCAAAGCCCGATCCGAGAATATTTTTACCAAGAAGACCGAGATCTTCGGCTGCCCGGATCGCGATGGTTACATTATCCACCGCCAGGGGGTACTCCTGGCGCACATAGAGAAATCCTTCATGGGCCCCGATCGCATACGCGCCGATCAGCAAACCCTCCAGAACCGCATGCGGATTTCCCTCCAGCAGCGCCCTGTCCATAAACGCGCCCGGGTCGCCTTCATCGGCATTGACAACCACGTACTTCGTATCCCCGGGACTGTTGCGGGCAAACTCCCACTTCTTCCCGGCCGGGAAACCGGCGCCGCCCCTTCCTCTTATGTTGGAATCCTTCACCACATCCAATACCTGTTCCGGCTTCATCCCGGCAAGGGCTTTCACCAGGGCCGTATAGCCGCCTACGGCCAGATAATCTTCAATGCTCTTTGGATCCAGCTTGATATTGTTGCCGATTAAAAGCCGCGTCTGATTCTTGTAAAACGGCACATCGGATTCGCGGATGGACTTTTCTTTGGACACGGGATCGACATACAGCAGCCGGTCGATGACCTTCTTGGCCAGAATGGTTTCGGCAATGATCTCTTTGGCGTCGTCCGGCTTTACCTGAAGATAGCAGATCTCCTCGGGATAAATCACGATAACCGGGCCCTGCTCACAAAAACCGGGGCAGCCCGTCTCCCGGATATCCACCTTGACATCCACCTCGGCTCCCAGTCCCTGCTTCTTTATCTCTTCTCTCAAAGCAGCCACCACTTCCGCCGCGCCGAGAGCAATACAGCCGGTTCCGGTGCAAACGGCTATGCATGGCTTCTGTGGATCCCTTTTCGAAAGGATGCCTTTCCTGAACTCCTCCAATTCGGCAGGCGATTTTATCCTCGGCATAATTATTCCTTACTCGTAGTTTTTCAACACATCTTCCGATTTGGACGGCCCCATTTTGCCATGGTATTTGCCGTCGATGACCATTACCGGACCCAAGGCGCAGCAGCCGACGCAACCGACGGTCTCGAGGCTGAACTTCATATCCATGTCTGTTTCTCCGGGTTTGATTCCCGTCAGGTCCTGTACCGAATCGAGCAGGCGCGGGGCTCCGCGCACATGACACGCGGTACCCGTACATATGTGAATCTCATGGCGCCCCTTCGGAAGCAGATTGAAAGCCTTGTAAAATGTAACGATGTGCTGTATCCGGCTCAGAGGCACTTCCAGTCTCTCCCCGACCCTCTCAATCGCATCCTTCGGCAGCCAGCGATTCTCGCGCTGAATCTCCAGCAATATCTGTATAAGCGAGCTGGCATCGCTCTGATGTTTTTCTATAATCTTATCGATTTGATCGTTTTCCATAACCGCTTCCTGATTAATCGCTACCCTTCATTGACCTTTCGTCGGCGTTAAAACCGTATTTCTTTCATTCACGGGCGAATTAGGATTCGCCCCTAGGCGGCGACAAAGCGCTTCCGGCCTTCGTCAAACCTCGAATATCCCTGCCTGGCAGAAACATTCAGGTGTTTCGATACTTCGGACGAGTCCATGCCCAAGATCTCCGATATCTCTCCGGTTGACCGGGGACTTTCCCGCAGAAGAGCCAGAATCTGCCCAATCACCAGCTTGTCGCCGATCAGTTCCTGAAACAGACGGTTCACCTCGTCGCTTTTAAAATATTCGGTATATTCCTTCGCCGTGTCGAATCGCACCCGCAGCCTTTCCCTTTCGACCAGTCGAATAAAGGGAATCAATTTCGTAACCGCCTCGAGTTTGAACTTCAATCCGGCCGCATCGATGCCTTCACCCTTGCCGAGAGGGCCCAGTTCATGAAGCCTGGCGGAAAAATCATTCATCACTTCGGCGTAACGGATGCCTTCGCCCGCCGACATCTGCTCAATCCTCAATCTTTCCGGATTGAGACCTATGTGCTCCATCAATTTCCGGCATAGTTGCACCATACTGTAGGCATGGTGATTCCCGTCCGTAATATAATGGCACTCGTTCAGGTGACACCCGCCGATAAACACCCCGTCCATTCCGTTTGAGAACGCCCGGAGTACGAAAGACAGGTCGACTCTGCCGCTGCACATCACACGGATCAGCTTAATGTCGGTCGCATACTGTTGTCTGGAAACTCCAGCCAGATCGGCAGCGCCGTACGCTCACCAGTTGCATACAAAGCCAAGGATTTTCGGCTTGAATTTAAGTCCCGCACTCATTCTTTCCCTCCTCCTTTCTTAACATTTCACGCCTGATCTGTGACTCTTTTCAAAGCGAAAAGCTGGATTGTGAATCCATCGGCGCCAGGGTCGGAATCGGTATCGGGATCGAGTTTTACAAACGATTCCGATACCGACTCCGATACCGACCCCCGAAAACTCACCCAGAGTCACAGGCTGTTCAGTCCGGTCCCAACCGGAAGCTGAGCCCGACTTATCAATGCACTTCCACAAGATCCGGCTTCTCCGCCTTTGCAGGAGCCGCCGCGTCGATCTGATCCATTATCTCTTCATCCGTGTAGTGCTTTAAAACGATGGCTGCTGTCGCGCATACGGTGTTGCAAAGCCCGTCTCCTTTACAGAGGACAGGATTCACGTACGCTTTTTTGCCCTGCGGCGTATCGCGGAAGCTGATCGCATCATACGTGCAGACCGAGATGCATGCCCCGCACGCAACACAGGCGCTTTCATCGACGACACACACGGAACCCGAAGCCGTTACCGTATCATGCGAAAGTAGAGTCAGCGCCCGGCCGGCCGCCCCGTACGCCTGGCTGACCGCTTCGGTTATATGCTTGGGATAATGCGCCGTCCCGCACAGGTAAACGCCCTCCGCACCGAAATCCACCGGTCTTAATTTCACGTGCGCTTCCTGAAAGAAACCGTCCGGGTTCATAGTCACCTTGAACAAAGCGGCTATTTCCTTCTGCTCCCTGTTGGGAATGGTGGCGGCAGCCAGGGCGAGATAATCGGCGTCGATTTCAAGGTCTGTTCCCAGAACAGGATCGGGGGCGGTTATTTTCAGGACAGGCCTGCCCTCGACCTCGGCGGCTTCCACCTTGGGCTTATTTTCAGGTTCGTAGCGTATGAACTTCACTTCCTTATCCGCTGCTTCCCGATAGTAATCCTCCCTGAATCCGTAAGGCCGCATATCCCGGAAAAGAATGTGGATATCCATCTCCGGGTTGATCTCTTTCAGTTTCAGGGCGTTCTTTATGGAATGGCTGCAGCATATCCGTGCGCAGTAATTGCGGTCTTCCTGTCGGCAGCCTACACACTGGATCATAGCCAGGCTCCGGGCGCCCGTCACCTTTTCTTCCCCTTCGGCGATTCGCTCCTCAAGTTCCAGCTGGGTCAGAACCCGGTCATCCTCCCCGTAAAGGTATTCCGTCGGTTTATATTCATCCGCGCCTGTGGCAATGACGGTCGCTCCATGTTTTATCTCAACAACCCGTCCTGCAGAATTCACCCTGGTTACAAAATTTCCCACGTAACCGCTGGCCTCGGTAATCCTGGAATCCGTTAGCACATGAATCAGCGGGTGCCGATAAACCCTGCGCCTCAGATCTTCCAGATATGCCTGAACGTCAAGACCTTCCAGTGTGTAATGAATTCTTCGCGCCATGCCTCCCAGATCCGGCTCTTTTTCCACGAGGTAAACCTCGTGTCCCTGTTCGACAATGCTTAAAGCACTCGTCATCCCGGACAGGCCTCCTCCAACCACCAGCGCCCGTTTGTTCACGGGCAGATCGAATTCCTGCAGCGGCTCCAGATTGGCGGCGCGGGCAACGGCCATCCGTATAATTCCCTTGGCCTTTTCGGTGGCGTCTTCCTTTTCCTTGGAATGAACCCAGGAGCAGTGTTCCCGGATATTGGCCATATCGTAGAAGTATTGATTGATGCCCGCCTCCCGAAGCGTGTCCCGGAACAACGGCTCATGGGTCCTGGGAGTACAAGCGGCGACAACCACCCGGTTAAGCCCTTTCTCGCGGATTGAGGCTGCCAACCGCTGTGCGGCATCCGTAGAACATATAAAGAGGCTCTCTTCGGCGTGACACACGTTTGGGAGCGACAGAGCATAGTCAACGGTGGAAGGAACATCGACGACTCTTCCGATATTCGCCCCGCAATGACACACGTAGACGCCCACCTTGGGCTCCTCGTTCGAAACATCCCTTTCCTGAGGATAGACTCTTTCTTTCGCCAGCTTCCCCCGCCTGTAATTGAGAAGTTCGCCGCATTGGGAGCCGGCGCCGCTGGCCGTTACTACCGACTCAGGGATGTCTAAAGGACCCTGAAACGCTCCGCTGATATAAATTCCCGGGCGGGACGTCTTCATGGGATTCACGGGATTGGTTTGACAGAACCCGTGAGGATTGAGTTCGATACCGAACTTCTCGGCCAGGCTCTTGTAATCGGACGGAGGATTCAATCCGACGGACAGCACCACCATATCGAATTCTTCTTCTTTAACCCCCTCGTCAGGAGTGGAGTACCGTATCGTGACATTTTTGGTCTCGGGGATTTCTCTGCCGATGGAAACGTAACTGCGGATGAATCGAACCCCCGGGAGTTTTTCCGCCCGCTGGTAAAAGCGCTCGAAATCCTTGCCGTAGGAACGGATATCGTTATGAAAAATCGTACACTCGGTGTCCGCGTCGTGATCTTTTGTCAGGATAACCTGTTTCTGGGTATACGTGCAGCATACGGCCGAACAATAGCTTCTACCGCCCGGAATGACCTGTCGGGAGCCGACACAGTGAATCCAGGCGACCTTGTGCGGATGATTCCTGTCGCTCGCGCGCCGGATCTCGCCTTCGTACGGCCCGGTGGCGCACAGCAGCCGTTCGTAGTCCAGGCTCGTGACTACGTTCTCGAACTTGCCGTATCCATAGTCGTTCCTCAACCTGGGATCAAACGGTTCGAAGCCGGGGGACAGAATGACCGCGCCTACTTTAACCTCCATCTTCTCCGCCTTCTGATTGAAGTTGATGGCGTCGGCTTTGCAGACCCCCTGGCAGATCTTGCACTTGCCCTCTTTAAGGTAAAGGCAGCTTTCGTCAATATAAGTGACCAGCGGGATCGCCTGGGAAAAGTAAATGTGTATGGCCTTATTCGATGAAATGTCCTGATTGAACCGGTCCGGATAGTGAACCGGGCAGTACTCCACGCATACGGTACACCCAGTACACTTACTCTCCTCGACGTACCGCGGTTTCTTGGCAAGGGTTACCGTAAAGTTTCCCGCCTCTCCTTCCACGGCATCCACTTCCGTATAGGTCATGATTTCTATGTTGGGATGCCGGCTGCATTCGACGAACTTGGGAGATTCAATGCACATGGAACAGTCGTTCGTGGGAAAAGTCTTGTCGAGCTGGGCCATGTGGCCGCCGATAGTCGGGGATTTTTCAACCAGGTAGACCTTGTACCCTGCCGTAGCGAGATCGAGAGCGGCCTGGATGCCGCTGATCCCTGCGCCGACGATCATCACATCTCCATAATTGCCGTCAGCGGGGCTTTGCAGCAACTGTCCTTCGATGGTTTCTTTTTCCACTTTCTTTGTCCTTATCCGGTTTACTCGCCAGCAAATCGTGCGCGAAATGCAGGTTTATGTGATGTCTCAAAAATAATCGCCTGCATGTAACAAAATTTTTCGCAGCATTTTGCTTTTCCTGTATGTATTAATCCTGAGGCATCACACTAGATCACTTCCTGAATCAACTCCGTGATGTCCTTAATCTCCATGGTTTCGCTGTCTTCCCGGTTCATCCGGCTGTCTTCAAAATTGGTAATGCAATAAGGGCAGGAAGTAACCAGGACCTCGGCTCCGATATCGCTCACCTGCTCCAGTCTTAAATCTGAGAAACGCTCCTCTTTCGGCGTCTCCATCCAGATTCTTCCCCCTCCGCCGCCGCAACAGAGACTGTCGGCACGGGCGTCAGGCAGCTCGGAGAATTCCAGTCCCGGCACTTTCTTCAGGGTATCCCGGGGTTCATCGTAGATGGAATTATGCCGGCCCAGGTAGCATGGATCATGGTACGTGACTTTCTTCAGGTATTCCTTGTTCAGCTCCAGCCTTCCATCGTTCACGAGCTCGTTTAAGTACTGCGTGATATGCACGACTTCGAAATTTACTTTGAATTCGGCATAATCGTTTTTGAAGGCTTGATAACAATGCGGTGAAGAAACAAGGATTCTCTTCACGCCGTTATCAATAAAAGTTTTGATGTTATCCTTGGCCAGGCGCCGGAATAAGTCCTCGTTGCCCGTCTTGCGGATGCTTTCACCGCAGCATTTTTCCTGGACACCCAGGATTCCGAAATCCACACCCGCCTTGTTGAGGATATTCACAGTGGCTCTTGCAACTTTTTTCAATCTTGGATCATAGCTGAGATAGCAACAGGGGAAATACAGGATTTCCATCCCCTCTTCAAACGTTTTTACGGATAGGCCTTCCGTCCAGTTTGCCCTGTCTTTTTGATCTTCATTCAGGGGATTTCCTTCGCTGATGAGACTCTGGGTGACACCGCGGATCGGCTTGATGGAAGCGGGGAATACATCGAATTCCGTCGCCAGCCTGCGGTTAGCCACGCCCACTTCCAGAATCCCCACTCCCCTGGGGCATCGTTGCGGGCATCTTCCACAGGTCGTGCATCGCCATATCTCTTCGTTTTCCACTTCGGTCAGACCGAAGGTCGCCTGCCGGATCAGCTTGCGCATGCTGAAGTTCCGAACCCGGTTCCAGGGACAGACCGTGTCGCATAACCCGCACTGGTAACAGTATTTGAAGGCTTCTCCGCCTTTTTCTTTGATGATATCGACGATCTCTTTGAAGTCGGCTATATTCTCCACTGTTTCCCCACTAATCTTTCATAGAACTTGTGGTTTTATAAGCTGTTTGCGTCCCATGCAACCACCTCGTATCTTAGAGGCAGTTGGGCTCTTTCCCGGACCTCTTCTTTATCAGTCTTTCTTCGACATTCGGGCAACGGCATCCATTACATTCTGGAGGCCGTATTTGCCGGCCAATGCTTCCAATCCAATTTCCACCTCTTCCTGCTGAGCCACTGCATCTTCCTCCACTTCTTCTTCCCTTGTTTCGTAGATCAGGGCATCGTTCAGGCACCATTGCACGCACATCGGCTCATCCAGTTCCGGATCGCTTTCACACATATCGCATTTTAACGGGAGACCGGAATCAGGCTCCTTGAAGGCGTCCCTGGACGGACAGGAGGCCCGGCAGAAGGCGCACTCCTCGTACTCTTTCCCTTCAATAGTGTACTGGTCCCGTCCCATGCATTCGGCGGGCGCGTACTCCCCCGCATATACGGGTATGTATATGTCTCTCAGCGGATGACGAATAACACGAACGCGGGCTCTCGCCGGATTATTGCTGCTGTATTTCGGCTCTGCGTGGAAGGCGGAACAAATGACTTCGCATGCGCGGCAGCCGTTGCATTTATCAACGTCCACTTTAATAGTTTTTATGATTTTCTTTTTTTTCTCACCCATGACGGTTACCACCTCTTCACTTTATTCCTTTTCCTCTTTAGCCGGAGTATCTGCCGCCGGAGTATCTCCGTTGCCTGTCAAGATGCCCCTCTTCCGAAAATCTTCGCTGACGTAATCCAAAGACAATTCTTCCAAAGACTCTTTCGTAGGAATACCCTGTTCGTTCCATCCCTTGAACTTGTAATAGGTATCCAGCAGATCCTTCTCAAGTTCGGGAAATCGTTTCTTCCAATGATCCTCGGGAGGCTTCTCATCTTCCCGGCGCATTCCCCGTCTGACATTTATGGCCCTTATCAGGGTCCGGTACCGTTTGGCCGCCTGCGTCAGTTTGTCTTCATCCATGTCGATGCCGGCGCCCGACGAGATAAACTTGGGGTAATTATGGATGTGGTAGGGAGGTTTCAGGGGGAATGAGGACAGGCCGGCACACATCCCGAGCGCATCGTCGATGTAATGCATTTTCTCCTGCCAGTCGACGATGTCGCAGCACATTTCAACCGTCGGGTAAAAAGGCATGGAGTTATCGCCGCGCAGCTCCCAGTCCAGAAAATACTGCTTGAACCTGTCGTCCGGAACCTGGATCCAGTCCTTCACGAACTCTTCCCGCTGCTCTCTCTTCGGGAAAGGCATCTGGGGAAACTGCCCTTCGATCTGGGTTATGTTTATCTTCTCTCCGGTACAGTACATCAGGAAATAAATTGGATTCAGCATGGAAAGCTTGAGAGGTAGCTGCTCAATTTTCTTAATGTTATTATGAGCATATTCTTCCGCTCCCTTGCCGATTTCCTGTGCCGCCCAATATGTACCGTTTGCGAGAACATCCCCTATCCCTTCCCGGCGAACGATTTTGTCAAGCAGATAGTAAAATCTCCCCTCGCTGTCGGACGGCATTTCCGGAAAGTCGTCGTCCGTTAAAATGCCGTTTTCGTGGAGTTCCAGGGCGAAGGCCATAACCTGCGGCGTCGAAAATCCGTCCACTCCATACTCTGTGGCCCTTTGAGCGATTTTCAGCCCGAAATCCAGGTCCGAAAAAGCCGCCATTGTATAGGTAAGCTTCGAGAAGCATTTCATCATGTAGGTTGGAAGGCCGGGAATCGAAATGGTCCCGCCGCATTTCATCGGGCAGTTATAACAGCTGATCAGCCGCGTCCGTGTATTTTCCAGGGTCTGCGTCCATTCACTGGCTACTTCCTCTGTCCAGAAATCCTTCCGGCGGACACGGGAATTGCCCCACATGAAGCTTTCGGTGTGCCACTTCTCATCGTGGATTTTCATCTCCTGCGGCGAACCGAGCCCGGCTAAAATGGGCATAACTCCGGGTATGGGATTATCTTCGCGTTTTTTAATGTACTGCAGCACCTCACTGCAAAGCCCGTGAAATTCAGCCGGGCGGGCGACATTGATGTCCCTGGTTCCCCGGACGACAATGGCCTTTAATCCCTTGTCGCCCATCACGGCCCCTATTCCTGCGCGGCTGGCGCTGGATCGGCCCTGTTCGATGGAGGCAAAAAAGACCCTGTTTTCACCGGCCAGGCCGATAGCAGCCACCTGGGCGTTGGAATCCTTTACTTCCTGGCGAAGTAAATCCGTGGTTTCATTGGAACCTTTGCCCTGCAGATGGGTAGCATCCCGGATTTCCACCTTGTCGTTGTTGATGTACAGATAGACCAGGCTGGGAGACCTGCCGCGAATAATCACTTTGTCGTAACCGGCATACTTCAATTCCGGCGCCCAGAATCCTCCCATCATTGAGAATGCCAGCAGCTTAGTCTGGGGAGAGATAGTCGTTACAATCGTACGATTGCAGCCGACGGCTGGCGTTCCACATAAAAGACCGGCGCTGAATATCAGCAGATTATCGGGAGAAAATGCATCGACTTCCGGGGGAACCCTGTCCCACATGATCTTGGCGTTCGTACCCAGCCCTCCCAGGTAAAGCTCGGTATCTACGGGATCGTTTTCCACCCTTTCTATGTTTCCGCGGGATAGATCGATTTCTAAATTAAACCCTGTCTCTCCGTACCTCATTATTTTTTACCCCCCTCTAATTGCCCTGCAAAAGCAAGGTATAAGAGAATACATCCAGGCGGCATTCTTCACATATGTATTACCGGCATTCACCGGTTATATTTCTTTCTCCAAGGGCAACATGCTGAGCATATTAAAACCCAGCGACTTGAAATAGGAAATCAGGTCCCCCTCGTACCAGTCCACCAGGGTCCTGACTTTCTTGACATTTTTCTTCTTGAAATGGCCGAGCAGCATCTCTCCCAGCTTGTACCCTACGCCCATTCCCTGAAATTCCTGATCCACTCCCAGGACTTTTATCCAACCGGTTCTTTCACTGCGCCCGAACTCCCAGAGTTTGACTTCTCCAAAGATAAAACCGACCAGTTTACCGTCAATTTCCGCGCCCAGGTTAAAGAGCGGATCGCCGTATTCCAGTTGATAGACGGCTGTCTCTTTCAGGGAAGCCATTCTTTCAGCTTTGTCGGAATTATCCTCCCGCTCGATTTTATCAGCGATACGCAGAATTTCTTCAAGATCCTCCGAGCCCAACAGCCTTGTAGCCACAGCGGTCGACAAAACCTTCCAGAGCTTGGTGCGACCAGCCTTGGTATAGTGAATCTTTCCTTCTGCCCGGAGTATTTCCAGGTACTTGGCAACGGTGTGGCGCGTCAGGCCGAGCTTCTCCCCAACTTCCTCAATCTGAAGACCGGTATTGGAGTCCTGAAGAATTTTCAATATTTGTGTCTGGATATTTTCTTCCATGCAGCAGCTCCAATTGCGGTATCCAATATCGGTTACCAATACTCTATTAAAAACACGACAATTTTGTCAACCAAATTCAAATCTACCGGATATCAAAATCAGGGCGCCACAAAATGCCGGGGATGACGGGCGCGCTATGGATGTAAAATCGCATCTAGTTATATTTAAAGGGTTAGTGGAGATGACTCCATTTGAATACCAAGGATCGGCTGGTGAAATAATCGTGCCGATATATCAATCCAAATGCCGAAATGATATCTTTACCCTTGAAAAACAGGGCCTTCAAAGATACTTAAAAAAGAAGTTATCGGTTACCATAAAAGTCGATATTGATAACATTCGGTGAATTCGACGTTGTTTAAACAGTATTAGGAATGAAGAAGTTTTCTTTTTGAAGACGCCTATTTCATGAAGAGAACCGACGATGGAATGCGGATTAAATACCCAGTATTGCTTCGATGTTTCCGCTGAAAACAGCTTTCTTCTCCGCCAATGTAAAACCGGCCGCGTCCATTCGGTCGCTAATCAGGCCAATTTCACTTTTATGAAGAAACCAGGGCCAATCGGTTCCAAAAAGGATGTGTTCGGATCCATGCCGGCGCAGCATTTGGACGAATTGACCTTCAGTGAGTGTATGGGCGGCATTGGAGGTGTCCAGGTAGAAATTCGGCATTGGCTCCAGGCACCGGCTCAACTCCTCGAAAGGGGCGCCGAGACCGCCCATATGCGCGCCTATGAACTTGATTCCCGGGAAACGCCTGACTAGATCCATCAGTGCCTGGGGCGTAGTCGTATGATCGGGATCCGTCCCGAAATACCGGTCCGCGAGCGTAAGGGTATCCAAAACCACAGAGAACGGGATCTTCTGCGTCCCGTTGAAAGACTGGATTCGTTCAAACATCTTATGTGTTTTCGAATTGCCCGGCGAAAACTTCTGAGAAAAGGAGCACAGTTTGATGACGCGAACCGAGGATCGGCTCAAATGCGACAGCTCCCCCTCAATGTCATCGAAGTCCGGGTGGAGCGTACCGGCGGCATACAATCCGGGGCTCCTATCGGCTGTATCGATGCAATCCCTGTTGACCTTCGCGAGTTTGTATACATCGGCCGTCGGTAACATGAGGGCGCCGATTACCTTCGCCTCCTGCAGTTGTTCGATCAAAGCGGACGGACGCAGCCGGTTCTCTATATTTTCGATCTCAAGACACAGGGCGCGGACAAGATCGGTTCTACGGATTACATTCCCGATTATTTTAGAATTGAAAATATGTACGTGACTGTCGAATATCCGCATTTCCATACCGCTACTCTGCAAAAAAACTTCACCGCAGAGACGCGCAGAGAAAATTATTTAAATCTCTGCGCCTCTGCGGTGCGCTTTTGTTTGCCGATTATGAGTCTTTCCAGACAGGTTTGCGGCGTTCGATAAAGGAATTGATTCCCTCATTGCCGTCATGGCTTGCCACGACTTCATCAACATACTGCCGTTCGATTCTGGCGAGCGGTTCTTCGACAGCCGCGAATAATCCGGAACCGATCCGGGCGACGCGCGTATTCTGACGTATTGCGAATGCCGACAATGGGCGCAGGTTTTTCTGATACCACGCCATCAGTTCCTCGTCGGGATTGTCGCTGGAAAAAATGGTCGATACCATCCCCGATTTCTCTGCCGTCGCGGCATCGATCGTGTCACCGGTCAGGATCAATCTCTCAGCCAGCGGTCCGCCGAGACGCTTAGCCCCGATGGCAGCAAGAACGGGGGGCAGAACTCCGAGTTTGATTTCAGGGCATCCGAGCACTGCGGTCGGGGTTGCAAAAACCATATGGCAGGCCAGGATCAGCTCGAACGCTCCCCCAAGACACGATCCTTCAACCAGGGCGATAACAGGCACCGGATACGTGACAATCTTACGGATCATTGCGTGGAATCCGGCAAGCATCGACGGCGCCTGATCCTTCTGATGTTCTTCAACAGAGGCGCCGAAGGAAAAATGCTTTCCGGCACCGCGAATCACAACCGCGCGCAGATGCGGGTTGTCGCTTTGAGCATCGAGTTCTTTTGAAAGCGCCTGCATCATCTCCAGTGTAAGGACATTCCCTTTGGGTTTGTCCAACACAAGGCGAAGAAGAGTCCCGTCTTCGAGGAGAGTTGCATTTACAATCGGAGAAGCATTTTCAACAGACATATACGCTCCTTTTACCGGAATGGCCGGCATCTTAAAAAAATATCACCGCAGAGGCGCAAAGAACGCAGAGACACGCAGAGAAAATATATTTAAATCTCTGCGTTCCTCGGCGTGCGCCCGATCGGCGGTGACAACGGTTGGTTGGTCGGAATGTTTACGGCCGTCGATCGGGCTGCGTCTCTGCGGTGCGCTTTTTTATAAATCACAATTTGTACTAAGTGAGTGGATCCATCACCATCCGGCGCTCAAGTTTGTGCGCTGTCATGGCTGCAAAGTATTCGTCGACCTTGGACATCGGACCGTATTCGATGAAAGGATCCAGTTTTACCTTGCCTTCCTCGATCAATTTAAGGACACCGGGATAGGCTTCCGGGGCACATCCCCAGGTGCCGTGAATCGTTGCATCGAAAGCCATAAGATTCGAAAGCCGCACTTCGACCTTTTTGGGAGTATATCCCACCTGCATCAGTGTAGCGCCGCGCTCCAATAAGCCGTACGCCGTAACCTGGCCGGCCGGACTTCCGCTGCACTCGAAAATTTTGAAATTTAAAGTAGGCACACCCTTTCCGAAACCGCGAACCTGCTTGCGAAGCTCCCGAGGATCCTTGTCCGTCAGGTTGACGGTTTCCTCGGCCCCATGCTCCGCGATCAGCTTCAAACGATCCTCCACTATATCGCAGGCAATAACACGGGCTCCCATGGCAGCGGCAATTTGAACGACAAAACCGCCGACGCCGCCCGAACCTACGACAATAGCTATGTCGTCCGAAGTCAGCTTTGCACGGAGAATCGCCTGGTAGGCGGTCGAAACCGCATCGGCAACGACGGAAAGCGATGCGACATTTGTAGACAGCCCCTCTCCGATTTTAATCACCGGACGGGCAGGGACAAGGAAGTGCGTGGAAAATCCGCCGTTGATATCGTTTCCGGGCATTTTCTGGTTCGGACAGGCATTCCCGCGCCCCGCATGGCAGAACGCGCATTCTCCGCATGGCAGAACAGCGGGAACCAGTACAGTCGAACCCATCAGCGATTCAAAGTCCTGGCCGGCGGCTACGACTTTCCCAACCGCTTCGTGCCCGAGCACCAGGGGTATCCCTTTTTTTGTCGGGACAGATCCATTTGCATATCCCAGATCCGTATGGCAGAGGCCACAGGCGATCACTTCCACAATGACTTCAGCAGGGCCTGGATCGGGGATTGTCAAAGACCGCCGCACCAGAGGCTTGTTGGCCTCTTCCAAAACATATGCTTCAGCAGTAACACTCATAACGCCTCCTTAAAAATACAGCATGCAGCTGGCAGTATGCAGTTGGCAGTTAGGGATTCTCTAAAAGTCAACATCCTGCCCATCATATTACTGCCAACCGACAACTGCTTACTGCCTACCTATTATTTCGGTTTACCAAGAACCTGCTCCATAAAGTCTTCATTCACCAGGGCTCCTTCCGCAATAAGCTTCCGGCATTTAAGGAAGTCGATGGTATCGGCGCCTGTAATTTTCTTCGTATTGAATGCACCGAAACCCAGGAAGGCTTCGCCCATCATATTTGTAGCCAGCCAGTGCCTGTTGGAATTCTTGGATTGATCCCAGAAGAATTTCTTCTTGTTCCGAACCCCGTCGACGGACATCATCAGGCATCCGGGAAACAGATTTGCAAAGGTCCATACGATCTTGTCGACTTCCGCATCGAGAAGCGAGAAATCGTACTCATCCTTTTTAAGCTTGTCGTAAACAAAAGCCCGCGCCTTTTTGAATTCGTCTCCCGTCTTGAATTCCCCGTAGACAATCTCCCCGTCTTTCACATAAGTATCCGTTATGATCTGCGGATTTCTCAGCCACTCCCCGTTTTCATCCTTCAACACAGGAACGACCTTGGAGATCATGTTCTTCATCTTCATCTTGTAGGCGCTCCACATTTCGCAGCTGATGCAGTTCCACATGGCATCTTCCGCAGTCAAGAACCAGGGAAGAAAGTCGGAAGAACCGCCGACAGGAGCGGATCCGTGTCTGGGGCCCGCCTGTCCGAAAATGGCCAGGTCGGAAGAAACAGCAATATCGCATGCCAGGCCTATCTCCTGACCTCCTGCGACCCGCATCCCGTTGACCCGGCAGATTACGGGTTTCTTGCACATGAGTATGGAATCCACCATGTTATTGAACAGTTCCATATAAGCGCCGTACTCCTCAGGGCGCTTGCTGTAATACTCGGAATATTCCTTGGTATTGCCTCCGGTGCAGAATGCCATCGGCCCCGCTCCGGTAAAAACGGCCGCGACGACTTCCCGGTCTGTCGATGCATTTTCAAATCCGGCGACGACGCCTTTAACCATCTCAGTCGTATAGGAATTATACTGAGCTGGATTATTGAGCTGGATCCAGGAAACGAAAAGACCCTCTACGACATTCCCCTTGGGATCTTTCAGCGGTTTCTTTTCATAAACAACACATGGGGCTTCGGTCCCCCAGTGTTCCGAACCATAGCGGCTATGATCCTTTTTCCCGTGTTCTCTCGGCACCCAATCAAGGCTCATATTTGTTCCCTCCTGACAAATCCATCATTAATTCATCAATTTTTTCAAACGCCCTTCTTGCACATGGGGCGCAGCTTCAGTTCGAATAAAATTCCATTGAGGGCCCTACCACTATCTTTTTTTAGACCGCCGTGTCAAGAAATGAATGAAAGCTCTTCTCTAAAAAGGAAGGCTATCCGGGTCGGACCCCGTACATAAAACATTTTATAAACATGAACATACGCAGGATGGAGACAGGGATTCGCTCGAGGTCATTTTTACCTTTAAAATAAAGGAGACAGGTTGGGGTGACGTGTAAAAGCTGCAACTATTTGACTCTTAAAACGAGCTTTTGAAGGTCCTGGTCTCTGGAGGAATTTCCTACCATAATTTCAAATTCCCCGGGCTCGACGACTCGTTTCATTCGAATGTCGTAGAAGGAGAGATGTTCCGGAGTGATGCTCAGGGCAACAGTCTTTTTTTGTCCCGGCTCCAGCGATACACGTTTGAATCCTTTCAGTTCCTTAACGGGGCGGGTGACTGAACTCACCTTGTCCCGAATATACATCTGTACGACTTCATCTCCTGCGACTTTGCCGGTATTGGTGACGTCCACCCGCAGAACGGTCGATTCATCGGGCCGGATTGTTGTTTTTCTCAGGCGCGGCCGGCTGAATTCAAACCTGGTATAACTTAATCCGAAGCCGAAAGCGTAAAGCGGACTCACATCGTCGAAGAGATATCCCCGCCTGGCTGCAGGTTTATAGTTATAGTAAGCGGGAACGTGCCCCGCGGAGCGCGGGATTGTAATTGGAAGTTTTCCGCCCGGATTGACGTCCCCGAACAGCACTTCCGCGACAGCCGGCCCCGTTTCCTGCCCCAGATACCAGCATTCGAAAATAACCGGAACCTTTTCAGCAAGGTTCCGGATCGAAAGAGGCCTCCCATTGAAAAGGAATGCTATAACCGGTTTGCCCGTCGCTACTACCGCATCCGCCAGTTCATCCTGGAGACCGACCATATCGAGTGAGGCACGATCGCCGAGATGGTTGCCCATCCAGGCTTCCCGGGAGGTCTGTTCGTTTCCGCCGATTGCCAAAACGACCGCGTCCGCCTTTCGAGCGACTCTTGCAGCCGCGGCAATACTCCTACGGTCCTCCACCGGATCGGCCGGATACACCTCATCCTGCTGCCACGAACCGCCCACTGTAATTTTGCAGCCTTCGTGATACAGGACTTTCACCGAATCGCCGACCCTGTCCCGGATACCCTGCAGGACTGTCGATGGAGACTTCGGGATTCCGCTGTATCCGCCCAACAGAACCCGGTCCGCATTGGGACCGATAACCGCAATCGTTTTGATCTTTCTCGGATTCAGCGGCGCAATGCTTTTCTCATTTTTAAGAAGCGTCAGGGTCTTCCGGGCAGCCTCAAGCGCCAAGACACGGTGCGCGTCACAGCCCACTATCTTTTCGGCAGCGTCAGGATCCACATACGGATCTTCAAAAAGCCCCATCCGGAATTTCCACTGCAGCATCGGGGCAACCAGCGCGTCAATCATCGACTCACGGAGAATTCCCCTCCGGACCAGCCCGACAATGTGGCGATAGCAGTCCGGGTCGGGCAATTCTATGTTGACGCCCGCCTTCACCGCTAGCGCCGCAGCCTGACGACCGTCTTTCGCCAGGTGGTTGCCGAACAACTCCGGGCGCTCGTGAAGTTCGCGTATGGCGAAATAATCCGAGACCACGTACCCCTTAAATCCCCATTCCTTTCGAAGGATATCTTTCAGGAGCCATTGATTGGCGTGCGACGGAACTCCGTCGATTTCGTTGTAGGACGCCATCACGCTTACAGCACCGGCTTTCTGAACCGCCTGACGGAAGGGGGGCAGGAATACTTCGCGCAGGATGCGTTCCGAAACGTTGACCGGCGCGCAGTTCGTTCCGGATTCCGGCTGGCCGTGGGCGGCAAAATGTTTTAATGTTGCAATAATCCTATTCTTGTTTTTAAAGGAAGCGTCTCCCTGAAATCCCCGCACCGCGGCAACGGCCATACAGGAAACCAGACAGGGATCTTCGCCGAAAGTTTCTTCCACCCGTCCCCAGCGAGGTTCGCGAGCGACATCCACCACAGGCGTAAGCGCCTGATGGGTTCCCCGGACACGGGCTTCCTCCGCCGTCATTGCATAGAGGCGCTGCACCATGCCCGGATCGAAAGTTGCGGCCAGACCGATAGGCTGCGGGAAACTCGTAGCATCGACGGCTGCGTGACCATGAAGACACTCCTCGTGGAAAATGACGGGAATGCCGTGGCGGCTGTTGGAAATAAAAAATTTCTGAATGGCATTCGTCAGTACAGCCATGTCCCTGGCGTTCTTTCCGCCCCCGGCATCACTGGGCCGCCCCACTTGTCCTAATCCCGTGCGTTTCCTAAAGAAGGCTGCGGCTTTATTCCCGTCGAAATTTCCCTGCTTATCGACAAGCGATTTGCTTTTCCCCTCCCATATGCAAAGCATTTGAGAGGCTTTTTCTTCCAGGGTCATTTTCGATAGGAGATCCCTGGTACGGCGTTCGGCGGAAAGCTTCGGATTTCGATACAATGGCTGCTTTTCTGATTTCATAGTTGTATATCTTCTTAAAATTGAGATCTTAAATTCTGCGAAGAAAACACAAGCGTCGCAGGTTCGTATCATTTTGTTAATATGAGTTATCTAATATACCCGGACGAGTCCCCTTGAAAGAAGTTTTTATTATCGGATCATTACAGCACAATTAATTCCGTACCATAATACCCGCGGCCGTATTTGTCGGCAAATCCCGGTGAGAATATAAAAAGCTGTGCACTCTGCACCGCACCGAATAATCGATGCGTTCGGCCTATTGTATTTTCATTGAGGACTGCTAGGATTGACCGATGGATATTTTGTCGCAGATCAACCCTCAACAGCGCCGGGCTGTGGAACACGGCCCCGGACCGGCACTCGTGCTTGCCGGCGCCGGCAGCGGGAAAACCCGCGTCATCGCCTACCGCATCGCCTATTTGATTCGCAATGCGGCGGCCCGTCCCGAAAACATCCTGGCCGTAACCTTTACCAACAAGGCAGCCGCTGAAATGCGTGAGCGTGTCCAGAAAATCCTGGGCCCGTCCCGCAGCGCCGAACCGCTGATTTCAACATTCCACTCTTTCTGCGTACGGCTTCTTCGAAGAGAAATCCATCAACTCGGCTACAAAAGGGATTTTTCAATTTACGACACCGACGATCAGAAACGACTGATCAAGAATATCCTGCATGAAATGGATCTCGGGACGGAACTGACTCCGCGCGAGATTCTCAGCAGGATCAGTTACGCCAAGAATCACGGGACTTCTCCCGAGCAATATGCAAAACGCTTCCCTTTTGATGCATCCGGGGATGTGCAGCAGGTATACATTCAGTACAACCGGCGCCTGCAGAATACCAACTCCCTTGATTTTGACGATTTGCTGCTCAAGGCTGCCGAAGTTCTTAAAAAATCACCGGAGCTGAAAAAGTATTACAGCGATCGGTACCGCTATATTCTCGTGGATGAGTACCAGGACACCAACCGCCCGCAATACGAATTGCTGTGTCTTCTCACATCCGAGCATAAGAATCTCTTCGTGGTCGGGGATGAAGACCAATCCATCTATAAATTCCGCGGCGCGGACATTCAAAATATTCTTAAATTCGAAACCGATTTCCCGGGCGCTAAAATCATAAAACTGGAGCAGAATTATCGTTCCAGTCAGAACATCCTTAACGCAGCCGGGGCAGTCGTTCAAAACAATACGGAACGAAAAGGCAAAACTCTCTGGACGGACAACGGAAGCGGAGATGTCATCACCTGTTACAGCGCGGGATCTGCACGCGAAGAGGCCGGGTGGATCGCGGAACAGATTAAAAACTGTCTCTCGGATGAACCGGACAGCCATATCGCCATTTTATATCGAACCAATTTCCTTTCCCGGAATTTCGAAGATGTTCTTACCGATACAGGCATACCGTACGCGGTTGTCGGAAGCGTTGCTTTCTTCCAGCGCATGGAGATTAAAGACCTGCTCTGCTATCTGAGGATTCTGTTCAATCCTGAAGACGACGTTGCTCTTCTCCGAATCATAAACACACCTCCCAGGGGCATCGGCAGCGCCACCGTTCGTATGCTAATGGAAATCGCGCTGGAAACCAGCGCGCCGATTCTCAGGGTTCTGCGCGAAAAAGTGCAGGATACCGGCCTTCCCGCAAGAACCGCGCGCGTTCTTCGTCGTTTTCAGGATCTTCTGGATAAATGGAACAGTCTCAAAGAAACAAGTTCCATAGCCCTAATTCTGGATACCATACTCGAAGACGTCCAGTACAAGCAAATGATCCACCGCAACGAAACGGCATCGGAAGCTGAAAACCGCCTCGCCAACATCGAGGAGCTGACACGGGCCGCCACCGAGTCGGAACAGCGCGGCGAAACAATATCGGAATTCCTGGACAGGGCGTCTCTTTCATCCGAACTGGACCACCTCGACCCGAATGCCAGGGTATCTCTAATGACACTGCACAGCGCCAAAGGTCTGGAGTTCGATTCGGTCTTTCTCGCGGGTTTGGAAGACGGACTTTTCCCCCATTCTCACTCGTTGAATTCTCCGCAAGACCTGGAGGAAGAAAGGCGCCTCTGTTACGTAGGAATCACGCGCGCCCGTAGAAAACTATTTATTACATGGACTCCATTCCGAAAAAATTACGGCATGGATGCAGGCATACCTGCCGAGAGGTCCCGATTCCTGAATGAAATGCCTGCAGAGCTGATAGAAAAGATAGAAAGCGATGCACTCAACGAATACGACCGGAGGCCCCGTTCCACCAGGCGTTTTTCTGAAGATACGGAACCATACCGCGCACCTGAAGTCCATGCGACCATAAAAAGCCCATCCAGCAGAATACCCAAGGTGCAACCTAAATCGATAGCTGAACTCAGGGCTTACCTGAAAGAGCAAAATAAATCCTCCTCCGGTTCTCCGGAAGCGCCCCCAAAAGGACCGGTGATTAAAGCAGGCACTCGAGTACACCATGACAAGTTCGGCGACGGCATCGTGTTGAGCCGGGAACGCTCGGGAAACAACATCAAGCTTGTTGTAACTTTCAGCAGAGTCGGAAGAAAATCCCTGATCGAACAGTATGCAAAATTGAAGGTGCTTTAACTTGATTCAGGATTGAAAAGGGTTTGGAGCATATGTAAGGATTTGCTAAATCATAGGATGCAATTCGCCGATAAATAAATACGTATTAGGAAATGGAGGTGGATTCAGCGCCTCTAAACTCAATTGAATAAATTCGCATTATCTTTCGCTCATTGCTTGCGTTTTTGTGATTTCGAGGTTAACCTATTGCGCAGATTAGCGGTTATATCATTCCACTAGAGGAGGATGAACATGGCAACAGCCAAAGCCAAAGCTAAACCCAAAGCACCGGCCAAGAAAAAAGCAGTAGCCAAGAAAAAAGCACCAGCTAAGAAAAAAGCAGTAGCCAAGAAAAAAGCACCAGCCAAGAAAAAAGCAGTTACCAAGAAAAAAGTAGCAGCCAAACCGAAAGCCAAGGCTGCAGCGAGTGAGAAACGCGAATACAAAACTCCGGAATCCGCTGCCAAGCAGAAGGCGCAGTTCGAGAAGAAGGGATACAAGGTTACGCGTAAGGGAAATGTCCTGTATCTCAAGAAAGGGTAGCAGTCAGGATCGCGCTTTTTCTCTCAAGGAAAAACTCCTCTATTGTTACATCCAATAGAGGAGTTTTTCTTTTTAGCCTTCATTTCAAGAGGGACTTCAGTGTTGCCAGGTTCATCCGGTCTTCTTGCAGGTCCGGCCCCTTGGGTGTTTCCAGTATTTTAGGTATGTTTTTGAAGCGCCGGTCATTTACCAGGCATCGAAAGGCTTCAAGCCCTATGAAACCATGGCCGATATGGCAGTGACGATCCACCCGGCTGCCCAGATCCTTCTTGCTGTCATTAACATGAAACGCCTTGAGGGTCTTTATCCCTATGAGGCGTCCGAATTCACGCATTGTACTTCTATAACCCTTCTCCGTGCGGATATCGTACCCGGCGGCAAAGAGGTGGCAGGTATCGAGACAAATGCCGATCCTTTCACGATCGCAAACCCTCTCCAGAATATCCGCCAGATGCTCAAACCGGCGACCGAGACAGTGGCCCTGCCCTGAAGTGTTCTCAAGCAGGATTGTAACGGCCGGTCCGGCTATATCCCTTGCTCGATTAAGGGCACGGGCAACCCGCTGTATCCCCTCTTTGGACCCGGAACCCCTATGCGACCCGGGATGCAGTACCAGGTATGGGATGCCGAGAAAATCCGCGCGTTTCATCTCTTCTATGAAGGCATCCAGGGATTTTCTGTAATGCCGGGGGTCGGGTGAAGCCAGATTGATCAGGTAACTGTCATGAGCCAAAACAGGACGGATTCCGGCCGCCTTCTGCGCCTTGCGGAACAGGCTTCGGTCCTGCTCCGTCAACGGTTTTGCCTCCCATCGATTGCTGTTCTTTAAAAATATCTGGATCGTCCGGCAGTTAGCGAGAGCGCCGCGCTCGAACGCGCGGTATATCCCTCCGGCAATAGACATGTGTGCGCCCGCGAGTAGGTCTTCCATAAAATCAGATCACGGTGCCGTTGGGAATCCAGGATCTCTTGGGAATTATTATAATCCCGTCCCGGATGTAATAGTTCGCACCGTCTTTTTCCTGCAGGTTGTGCGCGTTGATGATGGAAACGTTGTCGCCGATACGGACATCCTTGTCGAGAATAGCGTTGATGATAGTGCAGTGATTTCCAATTCCGATATTGGAGATCTTCTTTGCCTTATTCTCTTTTATCTGTTCGAAGGTTTCATATCGGTCGGCTCCCATAATTATGGAATGTTTGACCGTTGTTCCTCCGCCGATCCGGCTCCGAACACCGATAATGGAATGTTTGATATCGGCGCCGTTGAGAATACAGCCGTCTGCTATGACGGATTGATGCACGTCGCAGTTGTTCAGCTTGGAACCGGGCAGGTTTCGGGGATGGGTGTATACCGGCATCTGAATATCGTAAAAATTAAACTCGGGCAATGAATTGGTCAGGGCAAGGTTTGCTTCGAAAAAGGACCGTATCGTACCGACATCTTCCCAGTAACCGTCATACAGACAGCTGAAGACCTTGTATTTCCCGACCGACTGAGGAATCAGTTCCTTGCCGAAGTCCATAGCAGTCGATTCATTCATCAGGTCGATCAGGAATTTCGTTTGAAACACATAAATACCCATATTGGCCAAATATGGACGCGCATTATCGACGGGCTTGTCACTCTGCACTTCGGACAATTCTTCGGACTCGGGCTTTTCTTTGAATGCGACCACTCTCCCGTTTCTCTGGCATTTCAATATGCCTAATCCCGTCGCGGATTCACCGGACACAGGCTTGGCAGCGACGGTAATATCCGCGCCGTTCTCATTATGGCACTGTATCAATTCCCGTAGATCCATTTGATACAGCTGATCGCCGGAGAGTATAACGACAAGTCCCGTATCTCCATACGGCAGGAAATGCTTGACGCTCTGTCGAACCGCATCCGCGGTTCCCTGATACCAGTTGGAACTTTCCGGGGTCTGCTCGGCAGCCAGGATATCCACAAAACCGCCGCTGAACATGTCAAACTTATACGTATGCATGACATGTTTGTTCAGAGATGCCGAGTTGAATTGGGTCAGGACGAAGATCCTGTTGATGCCTGAATTCAGGCAGTTGCTGATGGGAATATCGACAAGCCGGTACTTGCCTCCCAGCGGCACGGCCGGCTTGCTGCGGAATTTCGTGAGAGGAAACAATCGTTGTCCCCGTCCACCCCCTAGAACGACAGCCAAGATATCCTGCATATGGATCTCCAATCGATCGATTTTGCCGGCCTACTCTTTTTTAAAGCCTTCCACTTCCTCGTAAAAGCAGGATCGCGCCCCGGTATGGCATGCCGGGCCTTTTGGGTGCACCCGGATGACCAAAGCATCTTCATCACAATCCGTGGAAACACTGACTACTTTCTGCGTGTTTCCGGAGGTTTCTCCTTTATGCCAGAGGCATTGACGGCTCCGGCTGAAAAAAACCGTCTCTCCTGTTTCGCGCATTTTCGCCATGCTTTCACGACTTACATACGCAACCGTGAGGACTTCCCCCGTCGTCGCATCCTGGACCACCGCCGGGATCAAACCGTCCGGGCCCCATCGAAGTTCTTCGATTTTCTTCATTACCGCTTGCATCTCCCTGTAAAAACAAAATTTTTAACTCACCGCATAGACGAGGTGAAAACTGAATAATTATATATCAGAATTTTTCTGCATTCCCTGCGCTGTTTCAGTGAAATCGAATATGAACCCCATACATCGAAAACCGCTATGTCAGACGCACGGGTATCCCGCGTTCACGCAGATATCTTTTAGTCTCGGAAATCGTATGATGTCCAAAATGAAATATGGAAGCGGCCAGAGCCGCACTTGCGTTGCCTTCGATAAATGCATCTGCGATATGTTCCAGCGATCCGCATCCTCCGGATGCAATAACGGGGATGTCCACTTTTTCTGCAACTCTGGCGTTTAAAATGTTGTCATAGCCGTTTTGGGTTCCATCGCAATCCATGGAGGTCAACAGGATTTCCCCTGCACCCGCCTCAGCCGCAGCGACGGCCCAGTCGACGGCTTCTCTGGAGCGGGTTACTCTTCCTCCATGCGTCGTCACCTCCCAGTGCGGCGCATCCGGATTCCAAGGCTGCACCCGTCGTGCATCGATAGCAACAACAATGCACTGCGATCCGAAATACCTCGAGGCCTCGGAAATCAGGTCGGGATTTTCTATTGCCGAGGTATTCAATGAAATCTTGTCGGCGCCCGCCCTCAGAATTGCCTGTATATCCTCAAGAGTGCGCAATCCGCCTCCCACGGTAAAGGGTATGAAAATCCGGTCCGCAACGGCGCGAACCATCCGGGTTACAATTTCCCTGCGATCGGAGGATGCTGTGATATCAAGAAAAACCAGTTCGTCGGCCCCCTCCGAATCATATCGCGAAGCAGCTTCAACCGGGTCTCCCGCATCGACAAGGTTTACAAAGTGAGTTCCCTTGACTACGCGCCCGTCACGAACATCCAGGCAGGGAATAATTCTTTTAGCCAGCATAATGATTCCTCTCACCAGGAAAGCATCCGTTTGCGCAGATCGGCGAAATCGATCTTGCGATCGTACAGCGCCCGTCCCAGGATGACTCCCTCGATCCCGCAGGCACGACGCTCCCACAAAGTCCGGACATCCTCAACGCTCGAGACGCCTCCGCTGGCAATCACCCGGATTCCCGCATTACGGCATACATTTTCCGTTTCGTCAAAATTCACTCCCCGGAGCATCCCGTCTCGCGCTACATCGGTATAAATAATCCTGGGCACTCCGGCGTCTTTCATCCTGCGTGCGAGATCCACGGCCGGTACAACTGTTTTTTTCACCCATCCCCGCAACACGACAGCCCCCTGGCGCGCGTCGATTCCCACAACGATCGCCTCCGGATAACGCGTCGCAGCCGCCTCGACTATATCGGGATTCTCCACCGCCGCGGTGCCGATGATCGCCCTTTCCGCGCCAAGATCCAGTATAGTGGCTATCTGATCCGCGGTCCGCAAGCCGCCCCCGAACTGTACGGGTATTTTCAGCGCGCGAAAAATGGATCCTGCGATATCAAGATGAGCAGACTCACCGGAAAAAGCGCCGTCCAGGTCAACCAGGTGCAGCCGCGTCGCACCCTGGGCTTCCCAATGAAGCGCCATGGCTACAGGATCATCGCTGTATTCGGTCGACCTTGTCGCGATGCCCTCCTGAAGCCGGACGCACTTTCCTCCCTTGAGGTCTATTGCAGGGATTAATTCAAGTTCTGGGATGGTGGTTTCCATCGTGTTCGGACCTTTATTAAAATATGGATCTTCAGCAGAACTTGAGGTTCCATCCTTTCCGGTTCCCCGTTTCCCGTTAAACCATAAACGGAGAATGCTGATGAAAGGAGGACTTCGCCCAAAACTTCCGCTGAAGCCCTTTATTCCTTTTAAAGGATTGTCAGAAAATTACGCAGGAGCCGTTTGCCGGCCTCCTGGCTCTTTTCGGGGTGGAACTGAGCGCCCCAAACTTTGCCCCGGCATGCGATCGAGCAGAAACGAAATCCGTAGCTTGTCCAGCACAAAACATCCTCCGGATTATCCGGCTTTACATAGAAGGAATGCACGAAATAGAAATAGCTCCCCTCGGCAATCCCCTCAAGCAGCGGATTCTGCCGCGCGCCCTCAATCTGGTTCCAGCCCACATGCGGCACGCGCAAACCGGGTTCATCGATTTTCAGGACAGCCCCCGGTATAAGATTCAGCCCTTCATGGCTGCCGAACTCCTCGCTCCGGGTAAAAAGAAGCTGCAATCCGAGACACAGGCCAAGAAGGGGCGCTCCATCCTGCACCGCCTGCTGCACAGCAATATCCAGCCTCTTCCGTCGCAGGTTACTCATCGCGTCGCCGAATGCACCGACACCGGGCAGAATCAGCCGGTCCGCACGCCGCACCTTTTCGGGATCCCCGGAAATCAAGGGGCAACCGCCTACATTCTCCAATGCCTTTTCGACGCTGCGGAGATTTCCCATTCCGTAGTCGACGATTACCGTTTCAATAGCATCTGTCAAGCTAAAGCACTCCCTTGGTGGACGGAACACCCTGGATGCGCGAATCGATGCGGGTCGCCAGATTCAGGGCCCGTGCAGCCGCCTTGAATACCGCTTCGAAAATATGGTGGGTATTGCGTCCGTACAGCAGTTCAATATGAATATTCACACGCGCATGGGTGACAACGGCTTTCCAGAATTCTTCAATCAGGTCCGCTTCGAGTTCACCGACCCGTTCCCGCTCTACCTTAACGTTATAGACAAGGTAGGGGCGCCCCGAAAGATCCATCACGACACGCACAAGGGTTTCATCCATCGGGAAATAGGCGTGCGCAAACCTTATCAATCCCGATTTGTCTCCGAGCACTTTATCCAAAGCCGATCCCAGGCATATGCCGATATCTTCGACGGAATGATGCGCGTCCACTCCCAGATCACCCTTGCAGGAGATTTCGAGATCGAAAATCCCGTGCTTGGCAAAGAGCATCAGCATGTGATCCAGAAACTGGGCGCCCGTCTGAATATTCCCCTGGCCGGTTCCGTCGATATTCAGCGTGACGGATACATCCGTTTCACTCGTTTTCCTTTTAACCGTTGTTATTCTTTCGCTCATATGGATTCCCGGGCGTCTTCCGAGCCGCCGGACATTCTATGTTCCATGCCGGTCCGGAGCGCAGACAGTAAACGATCGTTTTCCTCCCGAGTCCCTACGCTGATTCGCAGGCACTTCGAAAGCATTGGATAGGAAGATACATCCCTGATTAAAATTCCCTGCCGGTAGAGGTCGTCGAATATAAGCCTCGGTTCAAACGGCACTTCAACCAGAAAGAAATTGGCTTCGGACGGATAGATCTTGATCCCCGGAATACGGCCCAGTTCCCTTCCAAGCCTGTCCCTTTCCTTCAGTACCGTTTCGATAGCCGATCGAAACCTGTCCCTGTTTTCCACCGCCACTTCAGCTGCCGTGAGACTGAATTGATTGACATTATAGGGAAGTTTCGCTTTTGAAATCTCCGACACCAGCTCATCATGGGCCAGCAGGTATCCCACCCTGAGCCCGGCCATTCCCATAGCTTTGGAAAAGGTCCTCGTGATGATCAGCCTTGGATACTCCTCGAGCAGCTCCAGGCCGGAATATCCCCAGAATTCGAAATAGGCTTCATCCAGAAGAACGTGTCCTGAAA
>JAFGTD010000129.1 GCA_016934295.1 Acidobacteriota bacterium
GGGGATCCCAAACAGTAGCCCCAGACATTGCATACCATCTCGCAACCCATGCCGGTTCCCATGGGGTCGCGGTTCACCCCGACAATTCCCGTTATGGCGCCGCCGTAGGGATCCAGCGCCGACGGAGAGTTGTGCGTTTCGACTTTATAGGAAATATCGTAATGGTCGTTGAACCGGATTATTCCGGCGTTATCGCTGAAAACGGAAACCAGCCAGTCGATATCTTCGCCTATCTTCTCGGTGGCGCCGCGGATATAGGTTTTAAAGAGCGAGTCGATCCACTCCTCATTGCCGGATTCATCCGTATAGTGGACCCTTCCGGCGAATATCTTGTGTTTGCAGTGCTCGGACCATGTCTGTGCGATACATTCCACTTCGACATCGGTCGGTTGCTCCGGAAGGCCTAAGGAAATCCTCTTATTTCTTACGGATTCGGCGGCAAAGTAATCCCGGATCGTCCGCATCTCGTCCAGGCTCAGAGACAGGATGCCTTCGCTGCTGATCCTCATGAGCTCGGAATCAGACCCGCTGAGATCGTAGGAGCCGACCCGGATATCCGCCTTCTCCCGTATTGCCGGAACCGTATCATCCACAGGGGCCGATATCCACTCATCCGGCGTATAAATCCGGATAGTCTGGATCAGGGAATTCGCCAGAAGATCGCGCGAGATACGCAGGACATCGTCCCGCGACAAATCTCCGCCCCGGAAGAAGTATTGAACGGAGGTGTATACGGTTTCGTCTATCGCCAGTTGTCGATTCACAACATCCTGCACAACGGCGCGTGCTGTCGAACCGACATTGTCGGTCACTCCGGGTTTGAATCCCACTTCGACCATCCATTCAAAAACCGGAGGAGACAAGCGCCCGAGAGCCGAACGCGTGATTACAGGATCCGTAAAAGCCTTCCGGATTTTTCTTATTTCTCCGGAAGACAGCGGAACATCCACTTTATAAACGTCGCGGGTCCGGCAGGATTTTACGGTGGTGTTGAAATATCTTCGCGCCTTGTTGACGGCAGCCTGGCCGCGGGCATCTTTAACTCCACGCTTCAGGCCGATCTCAATACGAAATGCCACAGGAGTATCCGATCGTAATTAGGTTAAAATTGCCAGCATTCTTCCCTATCCGAGTTCCTAGAAGTTCTGCTCGTACTTACAGCCGTAAATGGGAAAGCCCGGTAAATCCTGAAGTCCCGGTTTACGGGATCTTCCGCTTTTCCAGTTCATCGTTTCCCGTTCCCCGTTCAGGATTCAGAACAGCTTTGTTGAAATTGATCCGATAACGGGAAACGGAGAACCGGAAACGGCTGGTACCGAAAATCCGCAATAGACATTCCCAGGAACAATTTAGTACTTCAGTATCACACAGCCGGAAGCTGTGGATTTCAACGGCTTTTATTTATTCGTGAATGACCGAGCCTTCGAGGAAAGCCATCAACATGCGGCTGCGCGAAGGATGCCGCAATTTTCGAAGAGCCTTTGCCTCAATCTGGCGAATACGTTCGCGTGTAACGGAAAAACGCTGCCCGACTTCTTCGAGCGTATGTTCGCTGCCGTCTCCCAGCCCGAAACGCATTTTAATGACCTGCTCCTCGCGGGGCGTCAAGGTTTGAAGGACCGAATCCGTCTGCTCTTTCAGGTTGATATTGATGACGGCCTCGGCGGGAGACACCACGCCGCGGTCTTCAATGAAATCGCCGAGATGACTGTCTTCCTCTTCCCCGATGGGCGTCTCGAGGCTGATCGGTTCCTGCGCTATTTTCAGGATTTTACGAACCTTGCTGACGGGGAATTCCATTTTCTTTGCAATTTCGTCGCTCGTAGGCTCCCGGCCGTATTCCTGGACCAGGCTTCGCGAGGTGCGGATAAGTTTATTGATCGTTTCGATCATATGAACGGGAATACGGATTGTCCTGGCCTGGTCCGCGATTGCCCGGGTAATAGCCTGCCGGATCCACCAGGTTGCATAGGTCGAAAACTTATATCCCCGGCGATACTCGAATTTATCGACGGCTTTCATCAGCCCTATATTCCCTTCCTGGATCAGATCCAGGAACTGGAGCCCCCTGTTGGTGTATTTCTTGGCAATCGATACGACCAGGCGAAGGTTTGCCTCCACCAGTTCTTTTTTTGCTATATCCGCTTCCAGCTCGCCGGAGCGTATGGTCGCAAGCGTTCGTTTCAATTCAGAGGTATTGGCGAACGCCTCCTCTTCGATTTTCTTCAGATCGAGCTTTATCTCCCGGATCCGTTTCCTGATGATTCTGGGATCCGCTTTCTTTCGCGGATTATCGAGGTTCTTGTTTAGCTTGTTCAACTCACGCTCGTAGGCCACTACCTGGTCTACGGTCTGCTTTATGATGCCTACCAGCCTTTCGTGCTGCAGGTTGTTCAACTCCAGAGCACGGACTTTCCATGCAATGGGAATTCGATACCGGGCCAGCATGGACAGGTGCTTCTTGTAAACCCGCGAACCTTTGCGGCAACGCTTCATTTTCAACCGGACTCTGTGCGCCGCCCGTTCATGCTTCCGTATGCTGTCAACCACTGAAATAACTGAAGCGGCCTTCTCTTCAAGGCGATCATCGGTTATTTCATCGTCGTTAAAGGAAACAACATCGCGAATCGACATCTGGTTTTTCTTAAGCTGATCGCCGATATTAAGAATTTCACTTACAACCAGCGGTGACCGGGAAAGCGCTTTCAGAATAATGCGTTGTCCGTGTTCCACACGCTTCGCGATCTCAACCTCCCCCTCGCGGCTGAGAAGAGGAACGGTTCCCATTTCACGAAGATACAGGCGGACAGGATCGTTCGTTTTATCCAGATTGATGGCATTAATATCGAACTCATTCTCCTCGCCGGAGCTGTCGTCCCTTTTGTTTTCTCTCTTGCCGTCGTCCTGAAATTTCTGCTCGGAATCTATAACCTCTATCCCCGCCGAGCCGAAAAGGGAAAAAATTCTGTCCAGTTCATCGGAAGAACAGACACCTTCAGGCAAAAGATCGTTGACCTCGTCGTACAGGAGGTATCCCCGCTCCTTTCCCATCAGAATCAATTCTTTGACTTCCTCGTACTTTTCTTCGATAGACAAGACTATTGTCTCCTTTCACTGCAATCCCGGATCACTGACATAGCATCGACTGCAGCTATGTAGTGGGCAATGCGGTGCATCCAAGGCCGCATATGCCGCTCGGAAATCCGGGCTATTTCCTGGACAGACTGACTAATTCGCGATCCACCATAACGCGCTGTTCTATCAATTGATTGAGCAGCTCATCATCATTCTGCTCGGCGGCTTCAGCAATCTTCATCTGGATTTTCTGTTTATAGGAGGCCAGTCTCATGGTCCGTAACGCATTCAAAAAACTTTCAGCCGTATCCCTCGAGGGATCTTCGGGCATCTCTTCGAGCTGCAATTGAGCAAGCAATGCCTGCTCCTCTTCTCCCGCCAGCCGGCGGTGCATGCTTTCATAGGTGCCGGGCTCGTTTTTATTATATTCCTCTAATAGTATAGAAAAAATTTTCTCGGATACCAGACCTTGAAAGTCCTGCTGTGAACATAAAGGGATTATTTCATGCTGCAAATCGGCATCCCCCAGGAGAAGTTGGAGAAGCCTTTTTTCCGCAAATTTCATCGTTTGAGAAGGCGTAACCGCCACCGGTTCCAGATGGTCTTTTTTCTGCCGGGCAGCCCTTTTTGTTTCAGCCAGCAGTTGTTGATCTTCGATTCCAAGCTTACGGGCGAATTTAAAAACATACTCCGAGCGTTCCACGGCACTCGGCAGGCGGGCCAGGTAGGGCAGGATGGCATTGATGACCTGAATTTTTTTCTTGGGATCTTCCAGGGAACCCTGGCGTTTAATGGCGGAATCAAGAACGAACTCGAGATAGGGCGCCGCTTCCCTTACCTTGTCCTGATATGCCTCCGGTCCGGCGGTCCGCACAAATTCATCCGGATCCTGGTTGTCGGAAAGCTGAAGCACTTTGACTCTGAAATCCCCTTCCAAAAACAGGTCCAAGGATCGTTGCGTCGCCGCAATCCCTGCGGAATCAGGATCATAACTAACAACAACGTCCCGTGTATAGCGGCCCAACAATTCCACCTGCTGCGTCGTCAGACTCGTCCCGAGCGATGCGACCAGGTTTTTCACGCCATGCTGGAAAGGGATTAAGAAATCCATGTATCCTTCAACCAGAACGGCCCGGTCACTCTCCTTGATCGCCTCCCTGGAGAAGCTGAGTCCGAATAGGTTACGACTCTTATTATAGAGCTTGGTTTCGGGAGAATTCAAATACTTCGGCGGCCAATCT
The DNA here is from genome assembly GCA_016934295.1 of Acidobacteriota bacterium. Lineage (GTDB taxonomy): Bacteria > Acidobacteriota > UBA6911 > UBA6911 > UBA6911 > UBA6911. The sequence continues at coordinate 4,317 of JAFGTD010000129.1, forward strand.
CCCATAGCGCGGCCTCCAAAAGCAACGACTCTTCCCTGCACATCGGTTATCGGAAACATGATCCTTCCACGAAAGCTATCGTAGAATCGTTCACCGTCTTCCGAATGTTTCACCAGCCCGCATTCCTGCAGGGATTCGAGGCGGCAGCCTTTCCCCTTCATCAGCTGAATCAGGCTGTTTCCTCCGGGCGGAGAGAATCCAATGCGGAATTGTTCAATGGTACCGGTCTCAACTCCCCTGTCATGCAGGTATTTCAGGCCGGATCGTCCTTCCGGTTGATTCACCAGGGTATGGTGATAGAAATCAGCCGCTGCTTCCATGATTTCGCGAAGATCTCTTGCGCGTGTACCGGTTGTTTCCTTATCCGGGGCTGAAGATTGCGGAAGTGTAATGCCGCGCCGTTCGGCTATGAATCGAACGGCTTCCGGAAAGGTGAGATTTTCAATCTGCATGACAAACTTGAAAATATCCCCGCCCAGACCGCAGCCGAAACACATGAAAATCTGTTTTTCTTCGTTGACGTTGAATGAAGGGGTTTTCTCGTTATGAAACGGGCATCGTGCCACATGATTGCGTCCCCGCTTTTTTAACGCAACGTACTCGGATACAAGGGACACGATATTGACCGAATTCCTTACTTCATCCAATACGCTGTCTGCATAAAAGGGCATAACAGTCCGAAGAATATCCGATTAATTTAACAAACATCCCGGCCCGAATTTCTCACGAAGTTTCGTCGCGAGTCGACCGGAACCTAGTGAGAAATTCAGCCTGAGCCGTGCTCTCAATAAAATTTAATTTTCCCGACTCATGAATGACGTTTCCGGTTAATTAGGCTCGCAACATATCCGGCACCGAATCCATTGTCGATATTCACGACAACAACGTTGGAAGCACAGCTGTTTAGCATCGCAAGCAGTGAAGAAAGTCCGCCGAAGTTGCTTCCATATCCGATGCTTGTCGGAACAGCAATCACGGGAACGCTCAGCAATCCTCCAACGACGCTTGCCAGAGCTCCCTCCATCCCGGCGACGACGATCACAACACTGGCCTGAGTCAGGGATTCCCGAATATTCAAAAGGCGATGTATCCCGGCAACCCCTACGTCGTAGGCGGTCTCTACCATATTCCCCATCAGCTTTGCCGTCAGCGCAGCTTCCTCGGCTACAGGAATATCGGAGGTGCCGGCACAAACAACGTATATTTTCCCGTCCCCGTAAGTCTTCGTGTCGTAAACAACAGTTATAGCATGGGCAAGATCGTGATACCGCGCCTTCGCCGTCACGCGGCGGACGCGGTTGTATGTTGTTTTATTGGATCGTGTAACGAGGATATTCGATTTTTGCCGCAACAGGCTTCTGACAATTTCAGCCACCTGCTCCGGCGTCTTACCCGGCGAAAATATGACTTCAGGAAATCCCTGACGAAGAGTTCTGTGGTGATCCACACGCGCAAACCCCAGATCTTCAAACGGCAGATGCTTCAATCTCTCCAGGCCCTGATCCGGGGTTAGTTTGCCTTCACGGATCTTGTTTAAAAGATCCAGTACCTGTTCTGATTTCATATGAGGATCGTTTTAAGTCATCCACGCAAATCGGATAAAGCCAAAAATATTAATTATAAACATTAATATTTTTGGCTTAAACCATCATCCATACTAAACAATCTGCAAAAATATACTGCGATAGCTTAATATCTTCCTCTCGGATTGCTGCCTCGATCTCCTCTCGGTCTGGATCGTGAACGATCATCTCTCCGATACCCGGAACGGTTGCGATCCGTACGATCCCGCCGCGGCGGCCTGGGTGACGGCTCCTCGGGCGGCAATCCCGCCTGCTCTCGAAGAACGGCTTTACGGCTCAACCGAATCTTGTTGGGAGGTTCAATACTGAGTACTTTTACGGGAATCTGATCGCCCAGTTTCAGCTCGGAATTGATATCCTGAACACGGAAATCGGCGACCTCCGAAATATGCAGCAAACCTTCCGTTCCGGGGAAAATTTCCACGAAAGCCCCGAAGTCCACCAGTCGGGTGACGGTTCCCAGGTATGTTTTGCCGACCTCAGCCTCCATGATGAGATCCTCAATCATGCGAATCGCGCTCTGGGCCGAGTCGGTATCGGTCGAAGCAATATTGACTTTGCCGTCATCATCAATGTCGATTTTTACGCCGGTCTGTTCGATGATACCGCGGATAATTTTACCGCCGGGGCCGATAACGCCGCCGATTTTGTCTTTCGGGATTGTGATCGTAATAATCCGCGGGGCATACTCCGATATCTCCGGCCGGGCTGCCTCGAGACACTCGGTCATTTTCTTAAGAATAAACAATCTGCCTTCCCTGGCCTGTTCCAGGGCTTCGGCCATGATTTTTTTGTCGATGCCGCCGATTTTAATATCCATCTGGAGACCGGTAATGCCTTTTTCCGTACCGGCCACTTTAAAATCCATGTCTCCGTAATGATCCTCGGCACCGGCTATATCGGTAAGGATGGCGTAATTGTCGCCTTCTTTCACCAGCCCCATGGCAACTCCGGCGACCGGAGCTTTAATCGGCACACCTGCGTCCATCAATGCAAGGATACCGCCGCAGACCGTAGCCATTGAGGAAGATCCGTTGCTCTCCATAATGTCGGATACGACTCGAACCGTATAAGGGAAATTTTCATCTTCCGTAGGCATGACGGGCAGAATGCTTCTCTCCGCCAGGGCGCCGTGACCTATTTCGCGCCGTCCGGGACCGCGCATGAATTTCACCTCGCCGACGCTGAATGGCGGAAAATTGTAATGCAGAATGAACCGTTTGAAGGATTCGCCTTCCAGCGTATCCATCCGCTGCTCATCATCTGCGGTCCCCAATGTTGCCGTTACCAGCGCCTGGGTCTCCCCGCGGGTGAACAGAGCGGAACCGTGGGTTCGGGGAAGAAGGGAAACTTCTGCCGAAATCGGACGAATCTCATTGAATTGTCGCCCGTCCGGCCGCTTCTTGTCCTGGAGAGTTTCATTTCGGAAAATATTTTCCATTACAGTATGGAAAATCTTCCCTGCCTGGCTCCTGCGTTCTGTTTCTTCTTCCGGAATGGCTTCGATAATTTCGTTTTCAATTACATCCAGCTGCTGGTAGCTTGCGAGCTTTTCTTTGATATGCAGTGCATCCGATATTTTCCGGGAATACTCCTTTTCAATGCGCTCCACTTCGGCAGCATCTAATTCGGGCTTGACGACTTCCTTCTTTACCGGTTGAACCTGCGCATACATCTCCTGCTGAAGTTCGATCAACTTTTGAATAATGCCGTGAGCGAAATCCAGGGCGTCCACCATCATTGCCTCGGAGACTTCATTGGCAGTGGCTTCCACCATAACAATCGCGTCTTTAGTGCCGACCACTGTCAGGTTCAGGCTGCTTTCCTTCAGCTTGCTGATCGGGGGATTCACAACAAACTCGTCGTTCATATACCCGATTCGTACCGCACCGATTGGATTGTAAAACGGAATGGGAGAACAGTAGGCGGCCGCCGATGCGCCCGTAATGCTCATGATATCCGGATCGTTGTCCTTGTCGTGGGACAATACCATGGCGACTATCTGCGTTTCGTTACTATATCCTTCCGGAAACAGGGGACGTAGAGGGCGATCGATAAGACGGGACGTTAAAGTCTCCTTTTCCGTCATCTTCCCTTCTCTTTTAAAAAATCCTCCCGGGATTTTGCCTGCCGCGTAGTTGGCCTCGCGGTAATCAACCGTAAGCGGGAAAAAATCCTGTCCTTCCTTAGCCTGTTTCGAGGCGGTGGCAGCCACCAGAACGACAGTATCTCCATAACTGACATATGCCGCGCCATCGGCCTGTTTGGCAATCTTGCCCATTTCTATTGCGAATTCAAGCCCGCCGATTTCGGCAGAAACTCGATGCACCATTGCTTCCTCCATAACTGGGATTACTCGGGAGTATTTGCGGGCAGGAACTTTGAACTAGGAATTATGATTATGAGTCCTGAGTTAAGGATTACATCTCTATAATCTTTAACTCATAACTCATAATTCAAATCCCCCCTCTCCCGGTGATCACTAAAGTAAATTGAAATTACATGGACTCATATACCACATAAGTACCTATACATTCTTTGCCGCATTTTCCGAAATTTGAATCTTTAAACTATCGTGAAACTCTATCAGCAAAAGCGATTACTATTTTTGATAAAAACGGGATCATCCGTCGGCAGGAACCTGCAGACAGATAAACCTTTGTTTATTTCCGGATACCAAGTTTCTCAATCACGGTTTTGTAGCGCGCAACATCCTTCTCTTTAAGGTAATCGAGAAGCCGGCGCCGCTTGCCGACCATGCGCAATAACCCCCTGCGGGAGTGATGGTCTTTGGCATGCACCTTGAAGTGCTCGGTCAGGTACGCAATTTTTTCACTGAGAATTGCGATCTGTACTTCCGGAGACCCGGTATCCGTCTGGTGAGTTCTATACGTGTCGACGATTTCCGTCTTTCTTTCGACTGTAAGTGACAATGCATCCTCCGAACAAGTCTAAAAGTAATAAACCTTTAAGTTACCATATGGATTTCACCTCTGCAATGAAACAGTAGCCAAATAGACTGCTGTCCAAGGTCGAAGGTCCGGGGTCCAAGTCTAAAAGCTTCGACTGATGGTATGGAACGAAACCTTCGAACCTTTGACTTTAGACCAAAGACCGGATTCAGCCATGAATTGTCCGGGATGCCGCACAAGGCAACAGCTGGATATAATCTTTGTGAATAAAAGAGTTATGTGGAACGTTGCACGATAAATCGGGCGAGACTTCGCAAATTTTCAGCTTTTTCTCCAAATGCGGCAATATCCTGCAGGGCGGATTCGACAAGTTCCAGGGCTTTCGTACGGGAAGCTTCCAGTCCGTAAAGGGCCGGGTAGGTGGCTTTTTCAACTTTTGCATCCTTGCCCGCAGTTTTTCCCAGTTCCTCGCTGCTTGAAGTCACATCCAGGATATCGTCTACAATTTGAAAAACCAGGCCGATTTTGGAGCCGTATCCCGTCAGAGCCCCCAGTTCCGCTGCATTTGCTCCCACAGCCAGGGCGCCGCAACGCACGCATGCGGTCAACAACGCCCCGGTTTTGGAGTGATGAATATACTCTAAAACATCGGGGCCGACTGTCTTGCCCTCCGACTCCAGATCTACAACCTGCCCTCCGATCATCCCTTTCACGGTGCCCGTAGCATCGGCTATCTCGCTGATAATACGGACTCTTGTTGATTCCGATACGCCGGGCAAGGCTGCAAGGACCTGATAACACCGGGTCATTAGAGCGTCCCCGGCCAAAATCGCCATTGCATCCCCGAAAACCTTGTGGCACGTCGGCCGGCCTCGTCTTAAATCATCGTTATCCAGGGCGGGAAGATCGTCATGAATCAAGGAATAGGTATGCATCATTTCGACGGCCGCGCCCAGATGCAGCAGAACCGATCGTTCCCCGCCAAGGCTCTCCCCCGAAGCAAGAACCAGGATGGGCCGGACACGCTTCCCTCCTGCGAAAACCGAATAGCGCATTGCTTTGTGAATGGTAGACGGCTCTTCGTTTTCTTCCGGGAGTAGCTTTTCCAGGTATTGATCTACAATTATCTTCGATTCAGCGAGGTATGTTTGGATATCCATTGCTTTCCGTCATCCATTGTATCAGGACTCGGCCCCTTCCCCTTCTCCGGAGAATGGTTCTTCCGCCAGCGTCCCGTCCGTTGTTTTTGTCAGAACTTCAACCTTTCGTTCCGCTTCATCCAGTTTTGAACTGCAGAAACGACTGATCTTGACGCCTTCTTCAAAAAGCTCCAGAGCGCGGTCGAGGGTTAAATCCCCTCCCTCCAGTTGCACTACGATATCCTCAAGGGATTTTAGCGCCGATTCAAAATCTTTTACCTTCAGTTCCATCGCATACCTCCAAAACTAAAGCCGTTCAGGGTTCAGCGTTCACCGTTCAGGGTTAAAATACTCGTCTTTTAATCGTCCATTCACTTGGGTTGCCGGGTCTCCTGCACCAGGCAGTCGAGTTCCCCTTCTGACAGGGTTATTTGAACGGAATCTCCCCGGGAAACGTCAGCCGCGCTTTTGATAATCAATCCCTGTTCATTGCGGCAAAGGGAGAATCCCCGCTTCAGGATAGCCAGCGGGCTTAGAGAATCGACTTTCCCGACCGCCAGTTCGAACCGCGCACGGTTCCGACGCAGGCAGGATTGGATCCCGGAAACCAGTCCCTGATGACAACGCGCCCAGGCTTCCCTCTTGTGAAGGATGAAACGACCCAGATCCAATTTATTCAGGCCGGCGGAAGCCATATGCTCCCGGTGACGCATGTCGGATACAAAGCGTTGCACAGCCTGGTAAAGACGCAGAGCGGACTCGTCAAAACGCTGCTGGAGATCGCGGATTCGGTTGGGAGCAACGGCGAATGCCCTGTTGTGGGCCAACCTCTCCAAATGCAGTCGTCGCCTTTCCAGACCGCTTTTTATCGCCTGGTGCAGCCTGCCGTGAAGCGACTGGACACTGATCCGCAGATCTTCCCTTGAACCCGAAACCATTTCAGCGGCTGCGGAGGGTGTAGGAGCCCGCAGGTCGGCGACAAAGTCGGAAATTGTGAAATCCACCTCATGTCCCACCGCCGAAACGAGCGGGAGTTCGGACCTGTAGACGGCCCTTGCAACAACTTCCTCGTTGAAGGCCCATAAATCCTCTATGGAACCTCCGCCTCGCCCGATAATGACAACGTCGATGTCGTCGCGACTGTTTAAATATCGAATACCCTCGCTTATCTCCTCGGCGGCCCCGGCGCCCTGCACTTTGGCGGGATAGATTAAGACGTTCAGAGACGCGTTCCGTCTTTTAAGAATGCGCAGCATATCCCGTATCGCCGCGCCGGTCGGGGAAGTAACAATGCCTACTTTCTTTGGAAGCAGAGGCAGGGGCTTTTTAAGAGCCTCTTCAAACAATCCCTCCTTGCGGAGTTTCTCTTTCAGCTGGTCGAATGCCATTTGAAGCGAACCCACACCCACAGGTTCCATGTATTCCACAATAACCTGGTAATCCCCTCTGGGTTCGTACACGCTCAGCCGCCCCCGTACGAGGACTTCCATTCCGTCCTCCGGGCGAAACTTAAGATAACGGTTGTTGTTCCGGAAACAGGCCGCCTTCAATTGGGCGCGCGTATCTTTAAGGGAAAAATAAAGATGCCCCGAGGAATGGTGCTTGCAGTTCGAGATTTCCCCCTGAATCCAGACAATGCCGAACCGGTCCAGCGATTGCTTGATTTCAGACGTGATCTCGCCGACTGTATATATTTTCCGCTGCGATAATGGGTCCACGCCCCATGTTTATCATGAAGCCGTCGGATACTCAATAATACAGTCGGCAGTCCGCAGGAGTTAGGAGTCAGCGCAGCCGGATTGAATATCCTGTGACTCCGGGTGAGTTTTCGGGGTCGGTATCGGAGTCGGTATCGGAATCGGTTTAAAAGCTCGACCCCGATACCGATTCCGCCCCCGACGCCGATGGATTCCCGGCCCAGCTTTTCGCTTCGAAAAGAGTCCCAGATCGGGGGTAAGATAAACGTTCGGACGTTGAATGTTTGAACGTTATTTTTGGTAGACGAACTGGTCCGAGTCCGGATTTTCCATCCATGAGGCGAGCGTAGACCCGTTGCGATCCTTATCTGTAATCAACGGATTGCCGGAAATGATCGTGTCGAATTCTTGCTTTAATTCCGAATCAAACAGCGACCAGTCGATATCGGAGGCAAGAGGCGAAATTCCGGCCTCGCATCCCGGGCTGTATTCGCCCGTGCAGAAGTATTCAATATGCGACAGCTGAGTAAAAAAGTTGCCGTGCGCGAATCCGGGAGGCACCCAGATCCACTCCGCATAATCGGCCATATGGTCCTCGGGCATGTCATACCCGATTATTTTTCCGAAGGTCGGAGAACCCTTTCGAATATCCAGGACCATGTCGACCATTCGCCCGCGCAGGGTTCGCACCATTTTCCCCATATACGGATTCCATTGAAAATGCATCCCTCTGATCGTTCCCGGTTTTGAGAAACTCTCATTGCACTGAAGAAACTCTTCGTTTTGCAAAAAAACAAGTTGTGGATGCGTCGCAATGTCGCTTTTCCGGAAATGTTCGGCAAAAAATCCACGATCGTCGGCAAATCTTCCGTACCGAATAACCCTGATTTCAGGCATTGCCAGACTTCGGACATTCACAACTTTCATTTCTATTCTCTCCCGGAGCATAAATTAAAAAAATACCGCCACATATGTGCTGCTATGAAATCATAACTCAGCCGCCATGCCAATAGTTACCCACAATTACTTTCTCAGCAGTAAAGTTTCGCTTCCGCCTTCGCTAAAGCTTCAGGCTTCGCCCTGCAGGTTGGCGGACCGGTCCATTGTCCAGCCGGCTTCTCGTTGGAATTTCATTGGATGTCTATTTACTGAATATTCAGGAAGGGTGTTTCCCTGTTACCACCGAATCCAGACTTTTTCCGAATGCGGCTTCATAATCCGACGGAGTGTCGAAATCGTACACTGTTCCGGGTTCATCGGTCGGCAAGACTGCGGTATCTGCCTGATGGCTTAGTAATATTTCTTTCGGTCCTTCCTCCAGCGGAGCCTCCATGAATTCCCGGAACAGGTTCCGGTGAAAGATAGCCGGATGCCCCAACCTCTCCCCATACATAGGATATGCAATTAAAGCGCTCGAATCGAGAAACTTGCGTGCGAGATTATCGACTAGATTCACGGAAACAAGCGGTTGGTCGACAGGCCAGATCATAGCCGCACCGGATTCCGGCGGCAGTGAAGATAAAGCCATTTGTATCGAAGATAGCTGGCCTCGTTCGGGCTCCGTGTTAATCAATAAGTCGATTTGCCACTCCTGGATTCGGGTTTGAATCTCCCGGGCGTTTTTGCCCAGTACGACCGTCGGTTTGCCCAATTTGGCATTTTGGGCAACCTTTAAGATCCAGGTCAAAAAACAATCGGATTCCAGTGGAAGAAGGGCCTTGGGATATCCCATTCTCATGGAACCCCCGGCGGCGAGGATGACTGGAGTAATGGACGATAATGACGACATAAGTGCATTCCTATCCAAAATATATCCCGCGGCATGCGCGGGGAAATTAACCCGTTCGAATCAATTGACGACCTGTGCACTATACCCTGAAAAAGAATCGAGTCAATAATGCAGTCCGCAGTCAGTAGGGGCGAACCTTGTGTTCGCCCAGTAGCGATAAGCAAGGTTGTCTGGAGATGGGAAAAGGGCGAACACAAGGTTCCCCTACAAGATTTATGAATTGACCCTGAACGGCAAACGTTAAAGTGAATAGCGCTCATTCACTCCCTGGTTTAGAATAAGACGTTATGAGAAAGACCCTTCGACGACATTTTATTTTCCTTCTCGCTCTGATTTCATCCGTATCGGCATCCACCCGTTTATGGTATTGCATGGCTCAGCCGGTTGCCGGATCCGAATCCATAAAGCGCCTTTATTCCGACCTCGACCGAATCTTTTCAGATCGCAAGTTTGCCGGCGGATACTGGGGTGTCCAGGTATATTCTCTCGATCATTCTGAAATACTTTATGCAAGGAATCCGTCCAGACTGTTCATACCGGCATCCAACAATAAAATCATTACGGCTGCCGTCGCCCTGCTGCGTCTGGGCCCCGACTACCGTTTTCGAACTCTGCTGGGGATCGACGGTCCCGTTGTTGACGGCGTGTTGGAAGGAAACCTGATTGTGACCGGCTTCGGAGACCCGTCCATAACGGTCGAGAAACCGGACGAAGATCCTTTCCGGACATTTCGTCACTGGGCCGCGATCCTGAAAGAGAAAGGGATCAGGAAAATAACCGGTGACCTTATCGGCGACGCCGGTTCCTTTGAAAGAACCATGTTCGGACAGGGGTGGGCCTGGAACGATTTAACGGAAGGGTATGCCGCGCCGGTAAGCGCCCTGCAATTCAACGGGAACCGGCTCTGGATTGAGATCAAACCCGGCCGAAAACGCGGCTCTTTCGTGCCTATTGAATTGAAGCCTCTGCCGCACTACTGGATTGTAGAAAACAAACTGATTGCAAATACGGATGCTCACGAGGAAAAGATTGTAATCGAACGCAGCGGGACCGACGAAAGCATCGTTCTGCAGGGCACCTTACCCGGCAACAGCGCTTCCATTACCAAAGCTGTCGCCGTCCACGATCCCGTTCGCTATTACCTTTCCGCGCTCAAGCATGTTTTCGACAAGGAACAGATTGACGTCCTGACCTGCGGGATTCGAGAAAACCGGGCAACCGATCGTAAATCTCCGATTCCGCTTTGGACACATACATCGCCTCCCTTGTCGGAAATCCTCAAACCACTGCTGAAGGAGAGCCTGAATCTCCACGCGGAAACGTTGACGCGGGTTCTCGGAATGGAACTCAGAGGCAGGGGATCTTTTGAAGCCGGAAAGGAAGTGGTTGAAGAAACATTAAGCCGTATGGCCGTAGACAAAGACCACTATAGCTTCGCCGACGGTTCCGGGCTTTCCCGCCGGAACCTGTCCAGTGCGCAGATCCTGGTAAGGGTATTAAGCTCCCTCTATAGAAGTTCGCACTTCATCCACTTTTACGACGCCCTGGCGATTGCAGGACGGGACGGCACACTGGAAAACAGGCTGAAGGGTACAACGGCCGAAAATAATATCCGGGCAAAGACCGGAACGATGTCCAACATTTCTTCAATCTCCGGATACCTGAAAACCGCGGATGGCGAGATGCTGGCGTTTTCCATTCTGGCCAACAATTTCCTGGTCCCGAAATCAGTAGTGGAGACCGCCCAGGACAAGGCGCTGAAAATACTGGTCGGATTCAGCAGGAAGTGACAAAATAAATCAGTCGGCGGTAGGGGCGAACCTTCCGCCTTCGCCTCTAGCCGAATCGAAGATTCGGCCGGGCTTCGGCGGACAAGTTGGTGTTCGCCCTTGAATCGGCCTTGGCAACAATGTAGGAGCGAACCTTGCGTCAGGCTTGTCCAAAATAGCGTTTTTATTTTAGGTCCGAAGGACCGGCATTGGAGTAGGCCCGACCGTAAGGTCGGGATTAGGGGCAATCTACCGTCATGAGCGCCGAAGGTGCGACACAAAGTGCCACCCCTTCGGGGCTCATATTTATGAACATCCATTATCCCGGCCTTACGGTCGGGCCTACTCCAATGCCGGCCTTTCAGGCCTCACTGAACCTTGTGTTCGCCCTGGGAACAATGAAGTCAGCAGTAGGCAGAAAGAAATTACGGGAATTGGGCATAGCACATGTGGAGACGGTAATATGCGGTATTATCCGGGACTCTTATATTTGATGCTATTACCTCTATTGGCAGCCGGAGAGTTGCCCGAGGAGGATCCGCCCCTTGAAAAGAGCGCCTATTTTGCATATGTGGATCGTGAATTTATCTTTACCGTCGAAGTCGTAAAACCCGGCATTCCTCTATTGAACTTCGTTTCTATGGTGGACCGGGAAGAGATACTCCGGGCTAAGGATATCCGCCTGGCACTGGGCAACCGGCAGGTGGTTGTGGAGACCTTCAATATCGAGACGGCCCTTAAACAACCGCCGCTAATCGTCACCACATTAAGAATGCATCCCCGATCCTCATTCGGATTCCGACTGGAAGGAAACTTCGGCAAAGCCAAAGAGCTTTACGGAGCAGAAATCAAACTCGACGAGGAAAGATTCAAACTGGAACCCCTGTCAAAATTTAATTTTGAAACCCTGGTTCTGAAGGTTAACCGTCTGAATCTCGGATCGCCGGATTTCTCCGATGATTTCAGGGTTTTAAAACTGGACTTTTTAGGCAATCGATCTTCCAGGAGAAGATGAATCCCGGCGCAATGCCGCCGGGGAATTTTATGGATGCAATACGGATTTGACACCCGTTCAACCTGGTGTCTATACTTCCCGCTTATGAATTCAGACAACAATGTTTTTCATGGAACCACAATCCTTCTGGTCAAAAGGGGGCGCAGCACCGTAATAGCAGGAGACGGCCAGGTAACTTTCGGCGATACCATCCTGAAAAAAGGCGCCAGAAAAATTCGACGTTTATTCAACGATTCCGTACTTGTGGGATTCGCCGGGGCCACCGCAGACGCTTTTGCTCTCTTTTCCAGGCTGGAAGCCAAACTGGAGCAGTTTCAAGGAAACCTCAACCGTGCTGCGGTTGAACTGGCCCAGGAATGGCGCACGGACCGCGCACTGCGCCATCTGGAAGCGCACCTTCTGGCTACGGACGGCAAATCCGTTTACCTCCTGTCGGGAAACGGGGACGTGATCGAACCGGATGACGGCATACTGGCGGTAGGATCCGGCGGAGTTTACGCTCTGGCAGCCGCACGTGCGTTGCTCGGCCATACCAAACTGCCGGCGAAAAAAGTCGCCCTGGAAGCATTAAAAATTGCCGGCGAAATATGCATATTTACAAACAGGGAAATTATCGTGGAAGAGCTGTGAATTTACCGGCCCTCCGACTCAAACGGTTTGCCGCGTCACTGCCGGCACCTGTTTTAAGGAAGCCGCCCTGGATTTTTCAGCCACCCCTTAAATAAAAGCCATTATACAATTCCCTTTTCAACAGGCCATATGCGATGAATAAGAACCCTGAGCGTCCCGAACCCCGAGCCCGCGGTTTGGATGAAATGTCCCCGAAAGAAATCGTCAAGGCACTGGACAGGTACGTCATCGGGCAACATGCGGCGAAGAAAGCCGTCGCCATTGCGCTGCGCAACCGCATACGCCGCCGGAAACTGGATGAAGAAATGGCGGAAGAAGTGGCCCCTAAAAATATCATTATGATAGGCTCGACGGGCGTAGGTAAAACGGAAATCGCACGACGCCTGGCGCGCCTGGCCAACTCCCCTTTTATAAAAGTGGAAGCGACAAAATTCACCGAAGTAGGCTACGTCGGCAGGGACGTAGAATCCATGGTGCGGGACCTGGTGGAAACTGCAGTCGACATGGTCCGGGATGAAAAGATTCTGGAGATCGAGGAAAAGGCCCAACAGAACACGGAAGAACGCCTGTTGGATATTCTTCTGACGACGGTTCAGGGTATCCCCGTCGATGCGCAGGACCTCGACAGCAGCAGGGACCTGGAGCGAATCGAAGAAATGCGCGAAAAACTTCGAAAACAGTTCCGCAGCGGCAAACTGGACTCAAGACTCATCGAAATCGATGTCCGGGAACACTCCCTTTCCCCGGTTTCATTTCAGGTTTTTGAAGGCTCAGGGCTGGAAGAATTTCAATTCAACATGAGGGACATAATATCCGGAATGGTTGACGGCAAAGCCCAAAAGCGCCGCTTACCGGTATCCGAAGCCGTAGATTACATCATGCAGGAGGAAGAACAGAAACTGATCGACATGGACCAGGTCGCCCGAACGGCTATGAACCGGGTGGAACAGAACGGGATTATATTCCTCGACGAGATCGACAAGATTGCCGGACGCGAATCGGGACACGGGCCTGATGTCAGCCGCGAAGGAGTGCAGCGGGATATTCTTCCCATTGTTGAGGGAACCAACGTTATGACCCGATACGGGATGATCCGGACAGACCATATTCTTTTCATTGCAGCCGGAGCGTTTCACAGCTCGAAGCCGACAGATCTCATTCCCGAAATTCAGGGCCGCTTCCCGATACGGGTGGAGATGAATCTTCTCGGCGAAGAGGAATTCATACGGATCCTGCAGGAACCGAAGAACGCCCTGATTCGCCAATATACGGCTCTTTTGGCTACAGAGGGTCTGAAGCTTCGTTTCACGGCGGATGGCATACGCGAGATTGCGAAACTGGCGTGCGAAGTCAATGAAAACAACGAAAACATCGGGGCGAGGCGCCTGTATACGATCGTTGAAGCGCTCCTGGAAGACGTATCGTTTGAAGGGAAACAGCGTAGAATGAAGAATGTTCGAATTAATGCGGAATATGTGCGAAAAAAACTGGGGAATATCGCCAGGGACAAGGATCTCAGCCGGTAC
>JAFGTD010000130.1 GCA_016934295.1 Acidobacteriota bacterium
AGGTAGTGTTCGTTTATTTTAATCACGCTTTACCTCCGATCGTTTGCGCATCCGCGTCATATTCCGCCGATTCCGGATTCATTGCTGATTCTATTCATTGATGGGTATCTTTGCCGTTTCCTTGTAGGTCGACAGGACTACGGAAGTTCGTGTCGTCCTGATGCCCTTGATGGATGCAATTTCATCGCGAATGAAACGGCCGAGCTCCCGGTTGTCCGCCACTCTGATTTTTATAAGAAAGGAATCTTCTCCCGTAACGTAATGAACTTCCTGCACGCCGGGAATATCCGCCAGCAGTCGCCCGATTCTTTTTTCATCGGCCAGTTTCTGAATGCCGACGACGATGAATGCCACGAGGCTTCGTGAAAACCGTTCCGGATTCAGGCGCACTTCATATCCGTCGATAAATCCCTGGCTTTCCAGCTTACGAATGCGTTCCAGAACCGCCGATGGCGCCAGCCCTACCTGGCGGGCCACGTCGACATTCGGGATGCGCGCCCGCTCCTGGAGTATTTTCAGTATTTTTAAGCTGATTGCATCCATTTGTGCCGGCATCTATTCTGTCCTTGAAAATAAAATCAGAATAATATTCATATAATATATTAATGTCAAGAATAATGTTCGGAATAAATTGACTATATGTTTAATATTATTCTCCTATTGGGTGGGTTTTGTCGTGTTGGCCAATAGAGTTGGGATCGTATTGGGTTCACTGGGATTGGTGCGGTTTTTAAAGTTTAAATTGGATTATAAATAGAAGGTGCAATTTATTCTTTGGCTTTTGACCATTATTAACTTCCTACTGCCTCTTGTATTGTTCACAGGGCGAACACAAGGTTCGCCCCTACGGTCTGTCTAAATATCGCTCAACCAGAATTCTGCAGTTTTTAACGATCTGTTCGATTTCCTCTTTTGTGATGTCGTCCAGGTGAATGCCGGCTATGGCGCAGACCGGTTTCTTCAGGTGTCTGCATATTCTGTATGCCGCCATATAGGCAATGGAGTCGTCCCTGTGGCCGAATCGTGTTAGAACCGACGTAGAGGCCCGTTTCTCCCCGGGGTGATATTCCGACAGGGCGACCGCGCCGATATGTCCCTGGCTGTTGAACAGGCGGACAATCAGATCGTTTCCCATCGATTGGGCGGAGAGGCTTACTTTCGTGCGCCCGACGCCTTCATGCAATACGACCGGTTTCATGTCAGTCATGGATCCCCGGCCACCTGCGATACAGAGAATGCTCGATGTGAAACAGGTCGAGAGCTTTGCCGATAGTGTGGTCGATAATATCCTGTATCGTTTTGGGTTGATGGTAAAAAGCCGGGGCGGGCGGCATAATGATTCCCCCCATTTTCGTCACGCGGACCATGTTTTTCAAATGTCCCAGGTGCAGCGGGGTTTCCCGAACCAGCAATATAAGCCGATTCCGCTCTTTTAACGTTACGTCCGCGGCGCGTGTCAAAAGATTATCCGAGTAGGCATTGGCCAGGGCGGAGAGCGTCTTCATGCTGCATGGAGCGACGATCATGCCGTCGCGAAAGAACGATCCACTGGCCAGGCCGGCTGTGATATCGTCAATCGGATAGACGTGTGTCGCATATTTCTTGATTTGTTCGACTTTGAAATCCGTCTCTATTGCAATCGTTTTTTCACAAGCCCTTGAAATAACGAGGTGCGTTTCAATCTCCTTAATAGCGGACAAAACCTGGAGAAGGCGTATGCCGTATATGACTCCGGTTGTTCCGTTCATGCCGATGATAATTCTCACGTCCATTCTCCCTGTCTAGGAATCTACTCGATCGCCGGATTCGGAGTCAATCGCTTCCTGAACTGTGACTCTTAAGGGAATACCGGTTTGTTTAGATTTCTGGCGGTTATATTCTCAATTTGATTGTCTTCACGCAAGAAGCCAGGAGCCAGGAGTAAAAGCTGACTATGGATGCTTTTATTCAAATATGAAGTTTCAGGCGGAGGTAAAAAATTCTTCCTTTTGAGATTGATGAATCGAGTAGGATTATAATGATATGGAATATGCATACCGATACGGTGATCCCGACCGCCTCTATCTTAATGGGACCAACCGGTGTACAAACCGCTGCTCTTTCTGCATCCGTTATCACGCTCGGGGACTGGGCGGATCCGTTCTATGGGGCGGCCCTGAACCCGATCTGAATGCATTGCAGGATGCGGTATTGTCCTGCGGCGCCCCGGAGGATTTTAACGAGTTTATATGGTGCGGTTTCGGAGAACCCACGTATCGCCTCGATATTATTACGGAAGCGGCCGACTGGCTCCACCGCGGCGGAGCGACAGTCCGGCTCAATACCAACGGCCATGCCTGCCTGATTCACGGTCGGGATGTTCTTGCTGAGCTGGCCGCGGCGGTCGATGCCGTTTCCGTTTCTCTCAATGCTCCCAATTGTCAACGCTATGTGGAGTTGTGCCTCCCGGATCCCGGGTCGGTTTCCGGAAACGAGGTGAAGTCTCCCGAAGATTTCTGGGAGTCGACGATCGATTTCCTCGCCCGCGCACCGGAATATTTTAAGGAAGTGCAGGCGAGCGTCGTAGGTTTTACGTTGTCGACCGAAGAGATAGAAGAGACCAGGATTCTTGCGCACTCTATTGGAATTGAACGATTCCGGGTACGTTAATTGAGTGCGGTAAAAGGGCGAACACAAGGTTCGCCCCTACTTGCGAAGCGCGCGGCGAAGGATTTTACCCTGGGGGGATTTCGGCAGGTCCGCGACGAAGTGGATCGCCTTGGGCACTTTGTAGTTGGCGATTCTTTCTTTACAGAATGCGATAAGCTCATTCTCATCGGCTGACATGTTCGGCTTCAATGTCACATAAGCAGTGACAGCTTCGCCGAATTCGGGATGGGGCAATCCCACCACGCCGCACTCATTTACCGCTTTGTGCTGGTGCAGAAGGTCCTCCACCTCCTTCGGATAAACGTTCTCTCCGCCGGTAATGATGATGTCCTTGATGCGGTCGACTATGTAGAGATAGCCTTCACTGTCGAAAAGGCCGACATCGCCCGAATGGAACCACCCGTTGCGCAGGGCAGTCGCCGTCTCTTCGGGCTGATTGAAGTACTCCTTCATGATATTCGGCCCTCTCACGACGATTTCGCCCTGGTCTCCCTGCTTTACCTCTTTATCTTCGGCGTCCACGACTTTGACTTCGACTATTCCGGCCGGCGTCCCGATGGAGCCGATCTTGTGCCGGAAAAGATGGTTGAACGTGACGCAGGAAGCCGCTTCCGTCATGCCATAGGCCTCGTGGATCGGAATGCCGAAGGCATCGATCCATTGCCGGACTATTTCCGAGGGCATGCTCGTGCCTCCCGAAAAGGCATAGCGCAGGCTTTTCAGCTGTTTCCTGGTTTCAGGAGCATTCAGGATGCGTATGAAGATTGTCGGTACGGCATAGAAACGGGTTACTTTATGTTTCGCTACCGCGGCCATTACCCTGTCCATGTCGAAGGCTGGAAACAGGACGAGTGTGGCGCAGCTGGTGAAATAGGTATTCATGATATGGCACTGGGCGAAAACGTGATT
Source organism: Acidobacteriota bacterium (assembly GCA_016934295.1). Classification (GTDB taxonomy): domain Bacteria; phylum Acidobacteriota; class UBA6911; order UBA6911; family UBA6911; genus UBA6911. Next base: position 3,559 of record JAFGTD010000130.1, read on the forward strand.
CAACGGCATGAAGCAGACGCCTACGTCCTCCGGGACCATCCTTTCGTGGTAGGCGACATTCTGGGCGCTGTAGAGAAGATTTCGGTGGGTCAGAACGGCTCCCTTCGGGATGCCTGTAGTCCCCCCGGTATAAAGAATGGATCCCGGATCTTCCCCGGTCGTATCCGGTTCTACCGGGGGCGTGTCCGTGCCATCGCTTCGAAGGATGGATTGCAGGCTTTCGTCCGATTCGACGGTGATAATATTCTCGATAAAGGGAATCTCCGCCGGGGCCGGAACCTGAGCGGAAAGATTTTCCGAAGTAATCAGTATAGAAGAGCGGGAATTGTTGACGACTTCTTTCACCTCTATTTTTTTATAGGCTCCGGGAACGCAAACCGGGATTGCGCCTATACGCGCGGAACCGTAATAAAACAGGATCCATTCGGGGCTGTTTGCCATATAAAGTCCTACGCGCGCTCCCCTGGATATGCCAAGACGCGTCAGGTAGCCGGCGATCCCGTTGATAATGCGATTCATTTCAGCATAGGTGAAAATTCTGTTTCCGGAAACAAGAGCTTTTCTGTCGGGATAACACTTTGCAGCGTGGATAAATGAATCGGCAATATTCATATAAAAACCTCTAATTCAAATGCGGGGATTATTGAAAAAGCTCCGGCAGGAATGTTGACATTAACGGTACATAGGTGATCAACAGAACCCCGCATAATAAAACTAAAAGTATCGGGATGATGGAACGCCACAGAACGGGCATCGGCTTGTTGAAACGATAGGACGACAGAAACAGGTTCATGCCTACCGGTGGGGTTAGATATCCCAACTCCAGGTTCGCCAGAAAGATAATTCCCAGGTGCACCGGATCGATCCCGAAGGCCATGCCGATGGGGACCATGAGCGGCACGATGACGATGATGGCCGAAAAAATATCCATGATGCAGCCGGCCAGCAGCAGGAAGCAGTTCAGCGCCAGCAGGAACAGCAGAGGAGAGTCGATCGTGTCGGTCACCCAGGTGATTAGAATGTCGGGAACCTGGGCCATGATCAGGTAGCCGGTGAATCCGAGAGCCACTCCGAGGATTAACAGGATAGCGCCGACCAGCAGACCGCATTCCGCCATAACTCTTGGCAGGTCTTTTCTAATGCCAAGGTCTTTATAGATCCAGGCCTCTACGATGAACGCATAGAGCGCGGTAATGGCGGAGGCTTCCACTGCGGTCGCAAATCCGCTGAAAAGAGCCGTACACGCCACGACGGGCAGGAGCAGTTCCCACTTTGCATCCCAGATGGCTTTTCCTGCCTCGGTCCATTGGAACGGTTGTTTCTTAACACCGGATTTTGGGCTGCGCAGAACTCCCCACGTTCCGGCGGCGATGACCATCAGGGTTCCGGGGATTATCCCTGCCAGGAACATCCGGCTGATATCGATTTCCGCAATAATTGCGTAGAGAATGAGGGGCAGGCAGGGTGGGAACAGCAAACCGATGGATCCTGATCCGGTGAGGAGCCCAAGCGCGTTCTTTTCCGAATAGCGCGCGGCTACAAGGACGGGCATCAGCAGACCTCCCAGCGCCAGAATTGTAACTCCGGAAGCGCCGGTGAAGCTTGTGAAGAAAGCGCAGACCAGAACGGTTACAATTGCGGGTCCACCCCTTAAATGTCCCGTCAAAGCCCGGAAAACCCGGACCAGGCGTTTGGGGGCGCCTCCTTCCGCCAGCAGGTAACCAGCCAGGGTAAACATGGGAATTGCCGGAAGGGATGGGTTGGTGACCTGTTCATAGTGTCGAATCGGCATGATTTCGATCGGGAATGCTTCCCCCCACAGCAGGATAAGAGCTGCTCCGCCGAGTGTTACAAAAATAGGCGCTCCGAGGATTGTCGCGATCAGCAGAAGAATGAGGGATGGAAAGACCAGGTGTTCGGCGTCGACCGGAAGCCAGGCAACCAGGGCCAGGATTATACAGGCTATGAGCAGGGCTGCAACGCGTCCCTTCCGGCCCTGCGCCGCATGCAGGATCAGGCGGATCGCAATCAGGCCGAATCCTATAGGCAGGATCGCCTGCGCCAGCCAGCGCGGAATGCCGTAAGCCAGAATATCCCCGGCATCCCTGGTTTGAATCATAAAACGGTAACTGGCCAGAAACAGGATGCCCGTTATCGCCGCGGCAAAAGAGCCGCTGAAAAGACCGGCTGCCGCTTTGATTCGATTTTTCAGGAAGGCGGTGACTGTTGAAAGGGCAAGCAGCCGTCCCTCCCTGGCCGCGATCATGCCTCCCAGCATGCAGATGAACAGAGTCAGATGGCTCTGGACTGCGCTCGATCCCGGAAGGACGATGGTTGTGGAACGCAGGACCATCTCCAGCAGGGGGATCAGGACCATGGCTCCGAGACAGAAAGTTATAGCAAGGTTTTCTCCCGTTCGGAGGACGCCTGCCCCTTTTCCCGGCATAGGATCCACGGGAGTGGGGACGTCGGATGCCTCTCGAACGCGTTCGCTCATTTTACCGATTCCTTAGCGCGATACTCGGCGACAAGACGCTGCACTTCATCAAATATGTCCGCAGGCACTATATTTCCCCGGATTTTGGGATAAATAATATCGTTCAGTTCGAGCCACTCTTTTTCAACTTCGGGCGATACGGGATGGACAACCAGTCCCTTCTTCTGCATGGCCGCGATCGACTCTTCGTCCTCCAGCCGAGCGCTGGCTCGGATTTTTTCACCCGCTCCGGCTGCCGCTTCCAGGAGCTGTTTCCGGACGGCAGGATCAATGGAATCCCAGGTATCTTTGCGAACGACTGTTGCGCCGGACAGGATGCTCCACTTCAGATCGAGCATATTTTTTGCCACCGTGTAACACTGATACATCAAGGCCAGGTTGGACGGCATGGAAATGGCGTCGATCATACCGGTCCGCAGTCCGGTGAGGATATCGGCCGTTTCCAGGGCGACCGGTGTGTAGCCGAGCGATTTCATCAGGTCGACTTGATTGTTGGTCCCGGCCGACGTGTAGATTTTAAACTGCTTGAAATCATCCGGGTGTACCGCAGGCTCAGTCGAGAAAAAGCGTACCCATCCTGCATCCCCCCAGAACAGGACGACAAAGCCTTTATCCAAAAGCAGCTTTTCCAGCCGGGGAGACAGTTTTTCGAGAACGTAGTCGTATTCCTCCGAGGAACGAAATGTCAGCGGAAGGAATGAAAGCCCTCCGACGGATTTGTCGATTTCACTCAGGCCGATAACGGAAAGCATCCCGGCTGTCAGAGCGCTGGCGCGCATCAGGCGCACCATGTCCGCTTCTCCGCCCTGGGTTCCGTCCGGGTATATGATCAGCCTTACGCTGCCTCCACTGACATCCCGCCATTTTTCTCCCATTTCGATAAGAGCATTATAAAAAGAGCTGCCGCGAGGAACCAGGGTGCCCAAACGGATTGTTGCCTTTTTAGCGGCGTACAGATCGGAAACTCCCGGAAATATTATGGATGCCATAAATACCAGAAGAATCACGGATGCGATTGTGGCGGGCTTTGGTTTCATTTTATTTTTCTTTCATAAACGCGATAGTATGTTTTCACTTCCTGCCGGCTTTGCGGAGTTGGCCTGTGATTCGACCCTCTCGGGATCGGTTTGCCGTCGCGGATTTATTCTTCCGCGATCAGGAATAATTCATCGATTCGAGAAAGAAGCCAACGCGCGCGTCGCTGATAGATCAGGTTTTCAAGCCGGTATTCCGGCTTTTCGTCCACGTCTATTGCCAGGGCTTTTCCTAAAAGCGATTTGAATTCCCCATGATTCTGTTCGGCAATACAGACCGTTTCCGCCATGGATACCAGAGGGCCTGCCCTGAATCCACCCGACAATTCCATGGCGCGCTCAAAATGCCCGCGAGCGCGTTCCAACGGGTCTCCCTCCACGCCCCGTCTGACAGGTTCGTACATTATCAGAAAGGAATGAATGGAGCCCTCGTTAAAAGCTTCGTCCAGTTCAAGGGCACGATCGATCAGAGCTTCCACAAGGAGTTGGTCGACAATCAGATCCGGCTGGTCCTTGGATAGTATGATGGCCATGCCCCAGGAGGAGGCGGTCCAGAACAGCAGAGGAACGTCTTTCCGGTCCGCGGATTTTACGGCAGAAAGCGGATCCTTGTTTAAATCGGACGGGAAGTTCGGATGCCTGGTCTCCAGACCGCGCAAGCCGTAATCGCGCGCACGCAGAAACAGGTTGCGCGCCCTCAGGCGCATCTCGGATGCGCGGGCAAAATCCTGCTGTTCCATTTCATCCGCATCCTGACTGACGAATGCAAAGGCATATTGCATGAATCCGCTGGAGGCCGCCAGAAGCAGGCCTCGGTGGCGGGGACTTTCCGCCAGGATGCTTTCGATCAGTTTCAGGCTGAAAGGGAGCGCTCCCCTGATAAGCTCCGGGTCGTTGTCCGATGCATAGGTTTCACCGCTTTCCGCCAGGGCGTCTCCCAGATTTTTTATAGCTATTTTTTTTATCGAACATCCGGCAACCAAGAAGGCAAGCAGGGTGAGAAGCAGCATTCGCCTCACGGGTGCTTTATTCAGCGAACGGCTCCGGTTCGGCGAATACGATCCCCGAATCGGCGGGCCCGCGAGTCTGAAAAAAAATGCTCTAATGCGCATATGCAATATTCGAGTTCGGAGATACTGCGTAGTTTATTCCCTAACGGGAAAGAAATTCCGGTAAATATTTATAACATTTTCGATGTTATCAGAAAAGCTGTTGCAGAGTCCGCTAAAATTTCTGATTATGCATCTATGAAAGGAGTATCGTGAATGAAAGCAATTGAAGGCAGGGTTGGGCGGGTTTTTATACTGCGCCTGGAGCACGACGATCCCCTTCCCGGGTGTATTGAAGAATTTGCTCTAGCAAAAGGAATACACCTGGCACAGGTTGTGTTTCACGGCGGCATCTATAAAGGAAGTCTTGTTGCGGGTCCTCGGGAAACCGATGCGCCAAAACCGGTTCCAATTGTTCTGCCGGTCAGTGACGCGCATGAATCGTCGGCGGTCGGGGTTATTGCTCCCGATGATGATGGGAAGCCGATTCTGCATATGCACGGAAGCCTGGGGCGCTGCGGGCAGGCAATGGCCGGATGCTTCCAGAAAGGGGTGACCGTCTGGCTTGTTGGTGAAGCGGTTATTTACGAAATTCTCAGTGAGTCCAGTGCCGCAAGAGTATTGGATGAAGAGTCGGATCTGAAATTGCTGGAAATGTCGGATTCCTAGTTTTTAACTGTGCTCAAATCCCGTAGGTACATGCCATAGGGATTCGATAGGGAGAAGAGATGCCTGAAGACCTCAATCCAATTAGAATTCCATCCGATGAAATTCGCTATGATTTCATCCAGTCTTCCGGTCCCGGAGGCCAGAACGTCAATAAAGTGGCTACCGCCGTCCAGCTCCGCTTTGATGCTCGCAATTCCCGAATACTGAAAGCCGAGGTTCGGGAGAGGCTTTACCATCTGGCAGGAAAACGCGTCAATTCGGCAGGCGAAGTTGTCATTGAAGCCAGAAGGTACCGCACCCAGCAGCGGAATCGGGAGGATGCCCTGCAGCGCCTGATTCATTTGATAGAAAGAGCCGTCATTCCACCCAAGAAACGCCGCAAAACCAAACCGACGGCTGCTTCAAAACTCAGGAGACTGGAATCCAAGAAACGTCGCTCCGACATAAAAAAGCTTCGTGGGCGTTCTTCGTTGGATGATTAGCGTAAACTGTAATACCCTGGATTTCGAAATGCGCGTTTTCCGTGGAGCGGGAGAATGAGAGGTTTGCAAAGACTTAAAAAGGAATGGGTTAAGCTTTACAGGAACCTGCGGGAGATGCTCGGGATTCAAAACGTTCAGGTATCCTCGGATGTCCGGAAGAAAATTCTCGGTCAGTTGGAAGCTTCTATTTCGGTAGAAAAAGATAGGAAAGTATTCCCATTCAGAAAGATTGTCATCCGCCTGCAACCGCCGACCAAATCCATCGCACGGGAATTTAATGCCGCTTTCATGGAAAATTCATTGCTGAAATCCGATGCCTTCAGGATGCTCAAAGACGCCCGTATCCAATTTCCTCCCGATCTGGAGATATCTTTGGAGCTTCAGGACAGAGTCGAGCCCGGGAATGAGGCATTCGAATCCACTCGCCTGTATGAAATGGAATTTGGGGAGCCTGTCAATACGACCAGATATGAAATCCCCGAAATCTTGTTGGAGATAATCAAGGGGTCGGCGGAGCAATCCGTATACCGGATTACGAAAGATCGCCTGCTGGTTGGATGTTTGTCGAAAGTCCAGGACCGCGAAGGAAGACTGGTAAGGATTAACAACGTGGTCTTCCCCGATACCGGAAATGAGATCAATGCCACCGTTGGGGATATGCATGCAAGGATCTGGTTTGATTTCAAGCGACAGGAGTATCGCGTTATGGACGAATCAAGCCTTTATGGAACCCGAATCGTCCGCGAAGGACATACGATTGAGGTGCCCCCGGAAAATCCGCGCGGAGTTGGATTGCGCTCGGGGGATGAGATCTATTTCGGGCAAGCCTGTCTGCGCTTCAGGCTGATGAGAAATGCAGGTCAAGGATCCGGCAGCTCGATCGAACCTGCTGAATGATTCGGTATAGGAATCGGCTGATACAGGGGCAGCTGCCAGAACGGTACCTTATTCAATGCCCTGTAGGTGCTTTCTATCGATTCGCGCGTTCCCCAATCACTCCAGCAGACATCATCAATTTCCAACATGATGATATGTTGAGGAATCCGGGTAAGCACCTGGGTGGAAAAATTCCAGGAATCGATCTTCTGATAAATTTCGACCGCTTTATGGGGGGATCGGGATAATGCGGTCATTGCGTGAAAACTGCCGGGAACCAGTTGTTCCAGGATTTCCAGCATACTGGAGAGCTTGAAGACCATCACAAAAGTATTCAAGAGTCCCCCGAGAGTCATTATTTCGTATGCCCTCGAGAGACTGGGTTTTTCAATGAACGCTTTGACATGATAGGTTTTCTCGCATTTTCTTACCGGGCTGTCGGGCAGAAGGTATCCGTAACCTGTTTCAGGCCGATGGGGCGCTATTCCCAGAATGGCAATTTTTTCCGGCATTCGTGCGACAAGCTGTGTCGCGCGACGAGTGTGTGCAATAAAGGCGCGATCGTTGTCTATATAGTGATCCGTGGGGAATACGGCTACAATGGCATCCGGATGCATCCTTTTCAATTGCAGTAAGGAGAAGACGATTCCCGGGCCCGTATCCCGATTGGCCGGTTGAATGAAAATATTCCTTTTCCGGAGCACCTGTATTTGATCTGTTGCCAGTTCGATGTGATCCCGGTTTATAATGATATGGATTTTTTCTTTGAGAGTGTAAAGCCTGGTTCTGGCAAGAGTCGCTTCAAGCAATGAGGTTTCGTTGTACAAACGGCAATACTGTTTTGGGATGGGGGATCCGGTTATTTCCCTGGTCAGGTCATTCAAACGCGTCCCATCGCCGCCGGCAAGAAGCAGTGCTATACCCCTGGAAGCCTCTTCTGTATCCAAGACAGATAAGTCGCTGTTGCGGGTTATCATGATCCAACTCTTTATAAAGAGTTATCTCGGGAATCAACTGGATCTTTACATATATTCGATCCATCGTGCCTACTTTATCAATGCGTAAAACTACCCATTTCAATATAGGTAAAACTACTCATTCCGGTTTGCCGCAGAAAAAAGGCACCGGGCCTTATAAAGAATTAAAAAAAAAGGATTTGAGAGAAGATCCGGGTGGCCGGCTTCTAAAGATCGAAAGCAGCGCGTGTTGTTCGAAGGATTGTAAAGATGACAGGCAGTTTCGGAATCCATTCAATTGTGTGCAAGCATTCGACTCATTTGATTCTTAAAATGCGAAATATGCTTATTTTATATGTCAAAATGACAAATACTGGCATTTTAAAGCATCAAGTAGGCTATATATATGCAAAATGACTATATAAATACGCAAAATATGCAAAAATATCAAAACAGTAATTGACAATTCGTCCGATGGTATTTATATTGACCATGGTACGGGCTATAAATTTTGAAGGATTGAGGCTGCGACTATGAAAATGATTTCGGCAATAATCCGTCCCCATCGACTTCAGGATGTTAAAGAGTCCCTGTCTGAAATAGGGGTGGCCGGTATGACTGTTACCGATGTAAGAGGTGCGGGCAGGCAGAAAGGTCAAGTCGAGCGCTACCGGGGTTCGGAATACAGCATCGACCTCCTCGCTAAATGCAAAATTGAAATCGCTGTTGCGGATGATCAGTGCGAAGAGGTTATCCAGGCAATTCGGAAAGGCGCGCATACCGGTGAAATCGGAGACGGGAAAATTTTCATTATGCCGCTCGAAGATTCCATGCGAATTCGTACCGGTGAGAGGGGGGAAGATTCCCTGTAGCCCACGCCGGCGATTCGGCGATTTTTCAGCATCCTGGTCGGAACAAATTATCAATTAAGGAGGCCAATATAATGGCAAATACCCCAAAAGATGTTATCGATTTAGCCAAGAGTGCGGGGATTCAGATTGTAGATTTTAGATTCATAGATCTTCCCGGCGTATGGCAGCATTTTTCAATCCCCGTGGATGACCTGACTCCCGAGCTTTTTGAGGAAGGCCTGGGATTTGACGGATCGAGTATCCGGGGATATAAAGAAATCCACGAAAGCGACATGTTGCTTTTACCGGATCCCACCACCGCCTACGTGGATCCGATGCTGCAAATTCCTACATTGGATATGATCTGCAATATTTATGATCCGGTTACCCGGGAGGCTTATGCTCGGGATCCGCGGTACATTACCCAGAAGGCGGAAAAGTATCTGCAGGGGACCGGAATTGCCGACGTCAGCTACTGGGGGCCGGAACTGGAATTCTACATTTTCGATGATGTTCGTTACGACCAGAATGCGCACTGCGGCTATTATTTTGTCGATTCCAAGGAAGGCATCTGGAATACGGGGCGTGAAGAGGGTCCCAATTTAGGCTACAAAATCCGTCATAAGGAAGGCTATTTCCCGTGTCCTCCGGCAGATTCGTTTCAGGACTTCCGATCCGAAATCATTCTGAAAATGAAAGAAGTCGGCGTTCCCATTGAAGTGCACCATCATGAAGTAGGAACCGCGGGTCAGGCTGAGATCGACATGCGATTCTCAACAATGACGAAAATGGCGGACAATGTGATGTATTACAAGTACATCATCCGCAATGTAGCCCACAAATACGGCAAGACCGTCACTTTTATGCCGAAGCCGCTTTACGGCGACAACGGTTCCGGCATGCATACGCATCAGAGCCTGTGGAAGGGGGATACGAATCTTTTCTACGACGAATCGGGTTATGCCGGATTAAGCAAAATGGCCCAGTACTATATCGGCGGTATCCTCCAGCACGCGCCCGCTCTCTTGGGTTTCTGTGCCCCGACAACCAACTCCTACAAACGCCTGGTTCCGGGTTATGAGGCGCCGGTGAACCTGGCATTTTCGCAACGGAACCGTTCCGCTGCCGTACGAATTCCCGTATATTCCAAGAGCCCGAAGGCCAAACGTATCGAATTCCGATGCCCGGATCCTTCCACGAATCCGTATCTCTGCTTCGCGGCCCAGTTGATGGCAGGGCTCGACGGCATTCAGAACAAGATTGAGCCGGGAGAGCCGCTTGAGAAAGACCTGTACGATCTTCCTCCCGAGGAAGCCAAGGCGATCAAAAACACTCCAGGGGATCTCGGAGCCGTAATGGATGCTCTGGAACAGGATCATGAATTCCTGCTCAAGGGGGATGTTTTCACCGCGGATACTATTGAGGCATGGATCAAGTATAAGAGGGAAAGGGAACTGGCGCAGGTGAACCTGCGGCCGACGCCTTATGAATATTATCTCTACTACGATCTATAATCGCCCTGCAGCCGGGACTCCGAGTGGCATAAATGCCATTCGGAGTCCCGAGCCGCATGAAAAAATTTAATTTTTGTGGCGGCCGGGATTCACGTCATCTATGCTCCTATCTTATGCAGAAAGAAATAGAAGAACTTCGCCGAAAGTTTCGCGAGGGACGATCCAGTCTGTTTCGGGGTGTGACGTGGGATTCCTCCAGCCGTAATTTGCTCGAAGCCCATACCAGCCTCATCGATTCCCTCATAAAAGAAATTTACGATATATCCGTCCGGGACGCCGACGGTAAGACGGTTCGCGGCAGCAATGCTGCTCTGGCCATTGTGGCCACCGGAGGATACGGCCGGCGGGAACTGAGCCCCTACTCCGATGTCGATATTGCATTCATTCCATCCGAAGAAGAGGACCCCTGGGTTGAAGCTGTTGTCCATACCGCCTTTAGACTGGTGATGGATGTTTTTCTATCCCTGAAAGACGTCCAGGTCGGTTACTCATTCCGCCCAGTTTCGGAAGCATCGGCCTGGGATGTTTCCGTGAAAACCTCCCTTCTGGATCTTCGCCCGGTTTGCGGCGAGTCTACCCTGGCGAAAAAGCTCAAACGCCATATCCGGCAAGTGCTGCCTCCATTGGATCTTGTACTGGACATCGCTCCGGCTTGGGATCCGTACCGGGGACAGGTAGAGTCCATCTATACCGTCGAGCCGAACCTGAAAGAGGGACCGGGGGCCCTACGGGATCTGCACTGCGGGCGATGGATTTACAAGCTGCTATGGGGAGTGGATGATTCGGACCTGGAGTCGGCTATGCAGAAGCGTGGGGGAATGTCCGACTGGCAATTAGCCGAGCTTCGGGAAGCCGCGGACTGGTTCTGGCGCGCAAGGAACTGGCTCCATCTTGCTTCGGGAAAGCGCTCCGATGTACTGATTAATAATTACCAGGACAGAATTGCCCGGCAATTGGGTGAGAGTACGGCTCAAGCCTGGCTGTCGAGACATCTCAAATATGCGGAAGTCCTGGAAGGATTCCGAAAAACGGCCGTGCGCACGGTCCTAATGGGACCGCTGGAAATTCGTGAAATACTGCTGGAAAATGGCGTGTTGCACATGCCGGATCCATTTCCCATGTCGGATACAACACTTTTTACCCTGCATACTTCTCAACGGCATTCCATCCCGATCAGCCTGAAGGATCAGAAAAAGCTGAGTAGTAAACGCAATCTGGCTTCCATGGTCCAGGATCCGTCTGTCCAGGAAGTCGGGATATTCAAGCGGATACTTAATGAGCCGCGGGATCTGGCCTTGACCGTGCGGGCTTTGGCCGAATTCGGATACCTGGATAGATTTGTGCCGAATTTTACCGGAGCAATGCGTTTTGTGCCTCCCGATCCTGCCCATAGCCACACCGTGGGAGAACATTCAATCCGGATAATCGAACACCTGGAGCGACTGCGTTCCGGACTGGACCGCCAGGGGCACCGTTTCAAGGATTTACTGGACCAGTGCGCTCATTTCGACGTACTTTGCCTTGCCGCTCTGCTGCATGATACCGGCAAGCTTCAGCCGGGTAGCGACCATTGCGAAACAGGGGCGGATTTGGCAAAAACCGTTTCCAAAAGGCTGAAACTGTCCGCTGATAAGAAAGAGCTTCTGGATGTCCTGATTCGGCACCACCTCCTGCTGGTGCGAACAGCCAGGCTGCATGATCTTACATCCGCAAATATCATTCATAGAGTGGCTGCCCTGGTACCGACCCTGGAAGTTTTAAGACATCTCTATGTTTTCACCTATGTGGATACATGTGCGGTTTCGGACACGAACTGGACCTCCATGGATTTCCGGGACCTGGAAGACCTTTACAGGAAAATGCAGGGCTTCTTTGACCGCAATTCGGACGATGCCTCCGATACCCTGGCCCCTGAGGAGAAAATCGGGTTGATACGAAAGAGGCTTGTGGCGCTGCATCCGTCGGAGAACGAAAAAGTCGTCTTGAAGCACACCGATACCATGCCCGCAAGCTATCTGCTGAATACTTCGTTGGGCGATATTGCCAATCATCTGCAGCTTCTCGAAAGGCTGGAAGAAGAGAGGGTTGTGCTGGATGTTTACAACCGGCCGGGAGACGATTATTCCGAACTTACTATCTGTACCCCGGATGATACGAGACCGGGACTGCTGTCTAAAATTTCGGGAGTACTGTATGGTTGCGCCGTCGAAATCCTGAGAGCCCAGGCGTATACATTGGCTAAGAAAAATTCCATTGTGCTGGATACGCTCTATATCCGGTCGAACGGGATGCAGATATCCGAGTATAAAGCCCGAAAAATTCAGGCGGCTCTCAAAGATGTGCTGACGGGAGCCCGCACAATGGAAGAGTTCTTAAAGCAGTCGGGAAAAACGCCGCCGGGAGGCATCATCCTGGACAGGATCGATTTAAGGAACGATCTATCTGAGGAGCATACGGTCGTTCACATTATAGCGAGCGACCTGCCGGGATTGCTGTATGTAATGTGCAACAGCCTGGCCCGTTGCGGTCTTTATATTCATTCGGCCAAAATCGCCACCTGGCACGCGCGTGCGGAAGACAATTTCTACGTGACTACGGAAGCCGGCGCCCAGATCCCGAATTCCGAACTTGAGGTATGGATGGATCGGCTGAAAAACCTGCTGCAGGAACCGGTAGAGCAGGAATGAAAGACGGCGGCAAAGATGCCGCCGGCCTCTTTATCGATAAAATACGGATTCAGTCCTGGGCATTCAATCCTTGATGCAAGACCAAGCCCACCTTGAAGGGTAGGGATACAATGGATCGAATAATGCGAATCGCCGATAATACTTTTACCCCTGAAAGGGCGCGGTTTGCGTTTGAGAGTTTGCTGGAGTGTTTGAATGCCGGTGATTTTGAGGCTTGCTCCGACTCTTTTCTCAGTGACCTGGGTTCACTCCTGATACTTTCTCCACCCATGCTGGATACCCTACGGTTACACCCGGAGTATCTGGATTGGTTGAACGAGCGGGTCCTTCGATTCAGTCAGGATACGGCCGCCTCCCCCATTCCCGAAGAAAAATCCTATTACGACGAACAATGGAAAGCCTGGAACACGGAAGCGAAAGAGGATGTTTATGAAAGATTGCGCGCATTCAAGCGGCGCGAATACCTGCTGATTTCCTACCTGGATATATCCGGGGTGTTCTCTTTCAAGGAAACCGTGCGCAGATTGTCGATCCTGGCGGACTGGGTTGTGCAGACGGCGCTTGATTCCTGCAGAGACAAACTTGTTGAAGAAGAAGCCGGCCGGTACGAAACAACGATTTCCGAGGGCGGTTTTGCAGTCGTCGCGATGGGGAAACTCGGCGGAAGGGAGCTTAATTACAGTTCCGATATCGATCTGATTTTCTGCAGGCGCAATCCGATTTCGGAAAGGGAGATGGATTTTTTCTCGAAGCTGGGAGAACG
>JAFGTD010000131.1 GCA_016934295.1 Acidobacteriota bacterium
GTAAACAGGGGTTGCGATGTTTCCGCAACGCGGGCCGTTCGGGAAAAAACATGACTAAAGCCATGTTGTATACCGAGCTTGCGTTCGGAGCGGCCATACAGTCACAGCCGCGCCGTGGATTGGTTTTTCTGAAAAAAGCAATGGACGCCTGTCCTGCTTCCGGAGCTGACGCATTAAGGGGAAGGATACAAATTTTTACCGCTGCTAATTATCGTGTTGGTTGCGAACTAAAATCTTCTCTGATAGCTGCTAAAAAAGCTGAAGAAATCCTGGCACCTTCAAGCGAATCATATTTAACTTGCTCTGCATTTTCCACTCTAGGAACAATGCTTATGAATCTAGGAAGATTCCCCCGTGCGCTTGAGAAACACAGGCGGGCGGTGCAAATCAGCGAGAAAAGCAGATCTGTTATACCTCGGATCCAAGCTTTAGGAAACCTCGCGGAGTGTCTCTGTAGGATGGGAAGGACTCAGGAATCACTAAATGTTTTGGAAAGTGTCATGAAGACGGTCGGAGAATCAGACAATCCAGCAGTCCACCATGCATTTAACACTATATTGGCAGAAGTAAAAATTGCGGAGAATGATTATTGCGGCGCATACCAGATTATTCGTCAAATTGGTGCAAAGATTAGTAATAGTCGAGCTGTATACGCCGTAGGACATGCTCGTTACATTACTGCCATCTTACATTATATCCTCGGAAATTTTGACGAAGCCGTTGGGTCCATAGAAATGCTGTATCGGATGGAGACCATAGAAGCTCCTTTTTACGAGCGTGAACTGGCAGATGCACTTTATGCCAGAATTTTATTCGAGCAAGGTTTAACGCAGAAGGCCGTGAAGCGTCTCCGTTCCCTGGACAAGATTGTCGCCAAAAAGCACTGGCCCTATCAGATGGCCATCATCAAACTTCATTTGAGTGAAATTCTTATAAGACAAGGAAATTTGAATGATGCCGGCGTACATGCCGGAAACGCGCTTCGATTGGCCGGGGCCATGCAGTCCGCTCCCTTGATAAGTCACTGTCATCTGTTGTCGGGGATCCTCCATTCCATAGTATGGGACAAAGGCGGTCGCAGCACGCAAACCGGATTGCCGGGGCGTTCGATCCTCCGGGAGCCGTTGAACCTTGAACGTGCCGTAGAGGAACTGCGGGCTTCGTGCCGATTGATAGAAGGATCCGGCCACAGGGAGATTGCGTGGCGGGCGCACGCGGAGTTGTGCAGGATATTCGGCAGGCTGCATGATGATAACCGACAGCTTCATCACGCCAAAGCGGCATACGACTGTCTGTGCAGGCTGGAGAGCCGGACTCCGAGTAAGCTGCTTCCCTCTTTCTGGAATGCGTTCAACCGGAACCGTACCAAATCAGAGTTGGCTCGCCTGATAGGATCGGCGAAGGATCCCGGCGCCGGGTCCGATATTGTTGTTTCCGACCCTCATGACGAGGATCAGGCAAGGATCCTGTTCCGGGTCAGCACCGCAGTCAATTCCATCCGGGATTTGGAGCCTCTCCTGGAGGCGATTCTGGATCAGCTGATTCAGGCAACAGGGATGGAGCGTGCTCTGGTATTTCTTAAGGAAGGATCGCTGGAGAAATGGAAAGCGGCGAAAGGGCGCAACTCTAAAAAGGAATGTGTTACAAATGCAGTTTCCATTAGTCCGGCGATACTGGAGGAGGTCGGCAGGCGGGGCAATCCGATTCTAAGCGCCAATGTGCGGGAGGATCCGCGGTTAACGGACAAGATACTGACGATTCCGGGATCTCCGGGAAGGTTGCTGTGTGCTCCGCTGAAAGTTTCCGGCAGGGTGCTCGGTTTGCTGTACGCGGATCATTCCACACCCCTCAATACTTTAAACGAATCGGTCATCAATCTTTTTGCGGCCTTCTGCAATCTTTCCGCAATAGCCATAGACAATTCCATAGCGCAGCAGCAGTTAATCAAAGAAAAGAAGGATCTGGAACGATATCTCCACGAGGTAAGGGAAGAATACGCGGAAATCGTTGGGACGAGCGCTGCCGTGGAGGCATTGCGGGACCGGATCGCCATTGTGGCGGCGTCTCCCCTGGATGTATTGATCACGGGAGAAAGCGGCACCGGCAAAGAACTGGTCGCCCGGGCAATCCACAGGACATGCCGTCGCAGTTCCTGTAAATTTCTTCCGGTCGACTGCGGTTCGCTTTCCGACAGCCTGGCCGAGGCCGAGCTTTTCGGTTACAGAAAGGGGGCGTTTACCGGCGCTCTCGAAGACAGGCCGGGGCTTCTGGAGGCTGCCCACGGAGGGATAATATTTCTGGATGAAATTTCCAATCTTCGGTTCAGGCTTCAGGCGAAACTCCTGCGTGTACTGGAGGAGAGGGAAGTGCGGCGGGTGGGAGAAACCTCCCTCCGTAAAATAGATGTACAGGTGATTGCCGCGACGAACCTGGATCTGCTGAATGAAATCGAAGAGGGACGCTTCCGGAAGGATTTGTACTATCGCCTGAAAAAAATGGAAGTTCGGGTGCCGCCCCTGCGCGAACGCTTGGAGGATATCCCGCTGCTGGCGCAATCCTTTCTGCAGAAGACAGCGGAAAATGAGGACGGACGCCTGAAAAGCTTCTCGTCCAAGGCCATGGCTCTGCTTAAAAGGTATCCCTATCCGGGAAATGTTCGCGAACTGCTGAATGTGGTGGCCGGATCCTACTACTCGTCGGACGGGCATACAATCAACGCCAAGGATCTGCCTCCTGAGGTCCGGCGGGACGATTTTGAGACGGAAAGTACCGAATCCGCTATGGCTGCACGGTTGTATCGTGAGATCCTGGACGGAAAGGGGAATTTTGAAGACCGCATCAAAGATCCTTTCCTGCGCCATGATTTCGGTTCATCGGTGGTTCGCGGGGTGCTTCAGAGAGCGCTGCAGGATTCCGGGGGCAGGTACCGGGAAGCGTTTACGCGCCTGGGGATTCCGGACAGGCAATATGCTTCAACCCTGCAGTTTCTCAAGCGGCATCGTTGCTATCTGGATTTTCGTCTGTATCGGAGAAGGCAATCCGGCGATCAGGGGGCCTAGGACCCGTTTCAGGCCTTGGGGAGGAAATTGACGACGTTTTCGTCCGACAGTGCGGATTCCGAAATATTGATCTTCCGGCTGTCCTGGGCCGACTGCAGCAGTGTGGATATGGACGTTCCGTCCTTGGGATAGATGGAAATGCCTGCACTGCAGTCGATGGAGAAATTCTGCCCGCCCACGGTCGAAACTTCACTCCGGATCTGGTGCTTCAGCCGCAGAACGCAACGGCGTGCGTGTTCGATGCGAACGCCGGGCAGCAGGGCCACAAACCCCTGGTGGCCGTAACGCACCAGGATGTCCGTCTCCCGCAGCTCGGTTTTGATGCAGCTCGCAATCCGCCGGAGAATGGTATTACCGACATTGCCGCCGTAGATCCGTATAATTTGGTACAGGTTTCTTAGTTCGAGATATATCAGGCAGATCGGGGATTGTTTCCTGGCGGCCGCGGAAATTACCTGGGGGCCGATAGCGGTCAGATAGGAAATGCGGTGGATCCGGGTTGTGGGATCGATTACATCCTCCGGTTTCGTGCTTCCGCGTTGTTTCGCTTCCGCCACCATCGGGGCCAGGGACGCGGCAAGTGTCTGCAAAACGCTCAGGTCGCTTTGATTATAGGATGTCGGATCCTGGGCATAGAGGGATATCGTTCCCAGCACGGTATCGTCGTTAATTAATGGAACGACCATCGTATCCGTGAAGCAACTGAAATCGCCCTCAATATCATGAAAATCGAGCAACGGGTCGGTATTCACCATGGCGCGCCTGTGGGCGGCGACCCATCCGCTGATGCCCTTGCCCATGCCGATCTGGTGCCCCTGCAAAAGATCGGAAAACGCTCCGCAGACATATTCGGTTCGCACGCAGCCTTTGTCGTCACTGAGATAGAACGCGCAGGTGCTGAATGAAACCAATTGTTCGATACGCCGAGCGATGATGGGGAGGAAATCCTGAAGATCGAGATGGCCGATCGCGGTGCTGCAGAGTTCGGCGACCTGAAGAAGCTCCGTGGGGATATCCTGGGAGAAACCGTTGTCGTTCGCGGTTGTCTCGGCGTTTGACAGCGCTTGGTCCACATTTTCAAAGTACTTTCTGAAGGACAACTCTTCGATGTTGGCGGAGGCAATTTCGGCTTCAAGCTCCAGCTCGTCGACATGGCTGACGAACAGTCGGACCAGCCCGGGATCGAAAGCGGCCCCGCTTTGTTCCTCGAGAATTTCGACGGCTTCATCGGTTGAAACCGGAAGCTTGTAGGGCCGCGAAAAACGTATGGCGTCGAAAGCGTCCGCGATAGTGAGTATCCGGGCTCCAAGCGGGATTTCCTCTCCCTTTAAGCCATCCGGGTATCCGGTTCCGTCGTAGCGCTCATGATGATAGCGCACGTATTTCGCGACGGGGAAAGGGAAGTGGATCTGTTTGAGGATTTCATCCCCGGCCGTGGCATGCATCTTGATTTTATCGAATTCCTGCTTCGAAAGCTTTCCCGGCTTGTTCAGGATGTAATCGTCGATGGCGAGCTTTCCGATATCGTGGAGCAGGGCGCCCGTCGTAATAGCCTTTAGCTCATCGGGATCCTTAATGCCGCAGAGATGCGCCATTTTTGTTGCATAAACCCTTACTCTTCGAATATGCCCGTAGGTGGTCTGGTCTTTGGCATCAACAGCCAGGGCCAGTGATTCCACCGTTCGTAGGTATAATTGCTCCTGTTCTTCCAGATGGTTTTCCGCTTCCTTGGCTCTAGCTTTGTTTACTTTATTCCACCCCCAAACTACCCCAATTATAGGTGCTACTGCGAAGGGCATATATTCGTTAAATTCACGTGTTGTGACAATTATTGTTGCTGCAACGGCGGATACCGGAAAGTCAACAGCAAATGGCATGAAACTTTTTATCCAGAATCTAGCTATTGTATTTCCAGTAGACCAAGCGACTGCGATTGAGAGTAATAGGGAATTGATTAAAAAGAAAGCTGTGACAAGTAAAACAGCAGGAAGAAAAATATCGGCGATTCCAGTACCCTCATGATGAAAGAAATGAAATACATTGCTATAAATCCAGGCCCCGCAAATCGCACTGCTTGTATTGAATATAATTTTATATACAGGGATTCGTGGATTCCTTACAACGATACAAATGATTATTGTGTGAATAAACGTAGCAATAATACAGGGAGCTATACCATACATCATAGCAATTGCCATGATGAATGCATCGCCGATTCCTATGATTGTGTTTGCTGAGGGAAAGTATTGAAAACCAAGGGCTGTAAGGAGGGTTAATAGGGTTAAAACAAGCCAGCCTGAATCGTACTCATTAATAAGCACACCCTTAACTGCCCATAATGCTATAGGGAATGCTGCAATCGTTAAAAAAGATATATATATCTTAAGCTTAGCTGGAAGTTCGGTCCAAGTCATTATAGTCCAACCCTACCAATACTTAAGCTGTATCGGCAGACTTCACTCCAGCATTTAACCTTTATCAATTCAATGCCTTAAACACAAATCTACCGTTAAACTGAGGTAAACCAACAAACACACCTCTATCCTGTTACCTCAATTTCACTTTTTAAACAAGGCCTAAATTGTAAATTCCGGTTAGCGGAAATCCTTTAATGCCATCCCCACAAAACAATAGGGGTTTCACGGGTTTCAAGAATTTCAATATCGGTCTGCATATTCGATTTCTCCATTAAAACTTTGGTTGTTCGCGGGCTAGCAAATCCTTTTGCAGCATCACAACCAGAGGATTCCACTTGCCATAACCATCTCCTTCCTAAATTGTTTGTTCGTAACAACCTAGGGGGTTCACTCTTCAGGTTCAAAACCCTCCTGGTGCATGAAGCAATACCCCTGCACGCAAAAGGATCAAACTACCTGATGCCCCAAGTAAAACCTGGAACAGAACAGCTATGTTGCAAACAGCTTCAGGTTTTTGGCTCTTACTCAGTTTGGGAGAAATCCTTTAGCCGATTTTTGTTGTTTGAAGAACCGGCTAAAGATTCTTCAAGATGAGAGAGCTATTCGAGATAACCTGTGGCCGATCAGCCTGGCCGAACGGCCATGTAGCCTTTCCAAATTTCAGAGAGACTACCGGCACTAATTAAACTACAAATACTTTTATGAGAAAAACCTAACAGCGCTTTTTTTCAATGTCAACAAAAAAACAATTTTCTAAGAAATTGATTAAGGCAGGTATTCCCAGAACTCGGTCCGAAACCATCGGATTATTCTTCTGGATGCAATCTGTATTATCATCTGCTTCCCGCACAATATCTTGCCGACCCCGGTCATGCCCGATTTCAGGGTGCCGTCACGGTTTTCGAGTTCGCCGCGTACAATCACGCTCCGGTCCGAGCCGTTTGCGCCGGTGACCGGTGCGATGCTCTGGACCTTTGCTTCAAACCATTTTCGGGGGAATCCCCGGACCTTCATTCTGATGGGGAATCCCAGTTGCACGTCCCCAATCTCTTTTTCAGGTACGGGCATCTCTATTGTGACGATCCCTTCGCTGACGATTTCGCAGAACAGGTCCCCTTTATCAAGGTATTCCCCGATGCGGTTGGGCAAATAGGAAGTCGCTATTATTCCGTCGATCGGGCTGCGGATTTTCAAAAGCTCCAATTCCTTTTCCAGTATTTTTAATTGTTCTTCAAGTTTCACGACCCGCGATTCCGCCTCCCGGATGTCTTCCTGTCGCGAGCCGGCAAGCAGCAGCTGCAGCTCGCTTTGCGCCTGGGCCAGTTCCTTCCGCTTGATGTCCCGGATACTTTCCGTCTGCTCCTCCAGGACGCTTAACCGCCCCCTGGCAGCGGAAAGCTCTGTTTGGCTGACCTCGAACTCGGTGCGATAGCGGTCCGCTTCATTCCGCGCAATCAATCTGTCTTCCAGGAGGCTTTGGATCCGTTCGTAATTCGACTTTGCATTCGCCAGCTCCGCCTCTTTTATGGCGATCGTATCCCTCAGGACCGCGCGTTCTTTGTCGATTTTGGCGGAGTTTTCATATTCGGCCTTTTTGGTCGCAACCAGGCTTCTGGCTTTTTCTATCTCCTCCGGGCGGGATCCTGCTTTCAAACGATCCAGGACGGCCTTCTGTGCGTCTAAATCTCCCTTGGTTTCCTGGTAGCTGTCCGCCAGATCCAGGTTCTCGATTTCCGCCAGCAGTGAGTTCGCGGAAACCCGACTTCCCTGATCGACATGGATGTCTATCAGGCGCCCCTCAACCTGAGACGTTACCTGAACTTGCTTGAGAGGAACAATGGTGAAATCGCTGGAGATTTTAAGCTCCCAGGGGAGAAAAGCGCACAGAATAATCAACAGAATAACGATTGAACGCGTGGGGCTTTTATAAATGCGGGCAAAAACCGCTTTTAGAAATTTTCCGGAAGAGGAAGCATTTTTCCTGTTGACTGCAGGCACGGCCATTACAAGAAGCATTGAAGCCATAATTACACCCCAGGTCCGATACTCGCGCACCATCCAGCCGCCGATGAGATAGAACATATAAACGACAATTCCTGTCGTAAACAGGCAGGAGGCGGTTCCGTAAAGGAAAAGAATTTTTCTTTCCCGGGGCCCGGATGCATCATTTCGAGAGCTTCCGGTTCCTGTAAGCCATGCATGCCATTTGTGCTTCAGATAGGAAAGAGCTTTCGACCTCAAATTGGGAACTTCGATGTAATCGCTCAGCATGTAGTATCCATCCAGGCGGATAAGGGGATTGAAGTTAAAAAATACCATTATCCCGTTAAACACGATACTGATGAGACAGATGCGGCTGAAAAGGGTTTCCGGCGCCGCCAGCCTCCAGATAATAGTCGCGACGGCCCAGAGGAAAAGCTGAACGTACCCCCCCGCCAGGGCGACAAGAATCCTTTCGCGTTTTTTCAGCATCCATGCGTCACTGACGTTGCAGTAAAAAGCGGGGAGAAAATAAAGGAGCATGACACCCATCTCCGCCACCTTGCCGCCAAAGTGCTTCAATGTTATGCCGTGGGCGAATTCATGAACCGTCATGACGGCTATCACTACGACCAGAATCAGGGGGATGGAATATAAGGAAAACAGTCCCGCCAGGGAATGGAACAGAGATTCTCTGTGAAGTATAGAAATGATAATGGCAGCAACTGCGATAAGACCGGAAAAATATTGAAAGGGCGCGCTGAAAAAGAATCGGAATTTTTCCTCCAGCCGGGTGAGTAATCTGTCGGGATTAAAAGCCCGGATTTTTATATGCAAAAGATTCCGGATACTCCAGCGCCTGGCTACTTCAATGTTCCTGAGTTTCGCCCAGCAGTATGGGTGATCCAGCAGCAGGAGTGTCTGCAGTTTCTCCGTGAACTCTTTGATCTGTTCGGCGGTTGCCTCCACTCCCTGTTCCCGGGAGACATCGGCGGCGATGGAATCGTAATCCTGCAATCCGGTCAGCCGTGCCAGAGCGGAAGCCTGTACGAGAGAAAAACGATAAAAACGACCTGTGACCGGATCTTTGACGATTATGCCCGAATTCTGCTCCCAGTGGATTTCAAGATCCGATCGCATCTTTGCGCTTGTTTCCGCCATTTCGGGCCTCGGGCGACATGTACAACCGACTGTTTACCTTATGGTTGCGCATGATAGTAATAGATAGCGGCAAATGCAATGAGAATGCGTCTGTGCGCCTGGTCCGCAAAGCTTTCCCGTGTTGCACGCATTCCCTGAAAATCATCCAAAATTAAGCGTTCGAATGATAGAGGAACACGCTGTCATTGTTTTCCGGATTGAGGTATTGTATAAATGCTTTTCGGTATGAGTTGCGACAGTTCTAAAAGGAGGGATCATGCTTCGAAAATTCGGTATCGTTCTATTTATTCTGACTCTGGTTCTTGGATTGAGCGCCTGTGGCGGCAAGGAAGAAGCCGACATGGAAGCCACGGAACCTGCGATGGAAGGAACCGCGCCCCAAAGAGTGTCGGGAGAAATGGTTCTTGTTCCGGAGGGGGAGTTTATCCTGGGAACTGAAGACACGGAACACCCTACGGCCAACTACCCGGCCCGTACAATGAATCTTCCCGCGTTCTATATCGACAAGTACGAAGTGACGAATATGGAGTTCATGGATTTTTCCATCAATGAGAACTACGCGGGAGAAGGTGCCAAAGAGGGCAAGGACTGGCGCATTTTTTATACGTTGGAAAAGGCCAATGTTCCGGTTGTGTTCATTACATTTAACGATGCAGCAACCTACTGCAAGTCCAAGGGGAAAAGGCTGCCGACGGAGTTTGAGTGGGAGAAGGCCGCCCGGGGTACGGAGGGATTCAGGTATCCCTGGGGGAACGATTGGGAAGAAAATCGAACCAATACCTATGAATCCGGTTACGAAAGCCCGGTTTCTGTCGGACAATTCAACGATGTGAGTCCCTACGGCGTACACGACATGATGGGCAACGTTCAGGAATGGACGACCTCACCGTACCTGCCCTACAAGGGGAGCAAGAAAAGGGACGCTAATGCTACCGAGGACATGAAGGTTGTTCGGGGGCTTTCTTACGTCTACAGGGGAAGAATGGGATCCATTTTCGAACGGACGGCTTATGTGCCGAACTATCTTTCAAATTTCGGCTTCCGGTGTGCCAAGGATGCAGCCCCTGAAGAAACGGATGCAGCCCGGTAGCCTCCGTAATCCTCGTTTTTAGATCGCCTGCCAGGGCGGAGATGGCCTGAAAAGGCCCTCTCCGCCCTGCGTATTTCCTCACCCGGCAGACCGGTTATAGAACCCTCAAAATAAAACATTTCAGATATTTAGTCTCCGGCATGCCCGACAACATGGGGTGGTCGCTCGACTGGCCGCGCATTTCTATAACCTGAATGTAGCGATGGGCATCGCGTGCGGCTTCGCATAGGAGTTTCAGGAAATTCGATTCCGGCATGTGGTAGGAGCAGCTCGATGTAATAAGAATTCCTTCCGGTTTCAGAAGCTTGATCGCTCTCAAGTTGATTTCTTTATATCCCTTTCGGGCGCCGCTTAGTGCCTTGCGGTTCTTGGCGAACGCCGGAGGATCCAGACAGATCGTGTTAAACGATTGCCCCGCACTCTCCAGTTCCCGCAGATAGTCAAAGGCGTTGCCTTCATCGAAGCGTACATTGACGGAATTATTGATGTCCCGGTTGCGTTTAGCCATGGCAAGGGAGTCGGCCGATATATCCACTGCCAGGACCGATTCGCACGATCGGGCGAAATGAAGCGCGAACGCTCCGGTGTTTGTAAAACAGTCGAGGGCACGGCCCGAAGCGTACATCTGCCCGGAAATGCGGTTCCGGCTCTGGTCCAGGAAAAATCCGGTTTTCTGCCCTAGTCGCATATTGACCAGGAAACGGATTCCGTTTTCCTGGATTTCGACCTCGTCCGGGACATTCCCGTACAGGATGCCCTGCGTTTCATCCAGGCCCTCAAGCCTGCGGGCTTTTACGTCGTTGCGCTCCATGATGCCTGCGGGCTGCAGGATTTCGCGCAGGGTGTCGGCCAGGAAGGGTTTCAGGGCATCCGCCCCATAGGACAGGGTTTGCAGAACCAGGTGCCGGTCGTATCGGTCCACAATGACGGCCGGCAGCAGGTCCCCCTCTCCGAATACCAGCCTGCATGCCGAGCCTTCACGGATCAGGTTGCGGCGCCGGGCGATGGCATTTTCGATGCGTGCACGGAAAAACTCCGGCGTGGGGAGGTCTTCGGAACGGGAGATCAGCCGGAGACGTATTTGCGAATGCCGGCTGTAGAAGGCGTACCCGAGCGGATTCCCGGCCCCATCGACAACCTGTACCATTGCAGGGGCCGCGCCCTCCGGTTCGCGTGCAACATCACTCGCGTATATCCAAAGGTGGCCCTTACGCAGCCGCTTCACTGCTCGTGCGGATACCTGCACCCGATTTTCGATACTGAATGGATCCACAAAACCCCCGAATTAAAAATTAAAAATTATAAGCTTGATGATAGGGGCGCAAGTGATTTGTTTCGGATGTTTATTGATTGCTATTCGAGAAAAGGATTGCGCTCCATCCTGAATCAAAAAGCTGGAATCGTAAACGGATCTCTTTCAAGTACTCGTAAGGAATCACGTCAACCCCAATCTTCAATTTTCAATCTTCAATTTACTAAGAGGAAATAATCGCCTTACATGCCGAATTGCATCCTTTTTGGTTCGGAGTACGCCGTCCAGTTGAAGGTCCTCGACAGTTCGAAGAATCTTTTTGAAAAGCGGGCCGGGTTTATGGCCCAGGGAAATTAAATCCTCGCCTGTGATCAGGGGCGGAGCATGCAGTTGATCTGCATACTCCCTGATTTTCCTTCGACAGAAGTCATAGCAGTCGAGGGCTTTTCCGCTGCTGCGTGCGTGCACCCGGTGCAGTTCCAGGTGGTCGGAAAAATTCGGTTTGCGCAGCAGTCTTTTCAGGGTGCTTCCCCTCATTTCCCTCACTTCATAGAGGAGCGGTTGCGTCCGTACCAGGTCTGACACCCGTTCGATCCAACTCCCGGGCATTCGAAGACGACGGCATATTTTCTCCGCTGTTTTGCCGCCGAGCCCGGCGTTTTCATCCGAAAAAACCGCGCCTTCACCCGAAGGTCCGGCTTGTGCGCCTATATAGTGCAGAAGCGTGCCGAATGCCAGTTCCACGGAAGCGTGGCGCAGCAACGACAGCGCTATCCCTGTCCCTTCAAGCATATCACTGCTGCTGCCGGGGAAGGGAAGACGCCCGTGCATTGCTTCGACTTCGGGGAGGATATGCGGCAGCAGGCCGCTTTCATGCAGCATTTTCAGGCCCGAGCCGGGTGCCGGCCCGATTAGTATCGTGGTCAATTCATCCCGAATCCTTTCCCCGCTGACCTGCAGGATTCCGGGCGCCAGTTTCTGAATGGCATCCCATGTTTCCGCCGTGATACTGAAGTTCAGATTGCAGGCGAAGCGTATCGCGCGCAGCATCCGGAGCTTGTCTTCGTTAAACCTTTCTCCTGGATCTCCGATAGCCCGGATTCTCCTGTTTTTCAGGTCGCTTCGGCCTTTGACGTAATCGATCAGTCGTTCCGACTCGGGATCGTAGAACAATCCGTTTATAGTAAAATCCCTTCGGCGGGCATCCTGCCGTGGTCCCGAAAAGGTTACGGAAGACGGGTGACGGCCGTCGTAATAGGCCGCGTCGCTCCGAAATGTCGCGACTTCATACGCGTGCCCGTACATGCGAACCGGTACAACCCCGAACTGAGCTCCGACAGCGGTTGAATGCGGGAAAAGCCGCAATACCTCCTTTGGATGAGCGCTGGTTGCAATATCGATATCCTTCGGCTGCCGGTTGAGAAGGAAATCCCGCACCCAGCCTCCTGCAAAAAGAGCTTCATGTCCGTTTTGTCGAAGCTTTTTAACAATCCGCCGTGCGGCTTTGATCATGGTATTTCAGGTAGGTTCGAAGCCAGGGGAAATATATCCTGATTGGATTCAGCGTATATACGGGTTCAGCCGGTCCGGTATCGCATTCTTGTTTTGATATTCCGGCCTGTGCCTCTTTCCAAAGCGAAAAGCTGGGCCGGAAATACATCGGCGTCGGTCTCGGAATCGGTATCGGGATAGAGCTTTTAAAAACCGATTCCGACCCCGACCCCCGAAAACTTACCCGGAGTCACAGATTGTTTAATCCGGTACCAACCGGAGGCCGGGCTGGCTTCTGACTTCTGGATTCCTGTTTCTTGAAGATGTGAATTTCCTGAGAACCTCTGCTTTACATTAAACATTACTGCAACTTATCCATATATTTATTCCAGTTGTCGTCCTTGAACATCTTCCGGTACAGCGTCCGATATTTCCTGAAGTTTTTCTTGTCTCCAAGGTTGTAGTAACTCAGGGCCATTCGAACGTAAAAGAGGTCGTCGTTAATGAATCGTTTGGCCATTTTCAGGGTTTTTTCGCCCTCTTCCACGGCGTCCTTATAGCGTCCCAGCTCGTAGTAGTTGTTGGTGAGGTAGCTGCGCGCTTCGACTTTCTCCTCTTTCTTCCTGGGATTGCGGCGCAGCATTTCCAGGGTTACCAGCAGGGATTTTTCAAACGATTCCAGGTGGAAGTAGCACTCGGCGATTTTCAGGTAAAGCCAGTGCTGATCCTTTTTCTTCCCTGTAATCTGGTTCAGTTCAAAGATCTTTTCGTATGTTTCCAGCGCCATCTTGTAATTGGCCAGAAGATGGTAGCAGCCGCCCATTTTCAGCTGTATGTCGTCCTTACGCTCGAAATCCGGATCCAGTTCCAGCACTTTTGAAAAATGTTTGATCGCTTCGTGATACTGATTTAATCCCATGTAGTTGTTGGCCATGCTTTCGTACAGATAGCTCAAGCCGGGGTCGTTGTCGCTGATGACCTGGATCGCTTTTTGCGAGTAGCGTATCGCTTCGTCGTGCTTGCCCAGGGCTTCATAGTTGCGGCCCATTCCGGCATACAGCATCCATCGCGTATCTTTTTCCTGGCTGTCCGCATACTTTTCGCAGATTTTCCTGGCTTCGAGGGATTGAGCGTACTTGCCATGGTATTCATATAGAGCGCCGAGGTGAAAGTAAACGAAACCGTACATGTCTTCCATGAATTCCGTTTTGTCCGGATTAAACAGGCGTGCGGATTGCTGCAGGTATTTGAAGGCTTCTTTGTCGTTTCCCGAGTTGAAATAACAGATGCCGATCCGGCCTGCGAAATATGCTTTTACATTGGGTCGATTCCGTATGGTTAAGGCCTGGGAATAGACGCGGACCGCCACCGCGTATTTTTCTTTATTGAACAGCTCTTCCCCGTACGCATCCAGCAGGGCTGTTCTTTCTTCAATGGAAGTGGCACTTTTCAATTTTGCGTCAAATTGTTTTTGGTTCACGCTCGCTGACCTCTAAAGAATTAGTGAAGAAACAATACACTATACTATAAAAGCTTCCCTCTATCCCATGCCGGATGGATCCCGGTCGTCACTGGTAAACCATAATGTATCCGGGATGAACCGTAATTCTCTTAATGGAGTAAGGCAACGGTGAAGGCTGCAGTGGATTAAAAAACGACTTCTGGGTTTCGCATACAGCCTCAACAGCTTCTTCTATGAGAAAATTCGGAAGCCTGCTGTTGTCGAACCGGGCCTGCTCCAATTGAACCCTCCCTTCACCATCGCCGCTGAGAATCTTCCCGCGGCCGGTGATTACATGGGTTCCCGAAAATAGTAGCGAAATATATTTAGGAATGGATGTTGAGGATATTTCCTTCAGGCAGTCAAAGTCAACGGACGCCAGGCCTTCCAGGATGTCCTGTTTAAAGGTCATCTTCAATGTTCTCAGGCAGGTCTGATATTTTAAGTTCGAACCCATGGACAGGTAGGAATTAATCTCCTCCTCGGTAATCCGTGTAGCCTGCTCCCTGTCCGATTCTTCCTGAGGGGCAAAATCCTGAATGTCCTTGAGCTTTTGCCCGAATCTCTCCGCAGCCTCTTCCGAAATGGAATGGGTGCGAGTATCGGGATGCGCCGGGATGGTCCAGGAAAGCAAAAACAGGATGAGTATTCCGATCAACGGCATGGTTCTGCATTTGTATGCGGAGCAGATGAATCGGTCCCATTCAGGTTGAACGCCGGTGTTAGCGGATGATTTTAAGCGTCCGCTTCCAACGCGTTTTGCCGAAGAAATTCTTAACAACGTTGCCATATTGTTTAATCCGGTCTGAAACGCCGGTTCGGAGGTATTCGTCTCTCGGCGTTTCAAAAGACCAGTATATGACGAGAGCTTTGCCTAGAAAGTAATCGCGGGGGACTGAACCCCAGAACCTGCTGTCCATGCTGTTGTCGCGATTGTCTCCCATCGCAAAATACTGATCCTGAGGGACGTAAAAAGGTTCATCGTAGGATTTGTTCCGATCCGGGTACGATTCCACCACCTCTTCATTCAGCACATTTCCGTTTACTTTGACGGCGGATTCCATCACCTCGATTTTATCCCCCTTCTTTGGGATATACGCCGGTCCGAAATGATCGTGGATGCTTCCGGGGTTGATGAACTGCGTATACTTTTCATCCAGTGGACGATCGTTTACGTATACGGTGCGCCCCTTAACCTCAATTTTGTCTCCGGGCAGGCCGATCAGTCGTTTGACGTAAGCAACATCCGGTTGCTCCGGGTATTTGAAGACAATGACATCTCCGCGCTTCGGTTCGCTGTATGGCAGAAGTTTCGAGAATATGCCGGAATGGCCGTACACGAATTTGTTGACAAGAAGATGATCTCCGATCAGGAGGTTGGATTCCATCGATCCGGTTGGAATTTTAAAAGCCTGAACGACGAAGGTAGTTGTAAAAAGTGCGATAATGGCCGTAATGACAATGGTTTCAAACAGATCCCGTGCCTGTGATTTGCGAAATTCCAAAATGCCTCCCGATAATAATCAACAAATAAAAGGCTTAGCTTATCATAGCTGCGGCCCGCAAAAAATAATTACATATTTTACCGCCCGCTTCCAGACGTCCGGTTTGTTCCAGCGGAACATGTGTCTTGAGAAATACAGGCTAAAGAGAGGCGGCATATGGACACTGATGAAGGGAATATGGTAGAGTTACCCTCCGCTAAAGCGGTGTAAAGGAATTATTTGTGGGCGGTTAGCTCAGCTGGCAGAGCATCGGTTTTACACACCGGGGGTCACAAGTTCAAATCTTGTACCGCCCACCATCAATCCTTTTTAAATGAGTCATTTGCAGCTTTCGGCATCTTCGCAATTTTCGATTTTTTGCCAAAATCACCCGAAACTTTTAATAACTTTAAATGTTTTCCGGTGTGGGCTCCCAGCCGTTCGGCGGCAATCTGCATGTCATTCTCACTGACAATGTCGTATCTCCTATAGATGTTCTCAGTCTTATGCCCGGTTAGTTTCATGGCTACGGATCGGGGCACGCCAGCCCTTTCAAGATTGCGGACGGCTGTCCGGCGCAAATCATGAAAAACCCGACCCGGAACACCAGCATCCTTACAGGCTGTTTTCCAACTACGTTTAAATGACGTTATGCGCTGACCCTTTTTACCGCGAAACGTATGGTGGAACACCCAAGGGCAAATAATACCTCCCTGTTTGAGCTTGTCAGCTTTTGCACGCTGTTCAAGCAGGACTTCCTCAAGGTCCGGCGTAAAAGGGAATACCCGACCTTCGGAGTTCTTAGATGTCAGCAGCCTGACGCAACGGCCTTCGAAATCCACCTGAGGCCATTGGAGCGTCAATATTTCATTTTTCCTCCAGCCTGTTTCATAACCGAACCGGGCAACGGTTTTCAGGTATTCCGGCAGGTGATTGTGGACGGCCTGAAACTGTTCGGGTTCAAAGAAGCCTTTCCTTGCACCGGCTTCCTTTAACATAGGGAAGTAGGGAACCGAGTGAATGCGACCCTCCCGCTTTGCTAGATTAAAGGCTCGTTTAACGAGCGTCAGTTCCCGGTTGACAGTTCCATTGGCGGCACCTTCGTCCAGTCGCTTTTTCGTGTAAGTGCGAATCCCGGTCGTCGTAATGGACGTTACCTTCAGGTTGCCGAAGAACGGCAGTATGTGCTTTTTATAGCGAGTCTTGGCATCCCCCAGCGAACGTTTCTTATTAATTTCGTAATCCGTTAGGACGTCCTGGGCCAATTCCTCGAAGATTATCTTGTGTTGATTCTTAATGAACGGTACGCCGTTGCCGAGGTCACCCTCGCGCTGTTGCAGAAATCGTTTCGCCTCGGCACGGTCCTTTTGATGGGTGTTTATCATGAACTGTTTGCCACAACTGTAAATTGACACCCACCATACTTTCGAGTGTTTGAGGGCATTGGTCTTCTTATCTCGATAGGTCGGTCGATATAATGATCCCATGATTATGATTCTCCTTTCAAATGGCCTCCAGTTGGACTTTACGACAGTTTGACGTAGCCTTTTTCAATGCAAACGCGGAGCAGGCCGTACGGCGTCTTTTTGGCTTTCGCTGCCCAATCCTCGACCGTCATACCTTTCTGCATTAGGGCAAAGCGTTTGTATCGAGACGAATCCTTCCTGAATGGATTATCCTCTACCGGTATGAGCTTCGCTTTGGGATCAATCGCCTTGGTCTTGGATACCTTGGAAACACTGGCCTTCTTGACCGCTGGCTTTGTTTTTTTGATTGTTTTGGTGGTCTTCATTGTGTTCACTCCTTTTTGAATGTTTCCTTCCTAGTAGGATATGTGGTTAGGACTTATCGGCTGTGTTAGCGGTCGGTAGGTCCGTTTCTTTTTCGTAAGTAATAATGTTGGTTTGTTCCGGTAACGGTTCGCTGTGATCGTTTGTACCGTCGAGTATCTCTTCCGGTATCCCATCGGGGAATGCACGGCACACCGGACACTCCGACAACTCTGTACCGTCAGGCTGTGCAATGCCCTGATAATGTTTGCATCCCCGTTTAAAGCAAATCGGCGGTCCGATCATTTTGCTTTCCCCTTGGGTTTAATGGTTCGCTTAAGAGGCAGGTGTACGTTGACGTAGTCACGAAGTGCATCGTCCATGACTTCATCTATGTTGCGATTTTGATAACTGGCCGTCATTTTGAACAAGGCATAAATTTCCTCGTCAATTTGCGTTGTAACCAATTTTTTACCCGGTTTCTTTTTCATGACTATCCTTTCTAATTAGACTTTTCTATATTGTAAGTTTAACCTAATTAGTTAAACTTTTAAAGCTATATTTTGATTTAATTTCGGGTGGAAAATAAGGTGAAAATTCGTCAATTTTACCCTGATTTCGGGAGTAGGCGGGGAACCGGCTATTTTAAGGGTCAGTGACGTTTTGGAGTCTCCCTTAAACGAATAATAAACCCTTTAAAATCAATGCTTTGGCTAAATAAGTTACTTAAACCCTTTAATTTGTTATATTTAAACCCTAATATCCTATCGTAAACTCGCATCTTAGGAAAATGCAGCCGTTTTTTATGGAAAAACGGACACGGGTCAAGGGTAGGCCTGTTTTAGGTCTTAGATTTCCTATAAACACGATTAACACCTCCAATTTTTCACCCATCAGCCGGTGCAGGGAGAAAGGAATGAAAACCTGCACCGACTGACGAGCTTTTTCGGCAGGAACCGTGTATGCCGGCACGAATCCCACCGTCCGACAATTCGGCTCAGAATGGTAGAAACCAAATTGCCGGTATCCCCGTGACGGCAAACCCAAAGAGAAATCCGCACACGGGGTTGCTCCGAGCGGTCACCGGTAATCCGGTAGAAAGGAGGACTCGGAGCCAGACGTTAATTATCATTGCGTTGCTGCCTTTCTTGCTTTTCTAGTACGGCGTATGGGTTTTTCCACTTTCGGTTGCGGCACTTCCTTGGGCCAGCACCGCCAATCCGGTTTTCGTTTGCATTCCGGTGGAACAGGTAAACCTTTTTTAATGCAGTCCTGGCGAACGGCACGACGACGGCGCAACTCACGCCTGTACGGGTGAATCACATAACGGCGATAATCCAGCACCGTGAGACCGTCAAAGATACTTTTGGGATCTTTGATCACCAAAGATCCCCTTTGGTAATCGACCGATTGCCCGTCGATTTCTACGAGTCGACCTTCAGGGAATTTCTGTGTCGGTTTTATTCGCCCATGACCTCGCGGACCATGTGCAAGAGGTTGCCGTTCGGGTTCAGCTTTCTGTTCGGCTTCGAGTATGGAGATCTTGTCACGCAAGGTTATAGCTTCCAACTCCTTGACGAACACTTGTGCTTCGGCGCGTTCCAACCGTTCTTTCATTTCAGCGGGCATTTCAGTGGGTAGGACACCGGTCTCGCGTTGCTTTCGCTGGACGTAGTCAGGGTACTCGGCTCGAACTTTATCAAGCTGTATCTGGACAAACTCCAGCAGTCCTACAGTTTTTTCCCGGATGGGTTTGCCTTTACTGAATGCAACTGCTACACGGCAACCATCGCACCGCTCCTCCAGTTCCCGCAGCAGATCGCGGCATGTGCGGAGGTCCAGAGTCAGCCCGCTGGTGCCGTGGTTTAAAATGCGGGATTGCTTCCGATAAGAATCAATAAATCGGTTTGCCATTATTTGTTCTCCTTCTGTTGTTCGCGGATGATTAAACGGTCAATAAAATCAGGCTCATCCGGTTTTGATTTAGTGGTACTGTCCTGCAACGGCACGAAATCGATATCGTCCGGCGTGACCGGTTCCGGCTCATGCACGAAATCCTGATCATCCTCCATGGCAGGCTGGGGGTCAGGGCGTTTGTCGTTCCCGACATAACCGGACTGATGTAAAATTTGTAACTCGTTTGACTTGGTAATCATTTTCTAATCTCCTTATTGGATGGTGTATCTTTTTGCATTTTCAATTTCCAAGTGATCCCGATAAAACTTAATTGCATTGCTCAGGAACTCTTGGCTTTCTTTCATTAAGAGTTTCTCTTCAGCACGGCGCAGCTTCTCTTTGCGTTGCCAAAGCTCAATAATGTACGGTTGCGCCTCCTGCATGAGTGAGGCAACCCGTTCACTGTGGACGGTTACGACCTGGCCCTTCCGGGCATAAAGATATTTGACGATGTTAAATAGAAACTTACGAATCATACTAACCTCCTTGCTAATTTCTTCGATGGTGCGCCGACACAAACACCGGCACAGACGTTCGCGAGATCATCATGACTGCCAGGTGGATGATCGATAACATCGCGGCCTGTGCCGCGTCCTGTTCGGCGTTCCAGGTTACAGAGTTGGCTTACGAGCTTCGGGTTTTTGGGCAGCACGACTTTGCCGCTGTTCAGCAGAGGTAGGACGTCCCGATACAGTTCACTCTTACTGCGTTCGGCCGGAGTATAGCGAACGCCACGCTTGGCGAACTGTTCAGAGGGCCAGTCACCGGCATATTTATCGCCCCGGACCGACTGTATGCGATAGTTACCCAAGACCTCGCAGTAATAGTCCGTAGTGGCTTCAGGGTTGAACGGTGGTCGGGTTTCTTTTATGACATCGATGACGGTTACGTCTTTTTCCGCGTGGGCAACGGCAAGCGTAAAGCTGTCCTGTCCGCTGCCGCCAGCGGCATCGACAAAGGCGCGATAGGCGAACTGGCTGTCATAGGCACGTTCCACAAAATCCCCCACGCAGCTTTCGACCACTTCACGGCTAACAAAGGACTCGATGTCGCTACGGAAGGCTGCACCATATTCAGCGGCAGCAGCGGCAGGATCATCGGCGTAGGCCTGTTCGATCAGGGAGGCATCGACTGTCGGATTCATCTCCCGCGTTGTGGCCTGCCATACGAGGGTAGGGGAATCTTTGCCGTAATGCTTTTTATGTGCGTTAAACAAAGCACCTCTCTTGGCATAAGGCGAGGAAATGCACAGTAATAGGCTGTTGGGGATTGTTGCCATGGCCGGACGCAGGGCAGTGATAACTTCGGTATCGGGATTGGCGGAGTTTTCATCGTTTCGCCAGAAGGCGATCTCGTCGCAGATGGCGGCAGCTATCGTGTATCCCCGAACGGCGCGGAAGCTGCACGTATGAATTTCAATCAGGGTACGGTTGTTGAACTCGATGCTTTCGCGTGCGCGACTGACGACCATAGCAGCCAGCATGGGGATGTTGTCTAGGAAGCCCGTAATGTACCGCATGATTGTGCGGGATTGACGTCGGTCGGCAGCGATAACGACGATGGTTGCGACTTCACCGGGAGCCAAATAAGGCGTGTAGTCATGGAAACAGGCAAGGAATACGGCAACCAGTGCGGCAATGCGGGATTTTCCGCCACGCCGACCGGCTACGACCCAGGCTTCACGTGCGGGATGTGTCGGTAGCGTACGACGGGCTGTATGCTTACGATATCGCTTTGCGCGCTTCGGTCCCATCGGCAGGCCGAACAATCCAGCGAGGAATGCTTTCCAATTATTCCAATTACCGTCCTGAAACCACGGCTGGAACAGGTTCGGGTCCTGCGTGGCTTGTAATATGGTGATCATTATTCTACCTCACCTTCCAGATAATCCCGGAGTTCCGGGATCTTCCGGGCCTTACGTTCCAGGCCCAACAGTTGGAGGTCAGCGCGTAGGGAGTTGGCCCACTGGAGATAGCGTTTGTCCGTAGTCTTAGCGGCACGCCGATTGAGCATGTAATCGCGCTGGAATAAAGCACACCGCAGCATCTTGTATCCAGCCTGTGCGATTATGCCCTGCTGCATAGGAGTCACGTTATCGGCACCTCCGAGGGCATCGACAATGGCTCCTTCAAATTGGGCTTTGGCCTTGTACCACCGGGTACGGCGATCAATGTCATTCGGCTCGAAAGCCATATAGAGGCCGTTTTGAGGATGCGAAGAGGGATGTGCGAGCTTCTTAGTAACCGGCAACAGGCGCTTGTTTTTGTATCCTCTACTCATAGGATTCCCCCATTAAATTTAAAGTTACTTTAAAAGTGAATGAACCGTAGCTGTAAACCACTCATAATAAATAAGAAATGAGTTTATAAAACAGACCTCCGGTTGAGTGCGCCTGAGGTCTATTAGGTATAGGGTTCGGAGAAGCACCTAATAGACCTCCCCACCCCTGACCCATCGGGTAGCGAAGAATCAGACTTGGTATTGCGATCAATAACGACACGATTTATCTCCTTTTAATGCCAGCATGTCATCTTCCAGGGAATGGGTAATTTCGTGCATGAACTGATCACCGAGAAAATTACCTGTTGGCGGCACATCCGAAGGCCACCACGTACAGGGCAACATCCGGATTGGTGGTACACGTAATTTGCGCTCAGGTGGAACCCATTTCAGGGAACGTTTGCTTTTCATAGTAATCCTCCAGTTAACCTCAGGTTAATGAGGTGTGGTGATTAACTCGGTTAATTATCACAACCATCACCGCCTGTAATCCGTTGTAGACAGGGGGGATACTTAATAATTAACTGGTTAATTAACCAGCAAAAACGACTAATTAACTTAACCACAACCCCCTAAGGGGGTTGGTTAAGTTAAATGGTTAATCATCCCCTGACCCCTGAATCATCATCACAACCCTCTCTATCATTTAGTCTCACAACTAACTCCCTGCCTTCCTGTGTTGGTTTACCGTTCTTGTTCAGGTATCCATCGCTGATGGCCTGACGCTTCACTTTGCTGATGTACGGATCTGAGCACTCCCACTTACTCGCTATATCTTTACCGGAAAGTCCGCGTACAAGATCGGCTATGATACCTTCTCTATCCGTTTTACCCCGCGTCGCGGTCTCTTCGCGCTCGCGCCATATCAATCCTTCGCCGTCCGGATTCTCGACGATTTCCAGGCAGAAGCTTTTCTGCTGATCTCCTTTAAGATGTCGAGCCTTGTTGAAGCTGATTTTAAAAAATGCACCGCATTCCTCAGTCCAGCCAGCAGGTCGCGTCAGCTTCAGGACGCAATCAACGGCATCCTCCCGGCCGCTTGTTCCCCGCTGATCACCGCTCTTGCCTGTGTGATGCATAAATATGACCGTGATACCGAGATGTCGCAGTTTCAGCAGCCACTGATTTATGGGATCCCAATCGAGTTTCGGATTCTCGTCGATGCCGGGTGTCAGTGCTGACAAGTTGTCCAGAATCAAAACCCGATACTTATTCCTCTGGGCTTTTATGCAGTCGTATAACGTATCCCGCCAATCCGCTGACGTGATATTGATGCTTGCGCCGTCGTACTGATTTGCAAAATGGCTGGCTGAAAGCAACCACAACGGTCGTTTTTTACTCATAGGTCCGTAAGCCTTTTCAAGCTCCTTGACGCGTTCCTGCATGTGGTTTATTTGCATTTCGCCATCGATATATAAAACACCAGCTTTCCGATAGACTTCCCACGGTCCAATCTGTATGTCTTGGATGTTTCTTCTGGTAATTGCCGTTGCTATACCGAGACCAAGCCAAGTTTTTCCAAGCCCCTTTGTGGCGACGATCTCATTTATAGATCCGATTTCCAACCACGGGTACAGGATTCGCTTTGTTTTGGGTACTTCCAGGTTGATGAACTCGTCGGCTGTAATGATGTTGCTTTCCAACCGGGTCGCGAGTGAGTTGTCAACAAGTGGATTGTTTTCCTGGTATTTTGTAATCTGCTTTTCGTACCCTTCAATATCACCGGTTTCTAGTGCCTGCTGTAAGTCTTCATGGAGAATTCGTTGCCGTTGCTCTTTGAAATACCGCTGGGTTTGGTCGATAAGTTGATTGATATTTTTCGGGTTTTCGGCGTCTTCTTTGCTGAGACTTGTTAATATGTCTATGATCCGGACCCAATTTTCAGGCCGCATAGCTTTGCGTTTCTCGACAAAGATGCTCATTATCTGTTTATCTGGTGCCTCATCATATTTCTTCAGGTGGTCCAAACACCAAGACCCGATCTTTTTTATGTCGGTGCTGTCGATAAGCTTCGAGTTCCAGTGTTCCACCATCCATTCAAGGAATTCGGTGCTGGTGATCATGCCTTTCAGAATGCTGCGTTCGATAAACTCATCCGACTCTTTAACATGATCGGGCTTGTCAATCTCTCGCCAGGGTTTGTATCGTGTCCGTTTCATCGTGATTTCCTCAGATATCCGTAGAGTGCTTTCAATTCATTGAGTGCCTGCTCCATCTGTGATATGACACCGCGCAGTTTGTTCTCAATTTTGGTCTCTTTTACGCTGGGTACTTTTACGACTCCGGGTTTCGCGATCCCTTTTTCCCTTTCCATTCTTTTCATTTTCTCCTCTTCCTTTTTTTGTGGTGGCATCCCGCAACAGGATGCCACCGGGTTTGTTTAAGCTTCTTTTTCAAACTCCTCGATCAGGCGATCCAGCGACCGTGTACTGAAAACCAACTTCCGCATTTTGCGGTCTGTGGGCTTAAGAACCACCTTATTGCTCCCCTTTTCCCTGATCGCAGATCCCGGCAGCGGGATTGGCCGAATAATTCCGGCAGCCGTCCACTCCCTCAAGGTGCCTGGACTGATGTTGCCCAGATACTTTGCTGCGTCCTTCAAGTCGAGAAGTCCGGGTTTCCAGAGTGGATAAAATCGGGTTCTGATCATGCCTGATCCCCTTCCTTTTTCATGCGAGCAACGAACGCATCGAGATCATGAATGTCAAATAGATGGACGTTTAAACGGTGTTCGAGAGGCCGCATGTAGTACCCTGTCTTATCCCGTTGCTTCGATCCGGGTAAAGGAACAGGTTTCAGTAGACCTTCGGAAACCCAATCTCGAAACGTCATTGGCCCGACGCCCAAATAATTCGCAGACTCTCGAATGTTCAGGAGTCTCTTATAGTTTTGAAAGATCGTACGGCGCATACTTTTTAAATCCCCCATAAACGGCAACAGGCCCGGACCCCCAAGCAAGCAAATATCGATTGCTTTGAGAGACCAGGCCTGTTAGCCGAAAGCGGTCTTATTACTAATTTTCAAACATATTATACAATATTCTAAGGGGAATGTAAAGCTAATAATATTACGTTAAATTAAAGATAAATCTAGGCTTTCAGGTAGTGGACAAGCTCCTTATCCAGCCGGTCAAACTCAGCCCGTGCCTGCTCATCCCCGGCTTTTGCCTTGAGCAGTAGCCGACGTGCTCGTAACCAGTCCAGGTTTCAACTGGAACTCCCCGGATCGCCCGGCAGAGCCTTTTCGAGAGCAACTCTAGCTGGGCAATTAAATATATTCAATAATTTTGAGGAATTCTTCAACGCCTAAAATAAAATTGGGCTTTATTCAAAGCTAATTATCACAAAAGTAAATATGAAATATGTTTGATTTAAATAAGTAGAACCACATATAATATCCTGATAATAGATGTAGTTTTATATTATTTTTAATTCCCTCATAATATCCTAGATTGCATATGAGATTACATTCAGATTGTTAGGCACCAGCTGAAATGATGAATCTATATAAAATTCTGAATGTTGTGATAATACTTTGGACTAACATGGGGCAACCGATGATGAGTAAAATAGCTAATGTTTGCTCAATTCTGTCATTCCCTATTAGTTTTCTTGGTTTTATCTTTGTTATCTGGCAATTAATTCGTGCAAAAAGCTCATTGAAGGCTGCAACCCAGGCTGCTAAAGCAACATTAGAACAGATTTCTGATGTAGTTGGTATAGCTACGATAGAAAATATAAAACGCAGATCCAGCGGAATATACCAGTTAACACGATCGCGTAGCTACAAAGAAGCTGCTAGTGCGGCATATGAGCTTCGCGAATCCGTTGCGAAATTCAAGTTAACAAAAGCAGGAATTATGATTCAAAATGCAGGGAGATGGGATGAAATGTCAAATGAAATTCTTACAATTCATCTCACTCTCGAAAGAGGCAACGAAATAGGAAAAACTGGTGTTAAAGAAGTAATAGAAAAGATATCTAATATTAACGAAAGATTTAGTGAATTCGCGGCTATTATTGAAAACAGATTAGGAGAACAAAATGCCAATTCCGAAAGAGTATCGCGAAATATGTGAAATGCTCCTGCAAGCGACTAAGGATAGGCGAGTTAACTGGTTTACACAAGGATCAATTAACGCTGTATTTTTTCAAGACTTCAGGCTTGAATTATGGGCTGGTACCGATGAAGCTGGTAATAAATTTATCGCTATGGGTATCCGGGATCCTAAGAGTAAAAATCTTGCAGATGATTGGTATGTTGAAGAAAAGGAAGAAGAATTTGATTTGATGAGAAATTTATATGATAGTGTTCGCCGTCAAACAGGTAAGGTTGAACAACGGATCGAAGAATTAAAAGACTCTCTAAAAGCAGGTAAATCCGTTGGGATCAGCGCTCAAGACCTACTTATAATCGAATCAGCTAAATATGGGGCTAGGGGAAAGTTTAATGAAGTAACTGATATCTTAAAGCGGAGAATTGTGCTGGGCCGAATTGATAATTTTCCTGTGACGAACGAAACTCTTGGAGGAGATCCAATCCCAACTGTTGTGAAAATGTTAACAATAAATTATAAATATATGAATCAGTCTTTCACATTTACTTACCGTGAGGGACAGGTGATTTCACTCCCATGAATTAAGATGTCGAGAGATTGCACGGAGCCGTGCAATCTTATTGTTTCGCGGATTCAGATGTTATTTCGAAGAATTTTATATTTCTGCTGTGCCCTGGAGGAAGAGGACCGTTTGTTTCCCCCTTAAAACTTTAAATAAACCTTTAATTTCAGGCCTTATTTCACCTTGTAAAACCTTGTAAAAAGGGTTGAACGAAGCATAGGATGTCACAAACTAAAAACCCGTATCTCATTGTATAACATATAGATACGGGTCATAGTTTCCAACTCGAAATAAGCCTTTACACACCGGGGGTCACAAGTTCAAGTCTTGTACCGCCCACCATCCTTCATTCCTAGCCGAATCTCCGATTCAGCCGGATTACGCACGGTGCCGCCACTTACAGCCGCATAGATTCCAGGGTGTATATCGGGTGCAGAAATAAAGCTTTTATGCACGGTATTATTTCTTATAATAACTCCACGCTTTACAAAGAATTTCCAGGCGGCATGTAAGCAGGATTTTCTGTGAAGGATGTATGCCCATACCGGGAGTCCCCCATCGGCCGAGCCGTATTTTCCAACCAGCGTCGTTTTACGTATTTGACTTGAATGAACCGTTGGCAGTGCGTTCGGAAACAAAAGAAACGCCCGATTTTATTGAGTACTAAAAATTTGAGTTGTTTCGCTTTTTGTGCGAAGTTGAGCGCATGACAACCGAATTCAGCAAGCCCCGCGGCGCCAGCCGTTTCAATGAAACGCATTGGACTACGGTCATCGCCGCCGGACAGAAAGACTCCAAGGCAGGAGATGCCCTGCAGAAGCTATGCCAGGTTTACTGGTATCCACTCTATGCCTTTGTGCGCCGGCAGGGTCATAGTCGTCAGGATGCCGAAGACTTGACACAAGCGTTTTTTGCCCAGCTGCTCGCCCGTGATGACCTGGCGACAGTGGATCGCGAGAAAGGAAGATTCCGGTCGTTCCTTCTCGCGAGCATGAAACACTTTCTGATGAATGAGTGGGACAAGGCGCGGGCACAGAAGCGGGGTGGAGGAAAGCAGATTCTGTCGATCGATTTCGAGGATTCCGAGTCGAAATACTCCGTTGAGCCGACCCACAATATTACACCGGATAAACTCTACGATCGGCGCTGGGCGATGACGGTTTTGGACCGGGTCACTGCGAGGCTGAGGGAAGAAATGTGCGCGGAAGGCAGGAGAGAACAATTCGAGCAGATGAAGATTTTCCTGGCCGGGGGCAAGGGCGAAATACGTTACGCGAAAGTGGCGGAAAATTTGGGGATCTCAGAAATTTCGGTAAAAACGGCCGTCCATCGTCTGCGAAAACGATACCGGCGGCTGCTCCACGCCGAGATCGCAAATACTGTTGAAACGAAGCAGGATGTGGAGCA
The DNA here is from genome assembly GCA_016934295.1 of Acidobacteriota bacterium. GTDB lineage: Bacteria > Acidobacteriota > UBA6911 > UBA6911 > UBA6911 > UBA6911. Next base: position 27,467 of record JAFGTD010000131.1, read on the forward strand.
GGAATTGCGCTATCTGCTCGCCGCACTGGCCGGCTGAAAGTAACCAACCACGTCTAGAAGGCGTGGCTTTGGCCTGCCCCGTAAAACGGGGCGTAAATTGTACTCGTAACTTTTTCGTTTCCCGTTTCCGGTTCCCCGTTCACCACGATGGTTTTCAACGGGAAACGGGAAACTTGAAACAGAATGGAACTCTTCACCAATATTCTCCCCGGATCGGCATAGCCTTTCAGGGTCACAC
>JAFGTD010000132.1 GCA_016934295.1 Acidobacteriota bacterium
TATGCTCCGCGGGAAGCGCTACGACGATTTGCGATACGCCTTTCACCGACAGAATATTTTCCACCGTACGAAGCAGTATCGGTTTCCCGGCGATTTCGAGGAACTGCTTCGGAATCCCGGCATCCATGCGGGTTCCCGTCCCTCCTGCGGCGATAACGGCGGCCGCCGTCCACTTTCTCCCGGAGCGACCGGTTCCAGAAACGGTTTTTCTGTCAGGAATGTTTTTTGAATGCACGGCTGTCCTATGCGTGATTCAAACCCGCCCCGGTCGCTTCGCTTACACGAAACCTCGTGAGAAATGCGGGCCGGCAGGCGTACGGGTTAAGAATATACAGCGGAAATTCTAATTATCGACCCTTTACCCGTTCCCGTTCGTCATCGATACCGTTCCGGTGGTTATTCGGAATCCTGTCGTAGGAACGACGATCCTGCCTGGAAGATGAATAGCCGGACCCGTTCTCCGCCTCTTCCGGGAAGCGTCCGAAAATCATCTTGCCCGCGGTCGTCTGCAGAACCGAAGTAACCTGGGTAGCAATTGTCTTGCCGATCATGCGCCGGGCGTTATCCACAACAACCATCGTGCCGTCGTCAAGGTACGCAACCCCCTGGTTGTATTCCTTTCCTTCCTTGAGGATAAAAACCTTCATGGTTTCCCCTGGAAGTACGACCGGTTTCAGAGCATTCGCCAGTTCGTTGATGTTGAGAACATCCACGCCGCGGAGCTGGGAAACCTTATTGAGATTGAAGTCGTTTGTAACGATCTTGGCGCCCATTTCCTTCGCAAGCTCTATAAGCTTCAGGTCCACTTCCTTGACATCGGGATAGTCTTTCTCAAGAAGCTGCACCGTGACACCGGGAACCGATTTGATTTTTTCCAGAACGTCCAGGCCGCGCCGGCCTCGGTTGCGCTTGGCGGAATCCGCGCTGTCGGCAATCTGCTGAAGCTCCCGCAGCACGAAGTGGGGAACGACCAGAATCCCTTCAAGAAAACCGGTTGTACAGATATCGGCAATGCGCCCGTCGATGACGACGCTGGTGTCCAGCACTTTGGACGATTTCCGCCCGGGAGAGTCGGCCAGAACTCCTTCCAGCATCGTCAGGTCGAGATATTCCCCCTTATTGGCCCCGGCGACCAATCCCACATACGCCATCACCAACAGGACCGCGAGCTGAAGAAACGTCTCGGTCTGAGGATTGATGAAATTCATCCGCCCGATCACTATGCTGATCAGGCTGGCGCCGATAATGCCCAGGACAGAACCGACAGCGGCTCCCAACAGCACTTTCAACGAAAGCCGCCGGATCCGCATTTCAGCCAGGATGACGATAATCCCCAGAATCCCGCTACTTAATAAGGTCAGCCGAATATCTGTACCAAAAGGTCGGATGAAGTATCCGCTTACTAGGATTGCTGCAAATAGAAGTGCACGTATTATCCAGAGATCCATTTATGGACTCCTTAAACGTAATCCACCAGGCCTGTGACTTTCTTGCTCCCTGAATCCGAAAAGGCATTTCGTATCGGGAACCGGTCGCAGGTTGTTTAATCCAGCTCAGCCGGAGGCTGAGCCTGATATCAATGGAATAGATTATTAATTGCCAGACGAATATTAAGAAAGCCGGCCATACTTCCATGGAACTGCCGTAGGTGTTAGTAGAATTCTTTATAATCACGGTCGAATTTCCCATCAGCATCATCCAGCGGCATTTAAACAGCCATTAAAAATCCGATAAGAGATAAATCAATAGCTTTAAATGAATTTATCACACCCGTACCGTTTTTTATAAACCTTTCTCCCGGATGGGTCACTATTATTGGAACCGCCTCGAAATAAAAATGGGAACTATCGCCCCGTTTCAGGGAAAAAGAACTTCGGAAATTTGATCTACCGACTTAACCGGAATCATTTCAATGTTTTCAACCGGATCGACCAGGGGTAGATTGCCGGCCGGAAGGATGCATTTTCGGAATCCCATGGCCGCCGCTTCCCGCAACCGCAGGTGCGCCTGGCTGACGGGACGAATCTCTCCCGATAAACTGAGCTCCCCAAGCAGAACGGTATAGGAAGGCAGGGAACGGTTCCGCATGCTGCTGAAAATTGCCGTAAAGATCCCCAGATCGGACCCCGGCTCGTCTATATCCATCCCGCCTGCGGCATTGACGTAGATATCGCACCCGTTCATCTGAACCCCCAGCCGCTTCTCCAGAATAGCGACCAGAACCGATATCCGGTTATAGTCGATGCCGGTCGCCACGCGCCGGGCGGTCCCGTACTGTGTGGCCACGACAAGGGCCTGCACTTCAACCAGCAACGGGCGCGTTCCCTCAACGGCACAGACGACGGCGCTCCCGGGGGTGATTGTTTCCCTGTCCAGCAAAAAAATGCTGGACGGATTCCGCACCGGGATTAACCCCCTGGAAGTCATTTCGAATATACCGACTTCGTTGGCCGCTCCGAAGCGGTTTTTAACGGCGCGAATGATGCGATGATTCTGATGGCGCTCCCCTTCAAAATACAGAACGGCGTCCACAATGTGTTCGAGCGCTTTCGGACCCGCAATGCTCCCGTCCTTCGTTACATGTCCGATCAAAAAAACCGGTATATTGCGGGATTTCGCAAGGTTGAGAAATCGGCCGGCGCAGTGCCGAACCTGACCGACGCTCCCGGGGGCGGAATCGAGCGTTTCCGAAAATGTAGTCTGCACGGAATCCACGACCACCACCGAAGGTTCATGTTCCTCGATAGACGAAACAATAGCCTCAAAATTGGACTCCGCCAGGATTAAAATATCTCCGGTGGAATCCGCCGGCCCGGCCGCAAGCGGCTTTTCCAGCCTGTCGGCCCGGAGCCTGATCTGCTGTGCGGATTCTTCACCGGAAATATAGAGCACGCGCTGCCCCCGAGCCTGGAGGTTGTGCGCGATCTGCAGAAGAAGGGTCGATTTGCCGGCACCGGGCTCCCCGCCGAGCAATGTGAGAGATCCGTGGACAATGCCGCCTCCAAGAACACGGTCGAACTCGGGATTCCCCGTAGGCAGCCGCGGGGTCGCTTCCGTGGATACTTCGGCCAGTCGTGTAACCTTGACTTCACCCCGATTTATCAAAGTCACCATGCTGGAGCTGCTGCGCCTTTCTTCCACAAAGGAATTCCAGCTGCCGCAATCGGGACACCGCCCCAACCATTTGGCCGAGGCGCACCCGCAATGCCGGCATTCAAAAACGGATGAAGATTTCGTCATGCACTGCCCTCTTTTAAAATCCATACCTTCAGGATCGGGGGATCCCGGTCCACCGATCCGACAAGGATCGAGTCTACATTAGAGTGTTTCATAAGCTTCGCCGCAATTTCTTCCGCATACCGCATGTCGCCGGTATCGACTTTATTCAACAGCGGCGCCAGACGCGCCCCGGGCGGCAGGCCCTTGGCGCCTCCGTCGGCATGGGACAGGACCCGGGCGACAATTTCAGGCGTAATGGTGCTGCCTACCTGCACATCCGCCAGGACGGCCGCAATTTCCGGCCGGTGGACGTGCACGTCATCCAGAGGCCTGCCGATACAGTTCATCCCGACAATCGGCACCAGGATGGTTGTCATGTCCAGAACAACGGGCTCATGCGGTGCGGGCGCCTTGAAAGGACGCGATTTGCTCCCGTCCGCTTCAATTAGTATGCAATCAACGTCCGGCCTTTTCTTCAAATCCAGGATTACCTGCGGGGAAATATTGAAAACTCTCCCTTTGCCGTCCGGGAGTCCGGCAACCAGGCACTGTCCATGCCGATCGAGGCATTCACCCAGAGAAGCCAATTTCTCCGGATGAATATACGCAGGCGAAAGTTGGATCTGATCCTCGGCGATATGGGTTGAAGTCGTTGTTACGACGCGTAGACCGGCCGCGGTCAACTCACCGGCCAGGCGAAACATGGCGGTTGTTTTCCCGCCGGCGCCGACAAAGGAAACCACCGCTCCGCGCTTAACACCCAGTGCATCGGCCAGGGATATTCCGGGCTCTTTCGAAATCTGCATATTCATAGATTATAGCACTCGAGAATCGACGGAAGATAAAAGCCTTGATGGAAATTTAGATCATACTATTCTGGTCTGTAACTCCTTAATCGAGAAATGTACAATTTCTATCGTAAAAAGGGAAAACCCCTGGAGTGCGGAAGCCAGCTGCCGCCTTCGTTAAATCGATGCCTGATCAAGGCGGCAGCAAGCTGCCGCACTCCAGGGAAGCTTCCCCCAAAGGGAAAGTTCACTAAAAATCATCATGGCCGACAATATCCGGTCGTAGATTTTTTTAATCCGGCTACGCCCGACAAGTCGGGATCGAGCTTTTAAAAACCGATTCCGATACCGACTCCGAGACCGACCCCCGAAAACTTACCCGGA
>JAFGTD010000133.1 GCA_016934295.1 Acidobacteriota bacterium
AGGCGTGCTCCATCGCCTCCGGCAAGCAACAACGCTACGCGCTGCTTTGGCGCTGCCGCCGCCAGGCTTTCGATATTATCATCCTGCCTGGAAATGTGCTGCATCAAGTCAAACATGACAAATAAACCTCTATCTCATTAGCAAGAAAGCACTTCGATCTACAGACGGCACAATCCGGGTCAATGGACTCGGTTTAATATGCGTAATATTAACGTTTCCCCTCTATTTTTAAACGAGCTTACTTCGAGCAACTATATTCGCTGGAAAATAGATACAACTCTCTTGAAAATCTTAACTCGACTTCATTGGCAAGATTGTTCTGTTTCGATCATCCGCGTGTTCAAAATTGCACACATGACACGGAGGCGCTGCGGTATAATTCTCGCTATATGCGTATGGGGATCGTGGGCGTGTAGCATTGGAGAGGGAATGGACACGGGGATAGTCCCCACCCTCCTTTGCTTCGATGGAACGAACACTTTAAATTTGCGGTAGTTTTTATTATAATTTTTAAAATTGCTTTGACCTGGTGCAAATGTGTAGCCGCTCGAGTGGGTTGGATATTTATACTCCTCTTAGTCCCAGCAGAGATTGATCCAGATTAAACTTGTCGATGAGCCTCGCCACACATCGGTGTCGAGAGGATGTTATTATGACTATCCCTAAAGTGCAACCTGTCGATTGGGAGGCTCTGCTGAATGGCATCTTCCGCAGGATGACCGTCATAGAATTCGGCAAGGACCGCAACGTCTTCCTGCAAGGGGACCCTGCGGATTCCTTGTTCTACATTCGGCGGGGCAAGGTGAAGCTCACGGTCATATCCCAAGAAGGCAAAGAAGCGATCGTCGCCATTCTGGACTCAGGCGAGTTCTTCGGCGAGGGCTGTCTCGCCGGGCAGACTTTGCGCATGGCAACGGCTGTTTCGATGACCGACTGTACTCTGGACAAAATTGATAAGCCGCTTATGGTGCGGATGCTTCACGAGCATCACGATATTTCAGAATTGTTTGTCCAGCATCTGCTGACACGCAACATCCGATATGAAGAAGATCTCGTAGACCAGCTTTTTAATAGTAGCGAGAAGCGTCTGGCTCGGACTCTCCTGCTGCTTTCGCATTTTGGCAAGGAAAGCAAGGCTGAAAAAGTACTCCCTCACGTAAATCAGGAGACCCTGGCACAGATGATCGGCACAACCCGGTCGCGGATCAGTCATTTCATGAACAGGTTTAGAGAGAATGGCTTCATCGATTATAATGAAGACGGATTGACCGTCTATAGCGGCCTCCTGAGCGTGGTCCTTCACGACTAACTCCGACTAATTCCCATATCTCATCTGATCAGACATCTCTTCAGTGTACCTTTGGACTGGAGGTAATGGCTGTTATCCAGAAACACATTTTTGGAGTAAAGAACGGCGCAAAACGCCCGTTTTCAGGCTACGATGCAAAAAGAAATAGCCGCTGACTGCCGAGAGGAGGGACCCGAGCAGCACCCCGAGGCGGGCATAGGTCATCAGCATTTTGCCCCCTCCTTCCAACGCCAGTGAAACGATGAACAGACTCATGGTGAAACCAATGCCGCAGAGCACGGCCATGCCGTAGAACTCTCGCCAGCCAACACCTGTGGGCAGGCGGGCCAGCCGTAGCTTGATGGCTACCCAAGGGAAATCGACGACGCCAATCTGCTTGCCGAGAAACAGGCCGACGGCGATGCCCAGCGGCAAAGGCTGCAACAGGCTCTGCCGCGACATGCCGGCAAAGGAAACCCCGGCATTGGCGAAAGCGAACAGGGGTAGAATGGCAGAAGCCACCCAGGGATGCAGGCTGTGTTCGAGATGCCACAGCGGCGAATGGCCGTGCTCGTAGCTGGCCCGCAGCGGGACTGTGAACGCCAGCACCACGCCGGCCAGGGTTGCATGTACCCCCGATTTGTGTCGTACTTGCCCTCCAGAACGGCGTAGATGTTGACGTGATTGGCCACGAATCAGTCGAAGCTTGCCCGCCATCCGCGTGGCCCCTCCACGCGAAGGAAGGGCGTTTGCTGAGCTTTCGTAATCGCTTCCCGGAAATCTTCGAGGTATCGTTCCAGGCATCTGTCACTGGTGACCTAGTTAATCCTTGACCGGCACTTTTTCTGCCTTTTGGAAGTAAGCAGATTAATAATGTAGAGCCAGGTCTCGAGCTGAAAGAACTTCATCCCGGATTCCGCGAGGACCGGATTTGACCCAGATTTTTCTCCAGAGCAGGGTGTAGCCGCGGTTCAATTTAAGCCTCCAGATTGCTGACTGTGATTTTGAAAACGGACATCGGAATGCCCAGAAATCACTGCCGGTGCGCTTGCGTTTTGCTTGCATCTGGAGGTTGCACAGGTTGGCATAAGCTTGCATTTCTTGCAGGAAAACGCGTAAGTTGTTGATTCTAAAGGACTCGGGGCAAGCTGGCAGTCAGGAGGTCAGGGGTTCGATCCCCCTCAGCTCCACCAATAGAATCAATAGTTTACAGCCATCAAGAATTTCCAAAATCCTTCCCGACAGCCTGTGCTTGCATTTTGATTTGTGTCCAGCACCGCAGTTGTCGACAGAGTTCTGGCGGAACAGCAACGGCAGGACCTAAAATCGGTTCTGTACCGCACCCTCGGCGCTCATTCTGTTCAATTCCCCTATCGACGCCCGACGGCCGATCCTGTCACTTCGAGTTTTCTGAAATCCCCTTACCTGTGCTTGGCAGCTCACATTGGGGAGTTTCCGATGGGCTGCAGGATCTGGGGAATTGTTATTGTCTTCCCGGCAGAGCCAGTAGCCTCGCTTGCAAACTAGAGAGAAATTCGCGAATATTTTGAAAAGAACCCCAACATAATTGGGCTCTCGGCCGTTTATAAGGGTATGAATGGACAAACTATGACGCAGGTTTTCCCTATGGATTTAGCCGGCGATCCAGCCGGCCGACTTGCTGTTTTGTTCGATGCTCACTACGACAGGCTTTACCGGCTGGCACGACGCCTCACTCCCGCAGCCGACGATGCCCTCGACCTTGTACAGGATACTTTTTTGAGGGCAGCACGTTTTCCAAACGCAATCCCGGCCGGCGTCGGGAATGAGGAGGCTTGGCTCGTACGCGTTCTTGTGAACATTCGTCGAGACCAGTGGCGGCATGCTGCTGTACGCGTTCGCCTGAGTCGCGATGCGCGCGGCAGCAGAAGCGCCGGGACGGTGCCCAATCCCGAATCCGCAATCGTTGCGCGCAGAACCGTGTGGCAGGCTCTCGATCTGTTACCGCCGCGCCGTCGAGCCGTTATCGTCATGTATGAACTCGAGGGCTTGGAAATCTCATCAATTGCATCGCTGCTTGGAGTCAACTCGGTCACGGTTCGCTGGCATTTGTCACAGGGAAGGCGAGAGTTGGTCCGCGTGATAAAGCCGGAGGTGATTCAACGCACGGGAGGTACAGTATGAACAGCATCAGAGATCTTTTGCAGGAAGCTGACCCTCTCCAGGTCGAGTCAGCGCCATCAGCAGCGGATCGCGGCTTGCGGCGCCAGGCAATCTTGACAGCTGCGGCCACCAGACCACAACTCGCGACAGAATCCCAGTCTAGATTTCCGATCTACCTAAGTCTGATACTGCTCGCCATTGTGGTATCCGCGGTAGGTTTGCGGTTTTGGGATCCCTTTGTCGGCAACGTTCAGGCCGCCGTGAGATTTGAAATCAGACTGGCGGAACAGGACCCGGCCCCCGGCCTGATAGAGGCAAAAGAAGCAGGCGGAGGAACGGTTTATCTACACAAGGAACTGATTGCGACGAACAGCGACATCGCGCAGGCGCAAGTCATTCCGCAGCCCGACGGAAAATATGCGATCCTGGTCGCATTCAATCCTGCCGGCGTCGGGAAGGTCTATGAAGCTACGGAGAAAAACATCGGCAAGCGCATGGCTGTTCTGATCGACGGCAAAGTGGTCACGGCGCCAATAATCCAGGCTGCAACGGGCGAGTTCGCGAAAATCGACAGTTACGCAAAAGAGGAAGCAGAGAGAATTGTTACGGGAATGAGAATCCGTTGAACTTGAACCGGCGGGGCTGTGTTACATGTTCTATGTTTTTTCTACTTATTCCACTCTGACAAAAAAGGCTCGGGCTACGAGCTGAAGGAAGCCGCGATCAGCCGACCTGATCGGGTTCGGCCCGAACGATATACTGGGAAACGACTATGAGGGCGGCGACGAGCACTTAGGGCCTCTCAACATGATGGCTGTCAAACAGCAGGAGCCTCAAACGCAGTGGCGAAGAAAGGGGGCGAAATAGGTGATCAACTCAACTAAGGCTTTTTTGTTGTTACTCGTCGCAATAATTCTCCTGCCTTTTGCGGGTCAAACCTCTCCATCAGGGAGCGCAAGCCCTGAAGTTGCTCCTTACGTTCGCTATCTTGAGGGAGTGAAGCAAACGTCTGTCGAATATGTCATGAGCTTGTTCGATACGTACGACACCGTCATCCTTTGCGAACGCAATCACAAGGAAATGACTCAATATGATTTTATTTTGGATCTGCTACGGCATCCTAAGTTTATTGAACGAGTTGGGCATGTATATACCGAAATAGGGTCGAAGTCGCAGGAGAAGAAGATTGAGAAGCTTCTTAGAGCGAAAAACCTCTCTTCAAAGGAAGTTGACGAACAAGTGTTGGAAATCTATCGGAATCTCAGCTGGCAAGTTTGCTGGGAAAAAACAAATTATTCGGTTCTTCTCAAAGGAGTTTATCGGCTGAATCAAACGCTGGATGACGGTAAAAGAGTTTTCATTCATCCTTGCGATATTTCTTTTGACTGGGAAAAAGGAACCGCCGTTTCTTACAAGGCATTCGACGAAACAACCGTCGCAAGACGAGATTATTACATTGCCCAGAATGTGCTCGCTACGATGGAGGAAAACGAGAAAACAGACCGGAACAGAAAGAAATCACTCGTCATTATGAATTATCGCCATGCCTACAACCGGGATTGCTCGACCGGGCGAGAAGAGATGGAAAATGTGGGCAGATTTCTGTTCAGCGCATTTAAGGATAAGATCGCCAACGTTCTTATCAATCCCATGAACCGCAACGAGGGACTGAATCGTGTTGTGGCGACTCAGGACGGCAAATGGGATGCCGCATTCGAGATTCTGAAGAAATGGGATGCCGGATTCTCCTTTGCCGGAAGCCCCTTTGGCGGAGATCATTTCGATCATTGGCAGTTTCCCAATCCATGGACTTATCAGGATGTATTTACCGGTTTTGTTTATTACCTCCCGGCCGAGAGGCACAAGCTTGTTACTGGTCTTCCGGGAATATTGAGCAAAGAATACCGTAACGAACTAAGACGTCGGCTGGAGATTGTGGGAGTACCTGATGTTGAAAAAATTCTGCCCTTAGCGGAAAAGGAGATGGGCGTCCATTCTGAAACATCATATAAGGACTTAAATAGTGCTACGGACAGCATTCATCAATGGATAAAGTAGTCCTCAAAAGAATAAAAGAACCACTATGCCAATTTGGCTGCTCTGCGGCCGCGATATTCTTTTCTGTGATGAACCGGCAATCCTGATCTAGCACCATTCGCCATACACTGCCATTGTCTCCCTGTCGGGAATTTGGCCACGAATTGGAGACGCGCCTCCTGAAATATCATTTCTCCCCGTCAGTGGCCAACATTTGCATTTTGCTTGCATTTGTATTTGTGTCGAGTACGCCCGTCGTAATGCGACGCATGCCCGGAACCCAGTGCGAATATATCCTCAAAGTGATCGACGGATTCGCATGTCCCAGCTGATTTGAGACGTAGGCAAGGTCGGCGCCTGCGGCCAGCATATGTGAGGCCCAGGTGTGGCGCATATCGTGCGGGGTTCGCCTTAGCACCTTGGTCTGGTCCTGCGCTTTATGCCAGACGCGTCTCAGGAAATTCGTGTAGTGGATCGGCGTTCCGTCTTCACTCGGGAAGACCCATTCCTCGCCGTCGAAAATTTTACCGCCGGCCAAAGCCTGTTTCTTCCGTTCCGTGCGCAACTTCCTGAGTTCCGTGGCAAGCTCCGGGCTCATATCGACCTTGCGTTGAGACGCTTCCGTTTTCGTGGTCTGCACCTCGCGGTGATGCGGAATGTTCCGCCGTACTATGATGTAGTTTTTGGCAAAATCGATATCAATCCATTGAAGGACCGTCGCCTCGCCGATTCTCATTCCGGTCCGGGCCATGCATAGAATGAATGGATAGAACGCGGGGAACCGTTCCCGGCACTTCTCTTCGATCTGGTGCAGCTCCTCGATGGTGAATGGATCAATTTTCTCCTTTATCTTCTTTGCCGACCTGTAGAACTTGCCGAGCTCCATGACGGGATTCACCAGGAGAATGCCTTCGTTCACCGCCTCCTGGAGCATCACCCGCAAGGTTGACACCATCAGCCGGACCGTGTCTCTCGCGTATTTTCCCGACCGCTCGATCACCCACGCTTTCAGCTTCGGATAATCGATCGCATCGATCCGATCCTTCCCGAATGCCGGCACGACATGCCTGGCCATGAGATAGGAGTAGAGCTCTTTTGTGGACCTCTTCACGTCCGTCTTTTCGAGTTCGTCCAGCCATTTCTTCTGATATTCGTTCACTGTCGGAATAATCAGCACAGGCTTTGGAGCAGGCTCCCCCGCATCCTGATAGAACATCTTCAAAGCGTCGAACCCATAGAGCTCAAGAGCCGTAGTCAGCTTGCGGCTGACTTCCATTGCGCGCTCCCTGGATCCGATACACTTGGTTTTTCGATATCCTTGATAGACCACGCGAATGTACCAACGCCCTGCATACTGCGCCTGCTAAAAACTGCATTTGAACAGATATCGGTTCGTTTAAACGATGCCCTAGTCTGCATAAAGATGCCAAAATTCTTCGAAGCTTGCACAATATGGCCGAAAAGAAAGCCACAAGACGGGGATGCCGGGGTTCGCAGGCACATTTATCCCCGAGATGAAGTGGTTCGATAAACAACT
>JAFGTD010000134.1 GCA_016934295.1 Acidobacteriota bacterium
ATTCAGGGTCACGGAAGTTATGCTCTATCATACACTTGGCGAACTACCTGAGCCGGAATATACCCACAGATTTTCATGAGGAAGCAATAATTTGGAGAGGCCGCCCTGATGCAGCCGCAATAGTTGAAACGCCAACCTTTCTTATCTTATTGGATCTCGTGGTATTTATTGGAGTGGTCGGTCAGGCTGTTCCTGTCAGGAGTGGGGCTGCAGAATTTCTTCAGCCTGGGCAGCAGGTCGGAATACCCGGATAAAATCCGGTGCGAAATATCCTGAACCCGGTACTCTTCAGTCTCGTTGAACGGTATTGTGGCGCCGGCTTGCTCGTCCAGAATTGTGCTCAATCGGACCAGGTGCACCATTTCATGCGTCAGGATATAAACCAGGAAGGGGTAGAGGTCTGAAGAATGGAGCAGATTTTCTCTTTCGGCCGCAGTGAGAATGCTATGGTCGTTCAGTTCGATGCGGTAGAAATCGAAGGCCCTCCGGATGCCGGTTCCTTGTAGAAGACGGACTCTTGCCAGCATGGGATCCGGCAGGGGCTCCCAGCCGTGATCTTCCCGCGTGAGCAGGTCGTAGTGAAGTCGCTCCCAACGGAACGGCGGAATACAGTAATAGTCTGTTGTGCGCTCCTCCGCTTCGTTCAGGGCATTGAAGACCATGGTTCTCTGCGGGGATGAAAACTGTAAAGTCTCCTTTTCAGGAATCATTTTTTACTTTCAGTCCCTTTGGATTCAGTGGAAGCTTTCGGTTTTTCCGTCGCCTTGGAGGTTTCCTTGGCTTCTTTCGGCTTGTCGTTGGCCGAGCCGGCCGAATTTTTGTTGGCGTAATCGGTAAGATACCAGCCGGAACCCTTGAGCTGGAAACTTGACTGGCTGATCAGTTTTTCCACTTTTCCCCGGCAGAACCTGCATTTCGTGAGGGGCTCGTCGGTGATTTTTTGAAAGGCTTCGAATATTTCACCGCATTTTGAGCATTGATATTCGTAAATCGGCACGTGCAATACCTCCATAAACAAAATAGAACCTCTAAAATATAAGGCCGATATTAAGTCTTGTCAAATTTGGATTTAGCGCTGCGTTTCCCACCCTGAATTCTGCTGCATCGTTTATGCTTCCATATATACATTGGCAATGAAATCAGTAATAATATCGTGTTCAAATAACCCTGAAGAAAATAACCATGGTCGACTTTCGGATTTTGCCGGACATGATACGGAGTTACTGCCGTCGTGCTGTCCGATGGTTTTATTTGATGCTCAGGCTCTGTGCTAAAGCGTTCAGGGATCTATGGATGGACGGAGGCTTCACCCAGGCTGCCGCCATCTCCTATTATCTGGTTGTTTCCATCTTTCCGATGCTTCTCCTGTTGATCGGAGTGGCCGGTTTTTTTCTAAGGCCGCAGGATATCCAACAGGAGGTCCTGGGCTGGTTGAGCCAGTATTTCCCGACCGGCACGCGTGTGGTTTTCCGGGAGAATATCCAGGCGATTATTGACGCGCGGCGTTCCATGAGCATCCTGGGATTTCTTGTTCTGCTCTGGTCCTGTACTCTCTTGTTCGATGCGATCAATCAGGCCGTGAACGCCGCCTGGGGTATGCGGGGAAACTCCCGCTTTTTTCTGGACAAATTCAAGAGCCTTTTATTGATATGCGTCATTGTGACGGCAGCGGTTTTTTCGACCTTTTTAACGACCCATGTTGCATTGGAATCGCGCCTGGAAACCCTGCTGGAGAAATATCCCTCCGTGGACTGGGCGTTTTATCAAGGGAAGGAAGCCATTGCCTCATTAACAGGCGTTTTGATCCCCTTCGTCCTGAGCGTTGGAGCATTCGGCCTGGCCTATCGCCTGCTGCCCCGGTTGCGCGTTTCGATTCGCGATGTCTGGCTGTCGGCTGTACTGACGGCGTTTTTATGGGAGATGTCGAAAATAGGCTTTGTCTGGTACCTGACGGAACATACCGAATATCGACAAATTTACGGTTCGATCAGCGCCGTGCTGATCCTGATGCTCTGGGCGTATGTGTCTTCCCTGATCCTCGCCTGGGGGGCGGAACTGACTTCGGAAATCTGGAAAGAGCGCCGGAACGTAGAACTGGACGGCAGGGAAGATTACCCGTTTGTGGGTGCTCCTTGATTTTTCATCCGATGCGTCTTTTAGCCGCCATCCATCTCCATAAACAGACGCCTGAAACCAGGCAGATGAACAGGCCCAGGATCAGAATCCTGAAGCCGGCAACGCCCTCGTTCTCTCCAATTAATGTACCCCAGGCATAAAATGTGAGCATGAACAGGCAGTACCATAAAATACCCAGGGCCGCTTTCCACCAGGATATTTCCCATCTGCGATCCTTTGCGCATGCACGGAAACCGGCGACAACGAGAACGAAAAGTATTCCCATCAGAAACCAGAAAATGCCGCTGTTGAAAAACATAATGTCCTCCTTATTTGCCCGGTTTGGTGACGGCGATGTCCAGATATTTATCTACTTCGAGATAGGGGGGTTCCGGCCGGAAACTGGCGAACCGCCCCTGGGGAGGCCTGTGGTATTCGGAGGCGGCAGGGTAAGGGAACAGACGTTTCTGAATTTGAAGCAGCCCGCTGCTGACCGCTCCCGTTGGATCGCGCGGGTCGATCTTCCTCGCCAGGTCATGGAGCCAGTTGTCTTTCCGGCTGTACGGGCAGGTCGCGACGCAGAGGCGGCAGCCCATCGGCCCCATGGTTTCGCGCCAGTAGTTGTAGCAGGCGCCGTTGTTGATATACCAGTGTTCGTATCCCCGGATAACCAGGCCGTCCGGTGAATCCGCCATCGAGATGGCGCCGGAAGGGCAGGATTCGGCGCAGAGCTTGCATTTGTTGCAGAAACGAGCCACGCCGTAATCGATCGGTTTGTCCATGGTCATGGGCAGGTTTGTTGTGATAACGGCCATCCGGCAGTTTCCGCCCGCTTCGGGAGTGATACAGAAACCGGTACGTCCGATTTCCCCCAGCCCGGCTTCCACGGCATGCGGAGGCACGAGCAGATCGTAGTCGGTCAACGGTGTGTGGGAACGTACCGGGTAGCCCAGAAATTTAATCATTCCTTCCAGTCGAAGGGCGGCGGTTGTAACCCGGTCATAGGCATCGTTGCTGGTGCCGAACTGCGGGTTGCTGAGTACGACGTCCCATTCCATCGGAACCCCGATTACGATGGCATTCTCCCAATGAGCCGGCATCACTGAAAAATCGTAGTCCTGAGGGCAGCCGCGCCAGCCTTCCGAATAGAGCCAGTTCGGATTTGTTTTGGTAATGCCTGCAAGGGTTGCGCCGTACCGATGGGCTATTTCCTTAACGAATTCGGATGCGAGGTCGGGTGTCCTGAAGGGAACCGGATTTCTCGGCGGACGCCCCATCATGTCGCGACCGGGAAAATCGGACTTTTCCGGAGGATCCGTCGGTCCCCTGAGGAACCTTGAATGAGCCGAGAATCCCGCTTCATACGCTTCCGCGAGCAGGTAATAGTTATTGTACTTTGCGGAATCTTCACGGTTGTTCGGTATGGTTTCGGAGAATGTTTTGAAGTCCCATTCCAGACGCTCCGGAAATTCCTTGTAGAAGGCTTCCAGTTCCGGGATCAACTCCAGGTTTTCGATCGGATCTTCCAGTGTCCATCCCGGGTGTTTGCGATATGCCTGCTCGAAACTCCCGACTCTCTGAAAAACATAATCGGTGTGGTGACTCGGACGGCGGACTTCTCCCACAGGTGCATGGGACGGCCCTTCGAATTCGAAGGGCTTGCGGTCAAAAAACTGGGTTCCGGGATGAAACGATTCCCAGCCGGTGTAGCTTTCTGAGGATTTGCCTTCCTGTTTTCCCGCCACGACCAGCGCGCCCGCCTGCACGGCTACGCCTGCAATTCCGGCAAGTTTCAGAAGGTTTCGCCTGGAGAGGCCTTTATCGTAGGGTACGTCCATAATGGTTCTCCTTCTTTTCACGGGGATTGTCTGTTCGCTGGCATTATACATCGATTAACCGTTCAAGGTTCAGGGTTCAAGGTTGGAGGTTAATGAGAAAAATATGTGTGAGTGTGGTGTAAGCATATACTATACGCTGTATGGATCCGGTTATTCCCCTTATCTCAGCGGCATTTGTGCTTGGAGCGACGTCGGGCCTTTCCCCCGGCCCCCTGCTTACGCTTGTCGTCGCCGAATCGTTTCAGCGGGGCTTCCGCTCCGGAGCCGCCGTGGCCGTGGCGCCCCTGATTACCGATGCGCCCGTTATCCTGTTGATGCTATGGCTTGCGCATACATTATCTTCCGTCGAGTCCATCATCGGAGTGCTTTATATACTGGGCGCCTGCTATATCGCGTACCTTTCCGTTGAGCTGCTCCGCTTCAAAGGAGTAGAGATTGATGCCGCATCCGGAGCGCGGACTTCCTTTATGAAAGGTGCCGTCGTCAATCTGTTGAATCCTGCTCCCTATGTATTCTGGCTGACTATTGGCGCCCCCCTTCTTGCGCAGGCCAAAGAAATATCCTGGCTGGTCGTCACGGCCTTCCTGGTGGTTTTTTACGGTCTCCTGGTTGGAATGAAACTGCTTCTGGCGATACTGATCGGGAAAAACAGGCATTTACTGAAAGGCGGCTGTTACAGAGCCGTAATGCGCTTTATGGGGATTATCCTGCTGCTGTTCGCGGCGGTTTTCATGAAGAACGGCGTTGAGAAAATCTTTTGAGCAAGGAGCCGGAAGAACGTTCGAACGTTCAACGTTTAACGTCCAACGTTCGAACGTTTTTATATCAAGGATATATCGCTTGTGGAAAATTGTTTGAAATTATCGAATTGATATTACAATATTGGAATTTGTATTACATATTCGGTGGCCGGCTGTTTTGTTCACAGGGCGAACACAAGGTTCGCCCCTACCGTTTACCCAAAACCAAACAACATAATAATCAGGGTTTCGAATCCTAATCAGCCCCAATCTTCAATTTTCAATCTTCAATCAACGGGCGAACACAAGGTTCGCCCCTACGGCCCTGCTTTTATGAATTCAACCGTTGCCACTCGCTCGTGGCGCGGGCTATGCAGTCTTCAATCGCCAGGCCCATGAAGTAGTTGCCCATAAGAGCGATGCCGGTATTTTCAAGATTCCGATCGATGTCGGCGACGATGGCTGCATGATGCACCCTGGGGGCCGGTAGCGTCAGGTTCTGACCGGCGAGGACGTCCAGGTCCGACGGAGAAACATTCAGAAGACTGCATATGCGGTCCACTTTCTGTTCATACTCGACGCCGGGGCGAAAATGGAAGGCGAAACCGCGCCAGACCGGATCCGGGAAGGGATCTCTCGAAACGGCCGAGAAGAAAATATCGTCAACCGGCACAATGAAAGCGCATTCGGGCAGGCTGCATTTGTCGCGGTGAATCCTCGTTCCCAGACTTTCCAGGGATGCGGTTTCTATATGGCGGATTGCATCGGATAGATCTTTGTAGCTGTCCTGCAGGATGGAAGCTGCGACCTGATGTGTTGCAGCGACAGCCACGGCCGGGGCATGGATGGATTCGCCCTGTTCCGTGCGAACTTCGAAACCCTCAGGGACAGGTGACAGGCCGGAAACGGTAACGCCTGTCCGGACTTCGATATTCGGATTCGTAACAATTGCGTCGCAGACAGCCTGCAGGCCGCCCGGGAAGCCGAAACTTCTTGGAAATTCCTTGCGGCGCTCCCGTTTTTTAAAAAGCGATCCGGGGCCTTCCGCCGGGAAGCCATCCGCGCATTGGGAGGGGACGGCTGCAAAGAACGGGGAGAGTATTCTGCGGAAATTGCGCGGTCCCAGGAAGCCGGAGTAGTGCTGTTCGAGAGACCGGTTGCGCTTACTGCGGAGAAATCCAAAAGGTGCATGCAGGATGGTTTCAAGCCAGTTGAGACGCAGCAGGATTTTTGGAGGCGTAAGCCAGTCAATAGACCCGTTTTTCAGAAGGCCGAAATGCACGCGTGCCGGGCCCCGCTGGACCAGCCGGTCTGCGAGACCGGTTTCCTCGGCGATCTGGAGCAGCTCGGAATAGGAGTTGTAGACGGTGTGCGCTCCCAGCTCGTACCAGTAACCGTCATCGAAACGGTAGGAATAGATGCAGCCGCCGATCCGCTGCCGCCGTTCCAGGATCAGAACTTTACGCCCCGCCCGGGCCGCTTTCCAGGCATAGGTCAATCCGCTGATCCCCGCGCCGATAACAATGATATCCGGGTTGCTCATAATACAGTCTTCCGGTTCCTATAGGGTGTTTCGCCATCCTGTATCGGATACGGATACTGCCTGCGATTGTACCGCAGGTCAGGAGAATTCGACTGTTTTTCTCTTATGGTTTTTGAGATGAGACAATCCTGCTTTGACAGGGTCTGATATGGGAAGTACGGACGCATATTTCAGAAACCGGGCACAAGGAAGAATGCCCCGTCGAAGCATTTCTCGATATTGTGTAATCCGTCCAAATAATACATTTAAACGGTCCGGCGCCGGGTCTTTGCTTTTATCTAGCTGAAATAATTAGCTTTATCGCAATTTAATCCCAGGAACTGCTTGACAGCGGGAGGTAGACACCGTAATATTTTGAACTCAAAACATTTGAATTGAAAATTATGAATACACTATTCCCAAAACAGGAAATACTGGACCATGTACTTGTTGCATTGCGCCGAATTGTCCGCTCCATCGATATGCACTCAAAAAAGCTGGTACAGACTCATCGTCTGACAATTCCCCAGGTTGTTCTTCTGCGGGAGATTCAAAGGCGGGGACGTCTGACTCTGGGCGATTTGGCAAGACATGCAAGCCTAAGTAATGCAACAGTTACCGGAATTGTGGACCGGCTTGAGGCCAGGAAATTTGTACGGCGGATCCGCAGTGAAACAGACCGGCGCCAGGTTTTTGTCGAAATCGTATCCGATGGGGCAAGACTGATGACGGCCATGCCTCCGCTTCTCCAGGAAAACTTCATTCAAAAACTTCAGGACCTGGAAAAATGGGAGCAGGCTCAGATCCTGTCATCGTTGGAACGGGTTGCTTCCCTTATGAATGCGGATGAGATCGAAGCGTCTCCCATCCTGGCCCATCATGCGCTGACCGCCTCCGAGGACGATATTAACGGCGGCAGGAATACATCAAAAGCCTCGGGTAAGTTAAATTCAAAAGTACTTTCATCGAATGATCCGGATGAAGAATTGAAAAGTGACCGGGAAGTGCGGCTCCACTGCGTCTCATCACCGGATGGATTTCCCACGGGGATAGATATAAAAAAGCTGATCGATTTTCTGCACGAAAGTCTGAAACCTTATGAAGATACGCCTGAAGACATTGAGCGGGGCATTCTGGATGCATTGACCGCTGTCGGACGCGAGGGGGGATTCCTGCTGATCTCCGAGCTTCGAGGCAGGATTGTCGGGGCTCTTGTCATGCAGAAAACGGGTATGAAGGGCTATGTGCCGGAAAATATTCTATTGTTCGTCGCGGTATCGCCGGATCAGCGGGGCAAGGGTCTGGGCCGTAAAATTATCGAACAGGCCCTCAATAAAGTGGATGGGAACGTCAAACTCCACGTCGAATACGACAATCCGGCGCGCCGGCTCTATGAAAGAATCGGATTTACCAGCAAATACGCGGAAATGAGGTATGTAAAATGAATAGAATCCTCATTAATCTGGATGCCATTTACCAGAATCTGGAAACCATCGGCAGTTGGATGGAGGATCACGGCGCCAATTGGACGGTCGTAACAAAGGTGCTCTGCGGTCACCAGGATACTCTGAAGGCGCTTCAATACATGGGAGTCCGCTCCATGGGAGACTCCCGGCTGGAAAATATTCGGGCTATCGAAAGGATCCATCCTGAATTCGAATCCTGGTATCTCCGCGTTCCGGACCTTACCTCCGTTTCCGATGTTATCCGGCACGCCGATGTGAGTTTGAACAGTGAAATCGGCGTTATAGAAGCTTTGAACGATGAGGCGCGCAAAAAGGACCGGATGCACGGTGT
Source organism: Acidobacteriota bacterium (assembly GCA_016934295.1). Lineage (GTDB taxonomy): Bacteria > Acidobacteriota > UBA6911 > UBA6911 > UBA6911 > UBA6911. Next base: position 8,013 of record JAFGTD010000134.1, read on the forward strand.
GGTCATCATGATTGAGTTGGGCGACTTACGGGAGGGTATTCTGCCGGGATCCCTGATTAACTTCTACAAACACGTTTTTCATTTATCCAATATAGAAGTGAAGGGAATCGGCGCCAATCTCGGCTGTATGGCCGGGGTGGTCCCTACGGTGGATCAGTTTATGCAGCTCGTCCTGTATAAGGAACTTTTAGAACTGAAATTCGAGCATCCTTTGCACCTGGTCTCTGCAGGCTCTTCAGCCGTTCTTCCCCTGGTACTGGACAAGCAGCTTCCCAAAGCCATCAACCATTTTCGCATCGGCGAGTCCATTTTCCTCGGGACGGACCTGATCAATGGAGGAATTCTTCCGGGCTTGAGGGGGGACGCTATCGTATTGGAGGCGGAGATAGCCGAGATCAAGAAGAAGGGCCTGGTTCCTTTAGCGGAAACGACATCGATCGCTCCTTTTATTTCCGAGGTAAGCGAAGAGAGAATCCCGGGTCAGCGGGGATTCCGTGCACTGATCAGTATCGGCCATCTGGACACCGAAATATCGGGGCTGACGCCCATCAATCCACAGTATTCCATTGCGGGTGCGAGCAGCGACATCACTGTTGTCAATATCGGGGACGAAAGAGACGGATTGAAAGTGGGGGATACCATCCAGTTTCGACCCAACTATGCGGCCTTTGTCAGGCTTATGAACGGAAAATACATAGAAAAAACGGTCCTGCCTGATGTCGACAGATTCAGAAAGAACTGGCGGGCCGATTCTTTTGAAGTGGCTCCGGTGTTTGAACAAGCGGCGCAATAAATCAAGGATTATCTCAGAAACTTTTTAAGCGGATTTCATCTTTAAGAGCCGGGTTTTACGTGGACTGATTCGGGAGGAAATGCCGTATGACGGATGGAATGATCCTTTGGACCATTGTCATCGCATACATGGTTTTTATCTTCATCAAAGGGGTATCCAAGGCCCGCAAAATAGGCAATACGGACGATTTTCTTGTCGCCGGCCGGAACATAGGCTGGTTTTTCCTTTTCTGCACCATGGGCGCTACGGTCATCGGTGGCGGCGCTTCGATCGGGGCTATCGGCAAGACATATGACTGGGGCGTTCTGATGCTGATCGTCTCAACCGGCTGGTACCTGCATTTCATACTTTCCGGTCTGTTTGTCGCGCCGAAATTCCGTGAGGCGAAGCTGTATACCGTTGCAGGATACATGGGGCACCGTTTCGGGGAGGCCCCCCGGTTTGTGACGCTGATCCTGTCCCTGCTCTTTTCCGTATTCATTATCGCCGCCCAGATGGCCGCTTTCGGAAGCGTGCTGGCCGCCATCCTGCCGGACTTCGCCGATGCATCCCGTGTGCTGACGCTGGCGATCCTGATCGGTGGCGCCATGGTCGTTATCTACAGCACGGCCGGAGGCCTGCTGGCGGTCATCCATACCGATGTGTATCAGTTTGTTATATTGATGTTGGGTTTTGCGATAACCCTGGCGTTCTGCGTCCCCGACATTGTCGGATCCTATAACCGGGATACGCACAAATTCGTACCGACGCGTTTTGGTGTTGTCGATCTGCAAAATCCGGAGGGACTGGCCGATAAATTAAGCTCTGCCCGGGATCCGATTTCTTTATATCTGAATGGAAGGTTTTCCGAAAAAACCCGCGCCCTTCTTTCCGGCTATGAAGCGGAACGGGGAGTAACCCCGGAATTGAAACGGGCGATGGTCGACGACCTGAACGCAGTGGTAACGGGACAGCAGAACATTTACAATCCCGAACTCTTCGCTGCCGCCGACCTGACGCCGCAAACAAAGGACCTGATTGACTCCCGTCCGGAAGGGCGGAACCTGTCCCGTTTGAATCTCTCGCTGATTCAGGATGTCTATCCGGATGAGATCACCCGGAACCGGTACATTCCTGAATTTTTCTTTCTTCCGCAGGGCAGCAAGGGGTGGCTTTTTCTGATCACGACGCTGATGGCGTTTCTGCTCGGGGAGACCTTCGCCCCCGGATACGCCACCCGTTATTGCGTCGGCAGAAATATCAGGCAGACCCGTATTGGTATCGCCGGGGTCGGCATTTTTCTTGCTGCGGTATTCCCTGCAGTCCTGTTTTTCATCGCGCTCTATGCGCGGATTCATTTTCCGGATATAGAGCCCCAGCAGGCGCTACCGATGGTTGTGACGCAACTGCACAGTCCCCTCCTGGGGGGATTGATTATCGGGGCTCTGATCATGGCCGTCATGTCTTCGGCGGATTCCGCACTGAATTCATCCACCGCCATCTTCGTCAAAGACCTGTTCGAACATCAACTCGGGTGGAAGGATCGTGGGGACGGGCGCACGCTGAAACTGGCGCGGATCTGCTCAGCCGCTTTGGGGTGTGCTGCGATAGCGATAGCCGTGATATGGCCCGATATCATCGGCCTGCTGCTTTTCACCTATCACGTTTGGGCGCCGGCAATAATACTCCCGGTTTGCGTCGGCGTTTTTTCGAAGAAGCGGTCTCCTGCCCTTACCCGCAATATCTTTATCACCATGATTGCCGCTACGGGATTGACCCTGGGTTACCGCGGTCTCCTGTTTTTAAATGCGAAGGATTGGTGGTCGCCCCTCGGCGACGACGTCTATAGCTGCCTGGATCAGCTCGATCCGTCCGTTTTCGGGGTGACGGCCTCCTGTATCGTTTTTGCCGTCCTTACAGTGTATGGCCGTATGGCTCGTGGTTCTTCCGAGGCTTCTTAGGGAACGGGCAGACTATTATTTCATCCAAAAAGCGAAGTCACTCGCCGGGTTTCCCCGTATTTATCTGAATAATACGAATCACGCCTCAGTGGAACCCGAGCGTTTATATAGAATCCATCGGCTGCGCTTTCCGACAACCGCAATGACTTCCATCAAGCGCAGGCAGTATGTCATTTTTTGAGCCAGCCAGACGGGTTGGCCGGTTGCTTCGGCGAGGTCCGCTGTCGTAAAGACATCTGGAAGCGATGCCGGGATGAGCGCCTGCATGTCCCGCGGATTTTCAAAAATCCATTGATCCACAACCTGCAAAAGCCGGCGTTCATGGCTGCTCCAGCCCTTCCGCCACCGGTTGCGCGATCCGTCATAGAGACGGACCTGTTCCTCCTGAATTATGACTACTTGCAGCGAAAAGCCAGGATGAACAAGCAGCCGCGGGATGCCGACCAGTTCTTCGAAGACGGATTCTATCGTTCCGTGTTTGGGAGATTTGCGCCTGCCGAGGACCTTTCGGCCGTTTCTGGATTGCCGGACAATCCACAGGTCCCGGGCAATGGGATAAACAAGCCGGACGGGATGCCGTTCCAGCAGTTTTGTCAACTTGCGCCGGATGCGGGACAGGCTTGCGGTCTGAATTTCAATCATCAGCCGGTCCCGGACTATATCGACCGTAAATCCGTCCACGGGCACTTCAATCGAATCGTCCGGCAATGCAATCCACTGTTTCAGGGCTGCATGCAACGGCTTTTCATTCAGAGTACCGATTGAGTTTGGCACGAGATTACGTTATTAATCGGAGAATTCCGCCTGTATGGCTTTGGGTATCAGTTTTGCTTTATAGGCGCGGTCGAACAGCAGTTGCACGGCGCGCCGCCCTTCCTCTCCGTAGTCCACCGTTCTTTCATTCACATACATGCCCACGAAGCGATCGGCGGTTTCCACGTCCAGGTCGCGCGCAAACTGCATGGCATAATCCAGGGCGTCTTTCCGATGGTCCAGTCCGTATTGGATGCTTTCCTTAAGCAGTCGGGAAATCGCTTCAATGTTTTCCTTCCCGAGATCCCTCCGGATTACGTTGCCGCCAAGCGGGAGGGGGAGGCCTCCGGTTTCACTATCCCACCATTCGCCGAAATCAACGATTTTATGAAGCTGATGGCTCGCGTATGTCAGCTGTCCCTCATGGATCAGCAGGCCTGCGTCCACGGAACCCTGCTTCACTGCGTCCATGATTTTATCGAACGGGATGACGATTTCCTCGAAATCGGGTTGATACAGCTTCAGGAGCAGATACGCCGTGGTCAGCTTGCCCGGAACCGCGATCTTTTTCCCGGCCAGTTCATTCGGACTCAAGGCCTCGCGTGCAACAATCATCGGACCGTAGCGGTCTCCCATGCTGGCTCCCGAAGGCAGCAATATGTAGCGGTCCGAGATATAAACGTATGCATGGAAGGATACAGCCGTGATTTCATATATCCCGTCGAGAGCTTTGCGATTGAGTGTTTCAATATCCTGAAGGGTATGACTGAAACGGAATTTTCCGGTCGGCAGCTTCTCCCTGGCCAGGGCGTAAAACATGAATGCGTCATCCGAATCGGGGCTGTGGGCTATTCGTATATCCATGGAGTCCTTCCTTCAGGGAATGTTATTATTTTTATTTCCGAGTATAACAACATACCCTATTTGTCGGGATTATGGCCGAAAATTTCCTGGCGGAAGAAAGTTACCAGGGCCTCCTTCCGGGCGCGATCCTTTGCGTGCAGAGGGATGAGGCTCTTCGTGGGCCAGCGCAGGAGGGTCATTTCGTATTCCATCGTGAATCCCTGGCCGCTGAGATACCATGCATAAACCAGTCCGAACAGCAGGCCCGGAGGGATAAACCCGCCATCCCTGTTAATGGTGATGCGGAAGATCCGGTTGTTTTCAGGATCGGGATTCAAGCGTGCCAAAGTCAGGAAGGCGCGAAGCTGGGAATCGGTTAGGTAGCATTCCTGTTCGACTTCCGGCTTCAGTGTGATTTCGTAACAGCGTGAGCCGTTCTGTTTGATCCAGCGCCGATTATGCATATACCGTCCCAAAAGGGATTCTCCGAGGGCGACCAGGAGGTCCTGGCGAAGTCTCGACGAGCTGAACAGGAGATCCTCGCGCAGCTTGATGTAACGGTTCTGCGGATCGAAGTACCCCAGCACGTTGTCCAATTCCGTACTGCGGTTCCATTTGACTGCCGGGATGACGCGCACACCCCGGAAAAATTTCAGATGGGACGGCTGCAGATCGCGGTTTTCCCACGCAAGTTCTATCAGGAGATCCCGCAGTTCAGCAGGACGAATGTCCTTTTTCTTCAGGGAGGCTTTGATGGAATTCATATAATCGCAAAGCAGGGGGCTCCGGCGGCGTTTTTCAGAATGGCGTCCTCCGGATTTTCTCCCTGAAACGGCCTTCCTTGAAGCCTTTGGCGGTCTCAGCCGGTATTCCTTCTTGTTTTTGAGGAACTTATCGATGTACAGAAGGGTTCGTATAGCCAGCGCAAATCTTTTGGGATCGTGGTGAATCAGCTTGATAAGGTGCTCATTCTGCGGCGCGAACAGCGTTGCCTCTACAGGAGTGACGCTCATGGCTTCAACCCGGAACCGGTCCATGTGGATCGGGCTTTTCCCCTCCAGAGCGTAATTGCGGAGAATATTCCCGGGGATCTGCTCCATATTTGCGCTCAGGACTACGTCAAACAGGCCTTCGATCCCGCCCCGGATATTGCGGCCGTAAGCTTCGATCAGTTCCGAAACCAGGAATCCACGTCTCTGGTTTTTAAAAGATTTGTCCGTTTCGCCCTCCTGCACCCACGAATTGGCTCCGAGGATTTTCAAAGCCCTGGTGTTGGAGCGGATCGCTTCAACGATCGGGTCCAGGTGGAGAATCGGGATGATGCTTGTGTACAGGCTCCCGGGAGCGAGTATGAGCAGGTCCGCTCTTTTTATGGCGTTTAGGATTGCAGCGCTGACGGCCGGTTTCCTGGTGAATTCCACCGTAATACGTTCGACAGGTGAACTGCGGTTTGCCAGGGCGGATTTGCTCTGCCCGTATACTTCCACGCCGTTTATGTAGCGGAACTTCAGCTGCCCGGGAGTGGCTGTTGCGGGATGAATGCGCCCGACAGACGCTCCGATCAGTTCTGCAATGCGGTTGATGCCGGTCTGGATTTCGCGCAGGACGGGCGGGCGGTCTGTCCTGCCTTTCGCCGCCATAAAGATGGCGGATGTAAGAAAAATATTTCCAAGCGCATGGCCCGTAGGCGGAATCGTGGGGCCGGATCCTCCGGGACAGACATACCTCCCGAGTTCGCTCAGCGTTTCGGACAGCGGTTTCGGGCATGCAGATCTGAGATTGTGGGAAACCAGCAGCAGCGGATTCTTGTAGCAGGCGAAATCCGCGGTTCGTTCAGTGAAGCGATAGTTGAACAGATAATGGATTATACAGACCAGGTTATAAATCTGTTCTCCGCGGACGCCGTATTTTCGCTGAAGGTTTTCATGAAGGATCGAGGACAGTAACAGTTTCCTCAAATCCCCGACGCCGCCGATTATAGGCAGAAATTTCAACAGCCTTCCTGTAGATCCGCCGTCGTCGGTTGTACAGACTACGAAATCCAGGGATTCGAACTCGCGTTTTATCCCTACATCGGACCGGGCGGGCCAGTTCGGCAACTGCGAATTGCCTCCCACAATGGTCGAAAGTCCCGTGCCGCCCCCCAAAATTACGGCGCGGGTGTCCCGAAGGTCGAACCGAAGGATTCGTTCCGCCAGCTTTTCCGTATCGCCGGGGGCGTTTGGCGACAGAACTCCGGTCAAAAGGAATTCCAGCAGATGTTCAATCCCGGTTCTTGAAACATCCGGCTGCCAGGTTGTGCTCTGAGGCGCGTCCAAAGATGGATCCATTGCCGTAATTTCCCGTACTAAAATCTTGAATCTTCAATTTTGAATCTTCAATTTTAAATTCGTTTCAGACTAATCCTTCTTTAAATGCGTATGAAACCGCCTGCGCTTTGCTGTGTAGATCCAATACAATAAAAACACCGTCTCCCATATTGCAGAGTGTGTCGATGCAATCGACATTGTGCATGAACGGTTTCTCCATAATCCCTCAACAGCGTGTTTGGATACGGAAATAGAAACAGGGAAACCGGAATTTTATCCGTTCCGGAATAATCCGGTTTCTTCCACTTGAATTAATTGATTCTCCGAAATTTGGACTGAAGGATTGCGATCTTTTCCTGGAGCGAGGGTTCAGGCAAATCGGATGCGGGTTCCTTCTTATGATGTGATTTATCCCCTTTTTCCGGTTTTCGGGTTCCCTTTTTTCGGAATCGGGCGGAGTTCGCACGGTTACGATCCGGTTTCGAGCGACTTTTAGCGGCTGAATTTTTGTCGGACGATGTCGAGGAAGCAGAGGCGGCCGATCCGGCCTGATTTCCGGGGGCGGTTCCTTTCGTTTTTGCGTCCTCTTGTGATCGCTTGGCGCCATGTCGTTGCTGTTTCCTGCGTTTCCTGGGAACGGCCGGCAGCAGTGCTTTCATGGACA
>JAFGTD010000135.1 GCA_016934295.1 Acidobacteriota bacterium
ATACCGGAAACACGGGGCAGGCCAGCGGGCTCGACCGGCCGAATGCCGCAGGCAATCTCAAGGTATCCAATCCGACTTCAGAGCGGTGGTTCAATACCGATGCGTTCGAAATACCGGACCCGTATACATTCGGCAATGCAGGGCGCAATATTATTCGCGGTCCCGGCTTCGCCTCCGTCGATGTCTCCCTTAACCGGCGCTTCGCGGTATCCGAGTTTGTCGACGTCAAACTGGAAGTCCAGGCATTCAACCTGTTCAACCGGACCAATTTCAATCTTCCGGAACTGAATGCGGACGATTCCGGCACCTTCGGCAGGATCCTGTCCGCCAAAGCGCCGCGTCAGGTACAATTTGCACTACGCTTGAACTTCTAATCCCATCTTTCTCGATTGAACGGCAAAATCCTTGGAGATGGGATGAGAAGGTCGGTTTCCTCCTCATTGCACCATTGAGTGCGTTAATGATGTCGAAAGCTTAACAGCTTTACGACTGAGAAACCGACCTTCTCATCCCATCTCCAAATCTTCCGCAAAAGAACTGATTGAATCTGAAACAATCGCGCGTTACTTTTATCCTATATATATTGTGAAATGAAATACGGATACGTTATTCACAAATGCAGCGAAAGGAGATGCAAAATGAGATTCAGGGTCCCATTGGGTTCGGTATTCCTGGTTGTTCTGCTATGCAGCATGATGGCCTCGGCCGACCAGATTATTCTGAGGGATGGAACGGCCTATTCGGGCGAGTTTATCCGCGGAGATTCCAGGACGGTGGATTTTCGAATCCTGGGAAGAAGCGAGAATTTTCAAATCTCCGATATTGCGCAGATTGTGTTTACGGAACCGGAAGTTGCGGCAGCCCCCCCGGTACTCGATCAACCGGCGACTTACACGCCTGAACCCGAGCCAATCCGGGAGGATGCACAAACAATGCCGCCGGAAGAGGATATTCAATACGTGGACGAACAGGGTTCCACAGTCACACTCCCGGAAGGCACGCCGATTCTTGTGCGGACCACTACGGCGATCGACACGGACCGGAACCGCGTCGGAGATGTATTTGACGCGATTCTCGAAGAGCCGCTGGAGCAGGACGGGTATATCGTCGCGCAGCGCGGCTCCCGGTTGAAAGGAAGAATCGCCTATGCCAAGGAATCGGGTAAATTGACCGGCCGGTCGCAAATGCTGCTCGAACTGACGGAATTGATCGCAAACGGCAGGAGATATTACATCCGAACCAGCGATCATGTTGAAGAGGGGTCGTCCAGAGGGAAGCGTACTGCCGCCACAGTCGGGGGCGTTGCGGCTCTCGGGGCCATTATCGGCGGGATAGCGGGCGGCGGTAAAGGAGCCGCCATCGGCGCGGCGGCCGGTGCCGGAGCCGGAACGGGCGTACAGGTCCTGACCAGTGGAGAGACACTGAAAATTCCCGCTGAAACCGTACTCGAATTCAAGCTCCAAACGCCCATGACCGTCAGCATCCAGTGACGTTCATTACACTCGGGCATATCTCAGACAGGGACTGAACTTCACATAAGAATCAGTCCCTGTTTTTTTATCGTGTATCACCGGACCCTACCATCCACTGTTGCATCAACATTCAACACTTTTACACTTTTCTAGAAGGCAGTCTGGATGAATCACCCCATTTTCCTTTTTTTAAGAAGCTTATTGTGTGAAAATTTGGTTTTTGACATACGGGCGGTTCTGCATTGTTCCTGATGTCTCGATCGAACGACGACCTCCAAGGAAGCCTCGTTTCCAGCTCCGGAAAAAGGAAGAACCGAGAGACTATTGTTTTCGTTAGTACTCAAATCCATTGGAATTCCATGTTAAAAGCAATTATTTTCGATTTTAACGGTGTCATCCTAAATGACGAACCGCTTCATTTCAAAGCCATGCAGGAAGCCGTAGCCGAACTCGGAATCACGCTGACCGAAGCAGCCTACTGGGACAAATACCTGCCCCTGGACGACAACGAGTGTCTTGATGCGATCTGCCTCGATCATGCGGTCCGGTTGAACGAAGAAAACCGAAACCGCATTCTTCAAATAAAATCAGCATCGTATAACAGCCGTCTGGAAAATCGATTCCCCATTTTCCCGGGCGCGGCTCAATTCATTGCATCGGCCGCGCTACACTACCCCCTGGCCCTGGCCTCCGGCGCGACCCGTGAAGAAATCGAAAATTCCCTGGAAGCAACGGGTTTGAAGCAGCATTTTCTGGTTATCGTAGCGGCGGAGGATTTCTCTCTCGGCAAACCTCATCCCGAGAGTTTTCTGCTCGCTTTGAAAAAACTCAATACAGCGATTGCCCGGAAATCATTCTCGATAATGCCTGAAGAGTGTCTTGTAATAGAAGATTCAGTAGGCGGGGTTGCAGGCGCCCGTGCCGCGGGCATGCGCTGTCTTGCGGTCAGCAACAGCTATCCGCCTGAAAAATTAAAGGAGGCGAACAGGGTGGTCGACTCCCTGGAAGAAGTGCATGTCGACAGTCTTCCGGCCCTGTTCGACAACCCGGCGTGATCGTTAATATAATCAAAGCCCGCCAGTCTTTTGCGGAAATGGCTGAGCTGGACGATGCGGCATTCCCCCTGGACCGGGTTGCCCTTACCCTGGCAATGGAAGAATATCCGGGCCTGGATCTTCTGCAGTACCTGAAACGCCTGGACACCCTGGCTGCGCGGGCAGAAGTGCTGATCGGCCGGGATCGCACACCCGCCGGTATCATTGAATGCATCAACGAGGTTCTCTTCGTACAGGAAGGGCTGCGCGGCAACAGCGAAGACTACTACAATCCACAGAATTATTATTTAAACGAAGTCCTCGACCGCAAACTGGGAATCCCGATAACCCTGTCGGTCGTCTACATGGAAGTGGCAAAGCGTATCGGTTTTCCCATAGCGGGCTTGGGATTTCCCGAACACTTTCTTGTCAAACATATGGCCGGAGACCGTGAAATTATAATCGATCCTTTCAACCTTGGGCGGACACTTACGATGAAAGACTGCCAGGAGCTTCTGGACAAGATGGGGAAAAGCGACGAATCCATGAACCCCACCCTTCTTCAACCCATGGGAAACCGCGCCATAATCACGCGAATCCTTTACAACCTGAAAGGGATATACGAACAGAACGAACAGGATTACGAAGCGCTGTCCGTCATAGAGAAGATCCTTCTGCTCAATCCGGGGATCCCTTCGGAGGTACGCGACCGCGGGCTGCTTTACATGCAGGCCGGTCTTTTTGCCAAAGCTTTATCGGATCTTGAGTACTATCTCGCCCATTCGACCGGTTCCCGGGATCTTTCCTCCATAAAGAACCATAACAAGACCCTTCGCGATATCGTCTGCGCCGTTAATTGATTTACCGCCCTTACATGTCTGTAACGTTCAAACGTTCAACGTTGGACGTTTAACGTTGAACGTCTAACGTTTAAACGTTCCGCGATCTTGATGTTTAAGGTAGATATAAATTAAAGGCTCCAGACGATCTTGCCTTTGACAATCGTCATAGCAGGGCCACCCCGAAGTTTCCAGCCCTCATAGGGTGTATTGCGGCTGCGCGATTGAAAATTTTCCGAGCGCACTTCCCAGCTCAATTCGGGATCCAGGACGGTAATGTCGGCCCACGCCCCTTTGGCCAGGGTTCCCCGATCCAGGCGAAGAATCCGTGCCGGATTCGTGGAAAAAAGCTGCGCCATCCTTTCCAGGGTCAGGATCTCCGTGCGCACGAAGCGATCGTAAATGAGGCCGACGGCTGTCTCGAGCCCCACAATTCCGAAAGGCGCCCGGTCGAATTCGAGCATCTTATCGTTGATGTTATGGGGCGCGTGGTCGGTGGCTATGGCATCGATATCCCCGGAAACGATTCCCTTTACAAGGGCATCCACGTCATCCTGGGACCGCAGCGGAGGCTTCATCTTGGTATTGGTGTCGTACGAGGTAACCAGGGCGTCCGTTAAGAGCAGGTGATGGGGCGTCACCTCGCAGGTAAGGGCAACCTGCCCCTCTTTGCGGGCTTTGATCACCGCTTCCAGGGAACGCTTTGTGGAGAGATGCGCGATATGTGCGTGAGCCCCCGTCTGTTGCGCCAGAATCGCGTCCCGGACAATCTGCACTTCCTCGGCGGCGGGATTGATGCCGCGCAATCCGAGAAGGGTTGAATAATAGCCCTCATGCATCACGCCGCCCGCGGAGAGATCCGTATCTTCGCAGTGATCGATCACGGGCAGGTTAAAAAGGCGGGAATATTCCATCGCCCGACGCATGACCTGATTGTCCTGAACGGGATTGCCGTCATCGCTGATCGCCACAATGCCCGTCCTGTACATCTCGCCGATCTCGGCCAGGGTTTTTCCCTGGCTTCCCTTGGTGATGGCCCCAATGGGATAAACGGCGATCTTCGATACCTCGCGCGCCCTTTCCAGTATAAAGGACGTGACGGCTTCCGAATCGTTTACAGGCTGCGTGTTGGGCATGCAGGCCACTGCCGTAAAACCGCCGTGCGCGGCGGCGTTTGTACCCGATTCGATGGTTTCCGCATCTTCCCGGCCCGGTTCCCGCAAATGAACATGCATGTCGATAAAGCCCGGAAGCACGACAAGCCCGCGCGCATCGATTTCCTTGCGGCCTTTCTTGCGGATGCGGACCGCAATTTCAGCCACGCGACCGTCCTCGATGCCGATATCCGCGACTCTGTTCAGTTTTTGCGACGGATCCACCACCCGTCCCTTGCGTAGTATTAATTGCATATAGGGTTCCCCGTTTCCGGTTCACCGTTTCCCGTTATCGATTTTAAGGGCAACAGGAATTCGGGAACGACGCTCTTCTTTAAACATTCCGGAAACCGTTCCGATTAATGCGAGCGCTTTTTTGACTTCAATCCCGCATTTCCGGACAACAGGTAAAGCACCGCCATCCGTGTGGCAATGCCGTTAGCAACCTGGTTCAGGATAACGGAATAATCCGCATCGGCGACATCCGAATCGATCTCCACGCCGCGATTCATCGGCCCCGGATGCATGACAATCGTATCCTTTTTCGCCAGGCGCATCCTCTCGCGCGTCAATCCGTAAAAATTATAATATTCCCGCGTGGAGGGTATAAAAGCTTCATGCTGCCGCTCATTCTGCACCCGGAGCATCATAACCACATCCGCGCCGTCTATCGCCTCTTCAATACGCCCGGTTATTCTGGCTCCCAGCCTACCATATTCCCAGGGAATCAACGTTGGCGGCCCGCATACCCAGACTTCCGCCCCGACCTTGTGAAACAGGATCGTATTCGAGCGCGCGACCCGGCTGTGGGCGATATCGCCTATGATGGCCAGTTTCAGCCCGTCCAGCTTCTTTTTCACGGTTCGGATTGTCAGGGCGTCCAGAAGCGCCTGGGTCGGGTGCTCGTGCATGCCGTCTCCGGCGTTGATAATGGAAGCATGGCATTCTTTTGCCAGGAGGTGGGGCGCCCCGGCGGATTCATGGCGGATTACGATAATGTCGGGCGACATGGCCTCCAGGGTGCGGGCGGTATCCAGCAAAGTTTCTCCCTTGGTAACGCTGCTGGTGGATGCGGAGAAGTTCAGGATATCCGCGCTCAGCCGCTTCTCGGCAAGTTCGAAGGAGGACCGGGTCCGGGTCGAAGCTTCAAAAAACAGATTGACGACGGTTTTCCCCCGAAGGGGTGGAACTTTCTTGACCGGGCGGGCGGCCACTTCCTTCAACGCCTCCGCCGTGTCCAGGATAAGCCGGATATCTTCCACCGACAGCTGCTCGATACCCAGCAGATCTTTATGCCCGAGCGATGCCATTTCTTTTGCCCGATGTTGTTGGTTGTACGGAACTAAAACCCTGTTAACCGGCAATAAACGCCGGATTCCCGAGACCGTATTCCCGCAATGGTTTTACAGCCGTATCGGCACGGTTCCTCTATTTAGAGGCGCGCTTTTTCAAGAGAACGACCCTTTCTTCGCCATCCTCTTCGTTCAAACGCACTTCGACGGTCTCGTTCTCCGCTACCTTAATCTGCTTCCCCACATAGTCTGCCTGGATCGGGAGCTCGCGCTCCCCGCGATCCACCAATACCGCCAGCTGGATCCTCCTGGGCCGCCCGAGATCCATAATGCCGTCCAGGGCGGCGCGTATCGTCCGGCCGGTATACAGCACGTCATCCACCAG
>JAFGTD010000136.1 GCA_016934295.1 Acidobacteriota bacterium
AGGTGGCGGGGCCGACGAGACTCGAACTCGCGACCTCCGGCGTGACAGGCCGGCGTTCTAACCAACTGAACTACGACCCCACCTTATGTAAGGCGCTGAATGATAGCGCAGAAACCATGGCCAGTTCAAGGCCGTTTCTCTGCAAAATGTAATTAATCCCCATGAGAAATGCAGGTTAAGAAGGTTTGTTTTTATCTCTTTCCGGTTTTCTCAAAAAGAGTTCCATAATGTTATGATGGACCGTAATAGCAATATTCGTGTGTCTTAAGGGTTTTTATGAGCGTGATAAACAGATTCCGGCCCGTTTTTGCATGTACGGTTTTTTTAATATTATTGCCCTGCCTGGCGCAATCCCGATTCATGCACGCGGCTGACGACAAAAGGGAGGATCCTTTCCGGGGACGGGTGAAGTTCCTGGAGGAAACTCCATTTGTGACAAAGGCGGTCCTGCGCAACGGCATGACGGTTATCGTCAATGAACATCGGATACATCCCGTTGTTTCCATTCAGATGTTCGTAAGGGCGGGCATCCTGGACGAACCGCCGGACAGCCCCGGTCTGGCAAGGCTGCTTTCCTCCGTCGTGAATCGTTCCGAGCCGGATGAGGCCGGGGGGACTCTCCGGAAAAATGTGCGCATGCTGGGCGGCCTTATCGAGAATTCTACCGACTACACGCATACGCGGTTTGAAATCAATATGCCGTCGTCCCAATGGAAGAAAGCCCTGCGGGCACAATTTGCCGCGATAACCGATACTTCCTTCGATCCCGGCACGATAGAAATCGAAGAACGCCTGCTCAGGGAGGAGGCGATCGGGCGCCTGGACGATACAGACGTTTTTATGCGGGAATCGCTTCTGGATCTGGGATTCGGATCAAAAATCGGGAAATGGAGTTCTATTGTCAGAAATGATCCCATCCCTGTTTCCCTGCAAAAACTGAACAGCTTCTACAGGCGAATGTATGTGCCGGAAAGGATGATGCTGGTCGTTTCCGGAGATATTCGCGCAGGGGAGGTTCTGGATGAGGCGGTGAGCCTCTATGGAGATTTAAAGGCTATCGGGGGCAGGGGGCATGCGGGCTCGATTGAAGGATCGCAAAAGAGCTTCAGGTATCGCGGGATAGAGGGGAATATCCCTGAGCCTTATTTAATGTTCGGTTATCATGCTCCGGCCGTAAACTCCGTAGATTATCCGGCGATGGAAGTTTTAAGCGCCATTGTGGGGTTGGGGGAAGGCTCGATCCTGTCGGCAAGATTGCGGGACAGGAAAAAGATTATCCTTGACGGAAAAGCCGATTTGTCAACGGGACTCGGATTCGGCTACATGACAATACGGATCAGGGCTGCTCCGGAAGATATCGATCGAAGCGAGATAGCCGTTTTGACGGAGCTGGAGTTGCTTAAAAGAATAGCTCCGACCGCGGTGGACATGGAAAGAGCCTGGGCTCAACTGGAACGCACATATCGGAGCCAAATCGAAACGGTATCGGGCAGGGCGCGCATGCTTGCGAGATTCGAATCCCGGGGAGACTGGAAACAAATCGACCGTCGCCTTGCCGAACTCAGAAATATTCGCGCCGGGGACGTGCAGCGGGTTGCCGCAAAGTACCTCAGTCTGGAAAACTGTTCGCTCCTTGAATATCTGCCGGTAAAAGTGGAAAGTGAAAACAGGACGATGGATTCCATCCGAAGCACCTTTGAAGCGCTGCTGGTTCCCGCGACCGACCAGGAGGAGATCCTGAGGGAAAAAGAAACCGTTCTTGCCATTGAAATGCCGAAAAACAAGGACAATTTCAAGTTCAGCGCTATTCAATATCCTTTCAAAACCGCCTCCATTCTCCGCGGTCCGGAAATTTACATTCGTGAAGATCACACGGCTCCCCTGATTCATATGGGTCTCTTTTTCCCGGGAGGCAGGTTTGCTGAAACCGAAAATAATGCCGGGATTACCGCTCTCATGGTTCGGATGATGCTTCAGGGTTCAGAGCAGAGGAGCGCCTATCGGTTTCACCGGCAGCTTGAGGTATACGGCGGCCAGATACAGCCCGTCGTCGCGGACGATTATTTCGGATTTTATTTTTCCATTATTTCAAAGAACTTTGAGGACGGTTTCAGCCTGTTGACGGAGTCCGTCAAAACGCCGGTATTGGACCGGGATACCCTCGAGCGCCAGCAACAGTTGCTGCAGGCGGAGCGGCAACTGTTTCGAGGCCTGAAGAAGCATGTTGAGAATTCTATCAATCCTAAGCTTTTCAGAGGCTTTTCTTATTCCAGGCCGGCTTTGGGAACCGAAAAGAGTATCCGGGGCATAACCCTGGAATCCATTAAAGAGTGGTATGACCGCTTTGTAAAGAATAGGAAGCCCGTGGCTGTTATCGTCGGAGACACTGAAGGAACGAGCCTGGCCTCCTATTTTGTCCGTCATTTCAGCGGATCCCGTTTCCTGAAAACCGAAATTCCTGATGAGTTTCCAAACCCTTTGGAAGAAAAGGAAACGATCGAGACGGCCTGGGATAAAAGCATGAGTCTCGTAGCTGTCGGTTTTCATGCACCGCCGGCGGGGGATGTCGATTGCCGCGCAGTGGATGTGCTCCAGAGTTACTTCGGGAATATGGGCAGGCTATATCAGGAAATTCGGGAAAAAATGGGAGAAACCTATAAAATACGCGTGTTTTATGAGCCGAGGTTGCGCGGTGGCAGCTTTCTCGCGTATGCTGTTACGAATCCGGGCAGCGAAGAAGAGGTCCTGGAGGCTTTGAAACGCGAATTCCGGCATATCGTTGAAAATCCTATCGCCTATAGGGATTTCCGATCAGCCGTGAATACGGCTGTCGGGCACCTTCAAATCCGGCGACAGTCTCCCCTTGTGCAGATCAAGGATGTTTTGCGAAATGCTGTGGCGGGAGAAGATATTGAGGCATACCGGTCCTACCAGACGAAGCTGCAGTCTGTTTATGAAGAGGACCTGAAGGATGCGGCGGAACGCATTTTAAAGACCGAAAAGGCGGTGTTCCTTCGTATACATGGAAATGAACCTTTATACGCAAACGATTCAAAGACCGAGTAACGCGGATTCCCCACGTTTAATTTAGTCCGGAAGGTCATATCCGGGTATTGTTTTCGGAGTAGCAGGTGGGTAGATTCATACCGAAATCGAGAATGGGAATTTTCACGCTGGCGCTTATCGCTGTATTGGCGCTGAAATACCTGATTCCGACGGTACAACCACAGTATCGACTGCCCTATTTGAGCGTGTTGTTCGATCTGTGCCTGCTGCTGCTGGTCATACCGGCCGTCTATTACATCTTAAGAATATATGCAGCCTTAAGAGTTCGTCTGCTCTGGAAAATCAAGCGGCGTCTGGTTCTGGCCAATGTTTTTATCGGGGCAATCCCGGTATTGACCGTAGTTGCAATTTTCTGGTTTGCCGGCCTGCTGTCCTATTATCAGTTAAGTTATTACCTGATCGTCAATCAGATCGGCATTCATTCCGCACAAATCCGGGCATTCACTCTCTCCCTCCAGGATCGACTGCAGGAAGCCGCTGAAGGGGTTGCCGCTCCCTCAACGCTGCTGAAGGAAACATTGGATTCCGATGCCATATTCCTGCTCAACTCCTATCCATCCGCCATAATTTCCCTTCATTTCAAGGATCCGTCTACCGGCCGGGAGATAACGTATGTAAACCACGGAAGGAATACGGGACGGATGGAGTCCTACCGTCTGCCCGCCTGGATCGATGGAAACACTTTCAGCGACCTGGTTGTGGAGGATTTGCAGCCGGACTTCTACGGTGGGAGTGTCTTTCTCAGGAGTTTTACCTCTTCCGGATTCATGTCCGATCTTGAGTTCAGCCTGGAGGTTTCCGTGCCCCTCGATCACTACTTTCTCAACAGGCTGGAGGATGCTTTCAGCATGGACGTGCTTTTGGTGGACCGGACGGAGGTCCCCCGGCTGAACCTTCTGTTTCAAAATATCAACGTGCCGCTGGAAAAGATCGTAGACTCCACTCTTGATATTAAGAACAGTCCCGGGCAGGCATGGTCCGGATGGTTTTTCCCGCTGTTCCCGGTTTCATGGGCCGAGGGTGTAGAGAAAGATTCTTTCAACCTGGGGATTCTTCTGGTGGAACCTTCGGTTGCCAAACTGCTCGGCAATGCATTCCGTTCAGAGGGCTCCATCGGGAAGAGAATCCTGGTTATCCTGCAGGTTATTGTGGGATTTTTCCTAATCGTTGAGATCGTTTCGGTATTAATCGGCATTCGACTGACAAAATCGATCACAGCCGCCATTCATAATCTGGATCAGGGCACTGAATTCGTAAAGCGGGGCGATTTCAGGCATAAGATCGCGGTCCAATCGGAAGATCAGCTGGGCACTCTTGCCGCTTCATTCAATCAAATGACCGAATACATTCAACAGCTGGTTCGGGAACGCGTGTTAAAGGAAAGAATGGAACGGGAACTGGAAATCGCCAAAGAAGTGCAGGAACAGTTGTTTCCGAATCGTTCTCCGAGGATGAAGCATCTGGAAGTTTCCGGTATATGCCTGCCGGCTCGTGTTGTGAGCGGCGATTATTTTGATTATCTGCTCCTGGATTCCGATGTGCTGGGACTGGCCGTCGGCGATATTTGCGGAAAAGGCATTTCGGCCGCCCTGCTTATGGCCAATCTTCAGGCCACACTGAGAAGCAATGCCATGAATATCCGTCAAAACGGAAAGTTGCGCGAAGATGAGGCCGTGGCTGAAATCATGCAAAGTACGAATCGCCAGATGTACGAATATACCGCCGACAATAAATTCGCTACTTTGTTTTACGGCGTCTATAACGATGCAACCTGTATGTTAACTTACTGTAACGCGGGACATAATCGGCCGCTTTATTTCGAAGGAGACCGCGTCCTGCAACTTGGGACAGGGGGAACGGTCATAGGGATTTTCCCGGATTCGCGATACGATCAGGCTACCGTAAAACTGAATTCGGGGGGAATTCTTGTCGCCTATACGGACGGTGTTACGGAAAGCGTAAACGAATATGGTGAAGAGTTCGGGGAAAATCGTATAATTCAGCTGGTTCAGGCCAACAGGGACCTGGATGCGGACGGCCTGAAATCGCTGATTGTCGAACAGGTCCTCTCCTGGACTTCGGCGGAGGAAAGGGGCGATGATATGACCCTTGTGGTAGCCAAGATTCATCAAACGGAAGAAGCATGACTGGAGCAAGTTACCGATTGCCTGAATTCGAGTGTTTGATGTGTATTGAATTTATATAATAATGTGGTTTTTCGAATTGTAACCGAAATACTATTTCCACTCAGCCGGGCGGGCGAGAGTCCAACTCCGGCCTTGGCGGTTTTACAGCGGGGGCCGGACGGATTCGGAAGGTTTTGCAGGAACTTGAGCCGGAACATTGAAGAATTGAAGCGCTTATGGCCGAAAAACCCTATTACACGACTTTCAAAATCAGCCAGATGTGCGGGGTCAATCCCACAACGGTTCAGAACTGGGTCAAGGGGAAAAAACTGAGAGCCTTTCAGACCCCCGGCGGACACAGACGCATACAGCGCGAAGATCTAATCGCCTTTTTAAAGAAATTCGGGATGCCGATTCCGGCGGAACTGGCGGAAGATCCGCCTTTGGTCCTGATAGTGGACGATGAAGCCGATATCCTGGACATGATCGAAGATCTGGTCCGTTCCGGAGACGCCGACGTTGAAGTGGCCAAGGCGCAGAGCGGTGTCGAGGCTTTGCTGATGATAGGCGAACGCAAGCCCGAGCTGTTAATCCTGGACCTGAAGATGCCGGGCATGAACGGGTATGAAGTCTGCCGCAAACTGAAATCCAGTCCAGGTACGCAAAACATTCGAATTGTTGCGATTTCAGGGGATCATGATACCACTGTAAAAGAACGCATCCTGGAAACGGGAGCGGACCTTTTTTTCACGAAACCGATCGATGTCGTTGAATTCCGCGCACAGTGTTTCAAGCTGTTACAAATTTGATCAGGGGGGAGTTATGTCGGTTCTCGATCAGCCGGACCAATGGATGTCTATAGATCCCAAGGGGATGCATGCGCTCCTGGGAGAACTGCCGGAACAGGTTAAGGAGACGGTTCAGGCCGGGCGGAATCTCTCCATTCCGTTTCCCGGTACCGTTCATTCCATTGTCGTGACCGGTCTTGGCGGATCTGCGATCGGAGGGGATCTGGCGCGGTCTATTGCAGGAAGGGACCTGAAAAAACCGTTTATTGTCAACCGCGATTACGAGCTTCCTGCGTTTGTCGATGCCTCCACGCTGTTGTTTGCCTGCAGCTATTCAGGAAATACTGAAGAGACACTCAGCGCATACAGGCAGGCCGTAAAGGCGAACGCGTCCATCCTGTGCATCACGTCCGGCGGGAAGCTTCAGGCACAGGCCAATGCAGACGGGCATCCCGTTTTAATTCTTCCGGAAGGGCTTCCTCCTCGGGCGGCTTTGGGCCATTCCCTGTTTATGCTTCTGAGCGCCATGCAGGCACTCGGGGTGATACCGGATATGACCGAGTCCATTGACGAAACGATTGGGCTGCTTTTCAAATTGAGAGACAGGTACGGTCCGATGAATCCGGTATCTTCCAATCCGGCCAAGACTATAGCGAATTCCCTGTCCGGTAAAATTATCGCCGTATACGGATCGAGTGCGGTCCTCGACGCAACGGCTTTCCGGTGGCGTTCGCAAATCGAGGAAAATGCAAAGAACCTTGCTTTTCATCACGTATTGCCTGAAATGAATCATAACGAGCTTGTAGGATGGCTGTATCCCGCGGAGGCGCTTCAAAGAATCGGGGTTGTGCTATTGCGCGACAAGGGGGACCATCCGCAGGTCCAGAGAAGGTTTGAACTGACTAAAGACATTATTTCCGGCAGGGCGGGGGCGCTGCACGAAGTGTGGAGCGAAGGCGAATCGCTTCTGGCGCGCGTGATGTCCCTGATATACCTGGGCGATTTTGTCAGTTTGTACATTTCCTACCTCAACAACGCAGACCCTACGCCGGTTGAAGTTATCGATTACCTGAAGCGCAAGTTGAATACAATGAAAGGCGGAGGATAATACCGCGGATTATGATTCAGAAAAAAATAAGGATTATTCCCGGAAGCGCTCTTCTGTGGCTGATGATGTCGGTTCCTCAGATGTGGGGATTTCAGAATCCGAAAATGTTCGCTTTTGTGAGCTCCAGCTATATCATCACGGCGGAGTTGGCAACCGAACATACTTTTGTCGTCAACTTTGTAAACCTTTCTGATTTTGTCATTGTTGTACAACCCGTGGATTTTATATATAGAGGCGCGTCCGGGCGCTACTACGCGGGGCAGGTCTATGAACTGGAGCATGCGGACACTAAGGGGGAAATGCAGCGGTATTCGGCGTCGATTCTATTGCGGGAACACTCCTTTGCCGGTCTGAATGTCGTCGGCCTGTTTAAGGAACAGGATCAGATAGAAGAACTGAGTGTGCGTATAGGATCCCAGCGGTTTTATATGGAGCCTTTGGAAAAAATCCAGTTCGAGCAGTTGGCCCGCAAGATTGAAACGCTGGATCTGGACAGTGCCGACGTGACGGAAATGTTTCGGGATGCTAATATACGGTTGACAGGTTCCGTTAAAACTACCGATGGGACCGATGAATGGGATCGTGACTGGGAGGGACTGGTTACTTCGGACGGGGTCAATCCTCCAAAAGCAATCGAGAGTCCGGCGATTCTTTTGCCCGAAAACGCCAAAACCTCCGAAGACAAGAGGAAGGTGAGAATTTCCTGCCTGATCACCAAAAATGGCGGCATCCAGAACCTGAAGGTGGTGAAAAGCCGGGATCGCAATCTGGAACAGAGGGCCCTGGACAGCGTGGCGAACAGTTGGGTTTTTCTACCGGCTGCAAAGAATGGGGAGATATATGAGACGGTGATAGAATTCGAAGTAGAGCTTGTAGATCCGCCGGAAAAGTAATGCAACTCTCCTTACAGGATTTAATCCGCATTTCCGGAGCATCCCTGACTTTCGAACTTATGCGGGATCCCGGCGCATTTCGTATACGTAATATTTATTCTGTTTTTTTGAAGGTCCATGCATGTCCGCTGCACTTAACCCGTTTACATCTTATGTCTATTGGAAAGCATTGCTGTAAGGCGTGGATGCAATGATTGCTGCCAGGAAAATTATGAAGACCATAGGTTGTTGTATTCTTCTTTTGTTAATAATCCAGACCTGTCCGGCGTTTGTATATTCCCAGACCCCGGATGCCAACGTCCGGGGCCGGTTGACCGATCCGTCCGGCGGTGCTCTCGAGGACGTCCAGTTGACTGCGGTTCATGAAGAGACAAAGTCCGTCTATCGAACGCAAAGCAGCCCCGACGGGGAATATACGTTTTCGACGCTGGCGCCGGGCACCTATCGTTTTGAAGCGGAACTGGACGGTTTCAGAAAGTATGTCCGTACGGGAATACGGCTAAGTATCCGGCAGAGCATACGTTTGAATATTTCCATGCAACCGGGTGCTCCGGACCATGAGGTTTTCGTTTATTCGAAAACTACAATGGTGGAGCCGGATGCAACGAATGCCGGGGCCGTTATCGGAAACCGGCATATCAACAACCTGCCTTTCGATAATCAGAATTTCCTGCTGTTGAGCCTTCTCCTGCCCGGGACGGCTCCTTCGGCCCAGGGATCGCCCGGTTCCGTGAGAGGCGAATTCAGCGTACATATCAATGGAGCCCGGGAGGATTCCAATAATTATATTCTGGACGGCGTTTTCAATAACGATCCCAAGCTCAACAGCGCGGCCATCAATCCACCCGCAGACGCGATAGAGGAATTTGAAATTCTTACCAGCACCTACGATGCGGGTTTCGGTCGCAGCAGCGGCGGACAGGTAAATATCGCGCTGAAATCCGGCACGAACCGTTTTCACGGGACGGCATACGAATACTTCCGGAATGCATCCCTGAACGCGCGCAATTTCTTTTCCAATCCCGAGGACGGCAACCCCCGGTATCAGCATAATCAGTTCGGATTTTCACTCGGTGGGCCGGTTGTCGAAAACAGGACCTTCTTTTTCGCCGATTATGAGGGACGAAGGATCAGGAAGGGCATTACCTATCTGACCAACGTGCCGACGGCACAGGAGCGGCAGGGGGACTTTTCGCAGAGCATTTTCCCCGCGCCGGTGGATCCGTTTACCCAGACTCCCTTCGAAGGCGATCAAATTCCCGCCTACTATATTAACGAGGTCGGTCGGGCCATCGCAAATTTGTATCCGATGCCGAACCGCAGCGCCGTGGGATTGAATTATGTGTCCTCTCCCGTTCTGCGCCGCGGGGAAGACCGATTCGACATTCGTATAGATCATTCATTTACGGACGCATCCAAGCTGGTTTCACGGTTCAGTTTTTACGACTACGAAATCTACGATCCTTTTTCGGGCGCCGGTTTTGCGCGCGTTCCCGGTTTCGGGGTCAACATCGCCCGACGGGCGCAGAATTTCATGATCGGCGAAGACCATATATTCTCACCCTCGCTGATCAACCAGTTCAGGTTTGCCGTGAACAGAATTGCTTTCGGTGCTTATCAGGAACAGCGCGCCGGCAGTTTGAACCGGGAGGCAGGCCTTCCCGAACTTTCAGATAACCCGAGGGACTTCGGGCTGAGCTTTATCCGGATACTCGGCTTTTCTCCGCTTGGCGACGAATACAACAACCCGCAGGAAAGCGTCACCAACGTATTCCAGGTTGCCGACACTCTGCACTATTCCGTAAATAAACATCTGATCAAGTTCGGATTCGATTTCCGTGCCCTGCAGCAGAATGCGTTCCGCGATGTGCAATCCCGCGGATTCCTGAATTTTACCGGAATGATCACGGGCAACAGCCTGGCGGACCTGCTGTTGGGATTGCCGACGATTACAGGAGGGGCGCAGCTGGATAATCCTCAATACCTCCGGACCGGGAGCTGGAACTTTTTCGTTCATGACGGCTACCGGCTGCGGCGCAATCTGACCCTGCAATTTGGTTTGCGCTATGAATACAATGGGCCTCCGGTGGACCTGTACGATCGGGCCACTACTTACGACGCCGTTTCACAGAGCCTGGTTCGGGTCGGACAGGGAAGTATTCCAAGAGGAGGGTATCACCCGGACCGGAATAACTGGGCGCCCCGTATCGGACTGGCGTGGGTCCTGGATGCGGACAATACGATGCTGTTGCGGGCCGGGTACGGGATCTACTACGATCAGGCCTCCCTGGCGCCTGGAGAAGGCCTGTATTTCAATCAACCCTATTACGATTTCAAATTATATTATCCGATGGAGGGGTTTCCCCTAACGCTGCAGGATCCTTTCCCCTCCGATTATCCCATAGATATTCCCGCCTCGGCGCTGGGATTCGATCCGAATCTTAGAACCCCCTATATCCAGCAATGGAATCTGACTTTTGAAAAGCAGTTTGGAACCGACAGCCTGTTCGAAGTAGCTTATGTCGGATCGAAAGGAACGAAGATACTTTCAGCCAGGGATATTAATCAACCGGCTCCCAGCCCGGATCCTCTCAATCCCCGTCCCGACCCGCAGTTCGCCGATATTATTTATCTGGAATCGCGGGGCAATTCTTCCTATCACAGCCTCCAGACGCGTTTCCATCAACGCCTGCGTTCCGGGATTTCCGCGCTGCTTTCCTATACTTTTGGAAAATCACTGGATGAATCTTCCACCTTCTTCTCCAGCGCGGGGGATTCGAATTTTCCTCAGGACAGCTTTAACTTGAGCGCCGAGAAAGGACGGTCGAATTTCGATGTCCGCCACCGGTTTTCATTGGGATATTCCTACGATTTGCCGATCGGTCAAGGCCGGAGGTTTGTCTCCGGCCGCGGCGTTCTTTCCTCCATCCTGTACGGATGGTCCACCTATGGGATTGTCTCCCTTCAGAGTGGACGGCCTTTTACAGTTTCCCTGCATCCTGAAATCAGCAACAGCAATACGGGAACCAGCAGTCTCGGTTACGGCGCCTATCACGATCGTCCCGACAGAATCGGATCGGGAGAGCTGGAAAATCCCGGTCCCCGGCAGTGGTTCGATACCGGTGCATTCGTTCAGCCTGAGTACGGCAGCTTCGGAAATTCAGGGAGGAATATACTGGACGGTCCCGGATACAAGTCGATTTCCATATCAATGATCAAAGATACGAAAATCCGTGAAGAGATAAGCCTGCAGTTTCGAACGGAGTTTTTTAACGCATTCAATCATACGAATTTCGATCTTCCGGACGGTTTTTTCGGTTCTCCTTCATTCGGAACCATCAATTCCGCACAGGATCCGAGAACGATTCAGTTCGGATTAAAAATAATCTTCTGAATTTAATGGGAACACGGTAATAAGATGAACGGTTGCATATTTCATGATACGGCCGGATCGCCCCATGATCGCCGGGTATTCGAAATCGTGGAGGAAGCCTACAACCGAAGGGAGAAAGTGGTTGTTTTCGCAGGATCGGAAGAGCGGGCCGCTGAAATAGACCGGTTCCTGTGGATTCTGCGGCAGGATTCCTTTATCCCGCACCAGGTTGTACGCGGCTATGAGGATTCCCTGTCGGTTCCCGTGGTTATTGTAACGACGGAATGGAATCCGCTCGATGCGGGGACCTTGATCGCCGACGGGCATTGCCGAATGGAATTCGCAAAAGAATTCGAGATCATCCACGAATTTGTCGACCGGTCCTCCCCGGAAATCCGGGACGCGTGCAGGGACCGTTTTCGTGCCTACCGTGATAAGAATATCCCTGTAGAGTATTTGAAAACCGGAGTCTGGAAAGGCGTTATTCCGAAAAATTAATGGAGTTAAAAGAATTGCAGGGGCGAACCTTTTGCCAGCCCCGGATCCTATTTCTTAATCTCTGCGTAAAGAATCACATCCATTGCAGCCAAAGCTTCCGAAAGCACCGGTACCGGCAGGGTGCTCAGCCCCGCTGCATGTCGAAGTGTCTGATGGGTAATGGCTACATACCCTTCAAGCCAGCCAAGCCCATGGAAAGGAACCGATCCGCTCGATCCATCGGGCGCTTCCCGAAGTATGGTTTTTTTCACGTTGCCTGTCCCGAACTCCACCTCATCCGGACGCATGAATTTCCATGTCGCGGCTCCTTTTGATCCTACGACGGTATATTCGAAATCGTTGGATGCGCCATGCAGCGTTTTCGAAATGGAAGCCATCGCGTGCCTGTTTCCGGGGAAATCCATACAAAGATGCACATGCGTATCCCGGTGTGCCGCCACGGCATTCCTGTAGGATAAACGGCACTGGGTTTGAGCGGGCGTATCCGACATCAGGTATAGACAGATGTCGACAACGTGGCTCCCGAGATCCGTAAGGGCATCGAAAGGACCATTCAAATCAGGGGTGTTCTTCCAGGAATTATCGAGTATTCCCTTGAGGGCTTTGTGCGCGCTGGAGGACTGCCAGTAACGGGACTCGAAGCTGAAAACTTCGCCGAGATCGCCCGCTTCAATCATGCCCTTAATTGTCCGTGTGCCCCACATGGCCCGATATCCGTGATAGACGGATACGTATGTATCGATCCCTTTCAGGGAATCCAGATCCTCGGGTTCTACACAGACAGGTTTTTCGGCGGCTATTGCGTTATAGCCGGCTGCGACTCCTTGCAGGATCGACGCGGCGTGCAGCGCACTGGGATTCGCAAGAAACAGCACATTGCCGGTCTCGTTGGACATATAGGACGAAAGCGGGCTGTTTCTTTCCGCCTGGCGAAGGGGAAGGAGCTCCAGTTCCGGATCCGTTTGGGATACGATCGACAGGCTTTTTTGAATGGCCCGGCCTGCCATGCCCCTGCCGACCAATACCGGTGTAATGCGTTTCATGGCTTTTTATCCCTCGTGAGATAAACCATCGTTTGGGAAAGCGTTCTATTCCGAACGCAGCGCCGGCAGCAGCGGCGAACGGAAGACCGCGATGACCGCAACCAGAGACGCCGCCGTACCTGCAATCAGTACCGGAATTAAAACCATGGCGACCATTAAAAAAGGCGGCGTTTCGCCCCTGGAATGTAAAACCGGAGCAATGGAAATTAAAGCACATACGATGCCGGAGCCTGCACCCCATAACAGCAGGAGGATATTTTCAAAGAGGATAATGCCTGAAAGAATGTGTCTCCGGTATCCGGCGGCACGCAGGAGAGCAAGTTCCGATCGCCGTTCAAGGACATTGCGCAGCAACACCGTTGCCAGTCCGAAGGTTCCCAGGATCAGCCCCAGCGTTCCGAGGGATTGAAATGTGGAGAGATAGGTGTTCTCTACCCGGTGATAGCTTGCAAGCAGGTCTCCGGAGGATTCAAGCCGGATGCCCCAGTAGCCGAGATTTTCTTTCAGTGACTGAACTGTGGAGGCATCGACGTCACGCGGTGTATCTACAAGAAAGTATCGATAGCCTTCCCGGTCCGGGAAAACGCGGAGAAAGTTCTTCTCGGAAATAAGGATGCCCCCCTGGAAAGTGCTGTCATTCAAAGCCGCCGCCAGGCGCAGCCGAACCGTGCTTCCGTCGTCCGCCTGCACGGGGATGTCGCCGCCGAGAGAGAGGTGCAGGATATACTGAATCGTATTGGCGTCCGCTATCGCCGCAATGGCGCCGTCGGAAAAAACTTTGTCGAGCAGCAGCCATGGATTCTCTTCCTCCTCCGGAGTGGATGCCAGGGAGCTTTTGAAGGAAAACCTGACGGAGCGCAGAAATGAATCCGGAGCCCCGAGTATTCTGGGTTCCTGTGGTGTATACAGGTTCAGGCAGCTGGTATCGTCCCCGGGCCGTTCACGGAAAGATACGAACCGGACCGTGCCGGCCGCCGGATCCTGCGACCGCAGGATTCCGAGAGCCTCGCGCCCTTCGGTGCTGTTCAAATCGTGAACCACGGGGAGCGTAGATTCTGCAATAAAGCGGTATCCTCCGGTTCCCGAATCGGGCTCCAGCGATATTTCATCCGGAGCGCGGCGGAACGCCTCCGTCGATACGATGATAAACGTAGCGGATGCGATCAGGGCGGCGCACAGCACACTGCGTCCGGGCCGGTGCCGGGCATTCCTGGCGCCCAGTTGGATCAGAGCGGGCCAACCGGTTCCTGAAATAGTGCGGGCCGGCGAACGGCGCAGGTAATAGGCCGCGGCGCACAGGACGGCCACGAGGGAGAGGAATCCGGCGACAAAGAAGCCGATGAGCTGCGACACCATTCCAAGGGTTGCGGCTGCCAGGAGCAATAAGGCAGTTGCGGTCGAGGCGATAGCCACGATTCCCATCGTTCGGGCCCTGCGGCTTTGCACCTTGACGGACTCCAATACCCCGGACAGAAGGGCGCGCGGGGTGTTCCGCTTCAGTCCGCGGAGTGTCCAGAAGACTGTCGCAAGCGAGACGCACAATCCTATGGCTGTACCGAAAGCCATATCCAAAGGGGAGAAATGAAGCGTCATGCGGTCGGTGCCGACCGCGTCCACCCACCACGTGCGCAGGCCGTATACCATCAGCCATCCATAGCCAAGGGAAAGGAACAGGCCGAGGATGCAGCCTACGAGGGACAATACAAGCCCTTCGCGGAAGAAAAGGCGCCGCAGCGGACCGGAATCGATTCCCACGACTTTCAGAAGTCCTATTTCCCTGACACGCTGCTCGATTGTCAGTTTAAAGAACAGGAAGGCAAGGAGTATGGCGGACACAATCAGAAAGAAGCTGAAATACACGAAATATTCCGCAAAATCGGTGGATCCGTGTGATGCCGTCATCCCGCTTTCTTTTACAGGATGCGCCTTCAACCCCGCGCTTTCCGGTCTCAAGCGGCTGAGAAGGCTCCTGCTGAATGTGGCCTGGGCTGTTTTAACATCACTTCCTGTATTGTTCAGGAAAAGGATGGAGGTCCGTTTGCCGAAACGGTTTTGCCACAGGCGCTGCCCGACGGAAAGGGGAACAAACGCTTTCGGCGTGGCCCGGTAACGATCCCAGTAGGATTCGTCCTTTTCCCGGATACGTTTCAGATCGAGAGGGAAGGGTGGATCCCAGTCCGACATGCTGCCGGCCTCGGTGACTCCCGGTATTTCGGGAGCAAGCGCGGCGTTTACGTCTCCAGCGGTTGCAACCACACCGGAAAGCCGAAAAGACTCGCTGCGCGTAACCAGGTTTCCCGCTTCCAGCCATATATAGTATTCCACCGCGACCGTGTCTCCCGGAGAAGCCTTCAGATCGCCGGCGGCCCAGTCCGTCAGGTAGATGGGCGGAATGTCGGAATCGGACTGCACTGTTCCCGTCGTGCCCTTCATGACGATGTCCGTCAGGGCGCCGTTTCCGATATCGGCCGCCGCAATGGCGGAATAGGGGATGGAACGGCCGTTGGCCCGGATGGCATTCGCCATGTAGGTATAAATGGGGGAGGCAGGGAGTCCGGCTTCCCCCGCCGCTTCAAGGGCTGCCTTTGCGACCGGATCTTCGATCAGGATCCGGTCGCTTTCCAGCAGGAAGCCTTTCCCTGAGGGGGTTTGTTTCAATCTTAATCCGAGATCACCCGGGCTGAGATTTTTCTTGAGTATATCGTTGACGGAGGCGGTGGCCGTCTCCTGCATGCCGGATAACAGGATTGTATTGGCTTTGGATTCCTGATTCAGGTCTTTCTGAAGTCTTCCAATTGGAACGAACAGGGAATAGACATTGCCCTGGTGCGGTCTCAGGGCGAAATCCCCCAGCTGTTCCGGCGCCAGAATCTGACTACAGGAAAGCCGCACTGTTTTCCCGATATCGTCGCGCCTTCCATAGAGCCACTCCCGGGGAATCGACTGCTGTGTCTCGACCTGAAGCAACAACCCGTTCCCGGTTTTGATATCCATTTGCCGTGCAAGCGTGGAACCGACAAGCGCTGCGCGGTCGTCCGTGAACGGTTGCGCGGGCATGCCCTGGAATTTCCAGAACCGGTCGTCGATACCGTATACGTTGACCCGATGCATCCGTACGCGGCTCTCTTCGTGCAGCAGAGTTCCCTGCAGATATATGATCGGACACGAGGAAAAGACTTCCGGAATCTGGTCGGCAAGGCTTTGGCTGAAAAAGCGCTCCGCGGTTACAACGGTTTCCGTCCTGCCGATCCGTTCGAAAAGAAGATCCCGGAGGCTGCCGCGCACGGATCGGCCCACCATCAGCGCTCCCGTCATGACGGCTACGGCGATGGCGATACCGGCGACGACCGGGAGATTGGTTCTCCAGTAGTATAAAAGGCTTCTGAATATGAGGCGTACGGGTTTCATTGTATACACTTCAATCATGCATCATGCGGGTTGCAGTTGTGCCCTATGGAGTTTGAACCTGCGGTGGAATCTACCGGCTATTTCCAGGTTGTGCGTTACGACAACGAGCATATTCTTCTGCCGTTTGTGAAGATCGAACAACAGGGATACGACCGTTTCCGCCGATTCCGTGTCCAGATTGCCGGTCGGTTCGTCGCACAGGACGAGCCGCGGCTGCAAAACAAGCGCCCGGGCCAGGGCGACGCGCTGCTTTTCGCCGCCGGAAAGCTCGTGCGGTTTGTGGTGGATCCTGTCCTTCAGACCGACCTGTTCAAGGAGTTCCATTGCGCGCTTCGGTACGGAATCGTCCGGTGGAGAAACCAGCGTCGGGATCAGTACGTTTTCCAACACGGAACATTGAGGCAGCAGGTGATGGTCCTGGAATACGAAGCCTATTTTCCGGTTGCGGAAGGCGGCCAAATCCTTTTCATTCATCTGGTACGGATTTTCCCCTGCCAGCCGTACCAGACCGGAACTGGGCGGCTCCAGTGCGCCCACAATATAGAGAAAAGTGCTCTTGCCGCTGCCGGACGGGCCGATGATCGACGCGGACTCTGCGTCATTCAGGGTGAAGTCGATGTTCGAAAGCACCTCGAGTCGACGCCCCGGCATCGGGTATTCTTTAGTGAGATTCTTGACTTCCAGCACTTGGGATTCCTCAATGGTAGATTCTTAGATAATTTTAATTGTTATAAGTACATAAAGCCATTATAGCTGCGTTAGAAGCCAGAAGCCAGAAGCCCAGAAGAAAAACATTTTTTCAAATTTATACATAAGGGAACTGCATAATTATTTTTGTAACTTTTTTATCTGTAAATTCTATTTTCAAAAATGCGTCTGAGAATTCTCCGTTGGGGGTTTTGATAACATAGAAGACGGAAATATTTTTGTCTGTTTCCTCTAATTCTGATTCTCCTAGTAATTTCAGAACTAATTCTTGATCCGATCCAATACCTATTCCGTTGGGCATTTTATAAAGACCACCGGTCACCTCAATCGTGACTATATCATTGTCGAGAATATATAAGGCCATACCCTTATATTTGATTTCTATGCCTTCTCCTCCTGTTACTTCATTTTTATGCCTATTCTCACGCAGAGGAGTGCCGAGTATTTTGATTACATCTTCGTATGAATCGTTAAGTGAAATACTGCCAATATAACAATCGGAGTTTTCAATAGACGGTAGGCTGTCGGATGCAAAAGATAAGAAAGGAAAGATTAATATGAGAACGACAAATCCCTTTGTCATATGAAAGCCTTGGAATTATGAAATTCTATTTTCGGTTTCTAAATTCGATTTCTGTTTGCATATAAATCAATATACACCTTTCTTCGGCTACTTACTTCTGGCTACTGACTTCTGACTTCGGCTGTTCTTGAATATTTCCTAGATCCATTTTATGATGTATCCCATCATTTTTTTGAAGCTGGGCCAGAAAGGC
Source organism: Acidobacteriota bacterium (assembly GCA_016934295.1). Lineage (GTDB taxonomy): Bacteria > Acidobacteriota > UBA6911 > UBA6911 > UBA6911 > UBA6911. The sequence continues at coordinate 17,788 of JAFGTD010000136.1, forward strand.
TTGCCCGTGATTATCCGATACAGGAACGCGACTATCATTAAAGCTATTATCAAAACAACTAATAATAAAAGATAAAAAAGAATGTCGTCCAACACGGTGTTTATCCTCTATTTGCCGGTTTGGAGCAGTACGCAGAATATATGGCATTTTACCCGGAAACGACATATGTTTTATTCGGTTTTCTATTTATAGACTTCAAAGGGCGAACACAAGGTTCGCCCCTACATATTTCATCGCGTCTTTGCGCCTTCGCGTTAAGTGTTTTCTTGCATCTCCCGGGCTGGCTTATAAATTCTGCATGTTCAAATGGCGAAGACGGAAGGTTCGCCCCTACGCATTTTTCCCATCAATGATGGCTTGAAAAACAGCTACGGCTTTTTCCGTCATCTGGGACACGCTGTAATGCTCCCGTACGCCGTGAAACGCCTTTTCGGAAAGCTCATTGCGTTTGTCCGGATTTTGAAGAATATCCAGAAGCCCCTGTGCCAGTGCGTCCGGATTGTCCGGTTCTACGAGTATGCCGCCTCCGGTTGTTTCTATGACTTCGGTAAAAGCGCCGCGTCGCGGTTGAACGACCGGTATGCCCGCGGCCATGGCTTCGAGAAGAAAAAGCCCCTTAGGGTCGTCGAAAGATGTCGGCACGGAAAAGACACTCAAACGGCTCAGGTAATGAAGCTTTTCCTGCCTGTTCAATTCTCCATGATACCGGAACTGATCCAGATGGCCCCATTCGGTCATCTTCTTCTGGATGTCCTCAAAATAGGATTTATGTTCCGGCGGATGGTAGCCGGCCGCCCACAGGCGGCTTTCCGATACTCCGCTCCGGGACCTGAAACTCCGGTAGGCGTCGCACAGGAGGTGCAATCCCTTTTCCGGTGCAATGCGCGCAAGATAGCCGATGGTGAAAGGATCCTTTCCGTATTTGTCCGGGGCCGCGAACCCGTCAAAGCGGATGCCGAGAGGCACGACATGAATGCGGTTCATCGGAATATCCAGTATTTCGGCCATATGCTGCGCGCCGAAATGACTGACGGCGATAAATGCATCGATGTATTTTGCCTGCTCCCGGATTATTTGAATCGCCCTGTCGTGAAAAGGTTCGATCAAACCGTCCAGAAAAAGTTCCTCTCCCTGCAGGGTGCAGACAACCGGGACATCCAGTTCTTCCTTTATCGCAGGAGCAAGGGCTATGAGAAGGGAATTGGGCAGGGTCACAATCTCCGGGGAAACCTCCTCGGAGAGAAAGCGGGCAAGCCGGCGTATTTCCTTGCGCAGCGGGCCGTTCATGCCTTCGAGCATCGCCACCGTGAGTTTGCCGAGATCGGCCGGATCGACGCTGATGCCCAACCGTGTGACAAGTTTCAGAAGAGGTTTGAAGTCCAGCAGCCTGTCCATGAACTTGGGGGTGTTTCGGAAAAAATTAGAATGCTGCTGCAGATAGATGTTTATCCCGCCGAGAAAAAGATGCCCCCGGCTGACGTTCTGTTCGTCGGTGCGGGTAGGTGTATAGGTCGGGATCAGCAGGACATCGTGGCCGGCATCCATCAGGGATTTGGCGAGAACATTGTCGCGCAGGCAGCTGCCGCAGTACATCCTTCCCGCTCCTGCCGTAATGCTTGCGATCCTCATAGGCTCTTATTTCCCGAAGCAGTACAGGACTCCGTCCTGCGAACCGATGACGAGGGACCCCCGGGCCGCCGCCGGAGAGGCTGAAAGCGGCGCTCCGGCGATAAAATCCCAGACCTTCCTGCCGGTTTTCAAATCCAGTTCATACAGGTTCCCGTCGTTTGATCCGACGAACACCCGATCCTGTGTAATGAGGGGGGAAGATTCCACCCGGGACCGGGTGGTAAAGGACCAGATCTCTTTCCCGGTCGCACTGTCGAGGCAATGAACGATTTTGTCCCTGCCTCCCAGAACGACGCGTCTGTCCGTGACCGCCGCGGAGGAATAGAAGGGGAAATTCCGGTTCGGGTGCATATAGGACCAGCGCAGGGTACGCTCTTTAAGGTCGATGCTTAATACTTCGTTGGAGAAGGTGCCGACGAAAACATTCGAATTCCTTATGGCGGCGGAGGCCCCTGTGTAGCCTCCGAGAGGAACTGCATACACCTGTTTGCCGGTTTTCGCATCGATGGCCCGCAAGGTTTCGTCGCAGCCGGATACATACACGAGGTCCTGCGAAATAGAGGGCGTGCTGTGCACCGGACCCTCTGTGGCGAATTTCCAGATTAACTCGCCCGTATCGGCGGAGAGGCAATAGAGATGCGTGTCGTAGGAGCCGAAGTAAACCCTGTTCTCGTAACAGTTCGGCGAGGACTTGATTTCGCCGTCCGCTTCGAAGGTCCATTTTACTTTTCCGCTCGCAGCGTCCACGGCGTGCAGGATCCCATACAGATCGCCGACGTAGACAATCCCGTTGAAAACGCAGGGGGAGGATTCCTGGATGGGGTTCTCGATGGAATAACGCCAGAGGAGTTTCCCGTCGGTCAGGGATACGGCGTTCACGGAACCGTCCATGGATCCGAAGAAGACGGTTCCGTTTACGATCGCGGCCGAAGATTCGATGGAATCTCCAGCTTGATAGCTCCATCGCAGTTTGAGCTTTTCGGGAAGGACGGCATCGGAAATTCCGGTCAGAGACTGTGTGCCGCGAAACATGCTCCAGCTGTCCGCGGGAGAACCGTCTGTTTCCGCGGAAATAACAATGGCCGAAAGCAGAATAATACAAACGAAACTCAGTGCCGATTTTCTCATACAAACCATTATGCCTGATTTGTTTCGACAATACCGTTTTTTTGACCTTCGACCTTAAAGCCTCAACGGTGAACCCCGAACCTTATACGGAAAACGGGAAACCGGAAACGGGGAACGAAAAATCCATAGCTGCTAATCCATACCTCTTTACTCCGCGGCCCGGGTACAGCTTATTCCTTTTTTTCGGACGCGATGGCATATAACGCATCACGGCTCATAACATACAGGACTCCATTCGCGGCCACAGGGGTACCGTACAGGGCACTGCCCATATTGATCTCGGCAATAAGCTTCATCTCTTTACCGGCTTCGAGTATCGCGACATCGCCGTCCTCATCCCCTATATAAACTTTGCCGTCGGCCACCAAGGGGGAGCCCCATATGGCTGCCAGTGCGTCATAGGTCCACAATGGTTTGCCGGAATCAATGTCGAGGCAGTGAAAGAATCCTGCAAAATCTGAAATAAAAATCATGTCATCCAAAATAGCGGCGGTGGATACCGTACGGAGAATTTTTTCATTGTGCCAGATCCGGCCGGTCTCCGTAATATCCCCGCGTTTGGTGGGATCGATGCAGTACATATGCCCGACGCCGGAGCCGTTTTCCGGGTCCTGGCCCGAGGCAAGAAATACCTTCCCATTATGGAAAACAGGCGTGGCGATGATCGAATTTCGTGTTTTCGGC
>JAFGTD010000137.1 GCA_016934295.1 Acidobacteriota bacterium
CATAAGGGGTGAAACGGATGGATCACCTTAAAAGTTTGTTCTTCCGCGTGTGCCACCGGTGCAGTTGGTGACTTGGTCCTGCCGTGTCTATGACATCGGAGAAGTAGACGGTAGACATTTCCTTTCTATGGAATACATCGACGGCGAGGATCTTGCCTCGCTGATGAAAAGAATCGGGTCGCTTACCAATGAGAAAGCCCTGGATATCGCCCGGCAACTTGTAGCGGGACTGACCGTAGCCCACGAACGGGGTGTTCTGCATCGGGATCTCAAACCGGCCAACATTATGCTGGATGGGCATGGCAGGGTACGAATCACAGATTTCGGTCTTGCCATAGCTGTGGGAGATGAATCCCAGGTGGAAGAGATCGCCGGAACGCCAGCCTATATGGCTCCTGAACAACTGGCAGGAAAAGGAGCGACAGTTCGAAGTGACATCTATTCTCTCGGGCTGATCCTGTACGAAATCTACACAGGGAAGAAGACATTCAAAGCCACTACCCTGGCCGAACTGAGAGAGCAGAAGGAAACCCAGACACCAAGAGCGCCGTCGGAAATCAGGGATGGGATTGATCCGGTTGTGGAACGTGTAATCCAGCGCTGCATGGAGAAGGATCCGAATGCTCGGCCAGCGTCGGCGGCTCAACTGGCCCAGGCGCTTCCAGGCGGAGATCCATTGGCTGCGGCTATTGCTGCGGGGGAAACGCCTTCTCCGGAAATGGTAGCGGCTTCGGGAAGCACGGAAGGACTCCGGCCTTTGGTCGCATGGGGGCTTCTTGCCTTCATAATTTTGGGAACACTAGCAGTAATTGCCGTCAATGACTGGAGCAAGCGACTGCAACAGATTTCTTCAGGAAAATCTCCGGATTTTCTTGTCGAGGACGCTCGTGAAATTCTCAAAAAAGCGGGATATGAAGGGAAAGTTGAAGACAGTGCCTATGGATTCATTCTTAATACAGAATTCCTGAACTACCTCAAAAACACTGAAAAGACGTCCAATTCAAAAGATATTCAGGCTGCAGAAACAACTCTTTTTTATTATCGACAAAGCGAATATCCTCTTGATGTTTCCTATTCCTTTCAAAGAATGCTGCAATATTTCGTCTCTGGATTTGAATACGAAACACTTCCCTTGAAATTCCCCGGAGACGCATTGGTTATTCTGGACAATAAAGGACATTTGATTTCCTTTCATATAATGCCGCCCAGGTTACCTTCAAAGTCAGAAAATACCGCTCAACCCGATTGGACATATTTTTTCAATAAAGCGGGTATGGATAAATGGGATCTTAAGGATGATCGCCGAAACCCGTTAACCTACGCAGACACACTATGGACGTGGGAAGGATCCGTTTCTTCACTGCCCGGATCGTCATTTCAGGTTGAAGCGGCTGCTTATCAAGGTAAACCGGTAGGTTTTGAAATAGTCTATCCCTGGATTAATAGCGGAGAAACCAAATCCCTGCAACCTGACAAAAGCCTGCGGATTGCCAAAATCATTCTTCATCTTTTTTTGCTGGTCATAATCATAGGGGGGCTTTACTTCGCACGCCAGAACATGAGGCTCGGCCGGGGAGATCGGCGCAGTGCAATCCGATTCGCTATTTATATTGGTGTAGTAGCCATACTGTCTATGGTTTTTCGAACCCAGCATACGCTGACTTTTGGGCAGATTCTGGATTTTGCAGGTTCCGCTCTTTTATATGCCGGCATTGTGTGGCTTTTATACTTGGCGCTGGAACCTTTTGTCCGGCGTCGCTGGCCCCATATCCTGATTTCATGGACACGGCTGCTTTCAGGATCCTGGCGCGATCCTCTTATTGCCCGGGATATATTGATCGGTTGCGTATTTGGTATTTTCATAAGACACCTGAGACTTTTTTCACTTAGCCTGCGCCCTGAACTGCCTGGAAATATTACATTTGATAATACAGCAATGTTAATGTTCGAGGTAATTTCGGGAATGCGCGGATTTGTTTCCGTAATCCTGATTCTACTATTCGTGTTTGTTTTCTTCTATGTAGGCTTACTGGGAATACTCTTTATTTTTAGAGCAGTGTTGAGGAATCAAAGAATAGCGGCGATTGCCTTCATTCTTTTTGGCTCCATTGGATCAGTTCCAGAAGATTTATGGACATTTCTGACAATGATAATCCTGTGGACACTGGGATATTTCATATTGATGCGTTTTGGATTACTAGCCGTAATTGTGCAGGTGATTACGACTGCATTTTTAAATTGGTTCCCGATCACGTATAAAACCGACTCCTGGTATATCGAATACAGCTACGCCGCTCTCGCAATATTCGCGGTTCTTGTCCTCTACGCCTTCCGCACCTCCCTCGGCGGCCGCCCCGTCTTCGGCACACCCCGACTCGACGAGTGATTCCAGTTTAAAGCTGTCCATTATTTAGGGAAGGAAAGTCACTTGTCCGGTTTGGCTGTATTTCAGGAGTTGGGAAGCGGTGACTTGAGAATTTTGTCTTGGGCCACACGGAATAGCATTTTGCTCTATTGATTGCCGCGGTTTAAAAGGTTGGAACTATGCAGCAACATAGCGTTTGACATTGATGCGGTTTGACTGAAGCCGCATTCTGGCTACATCGTATGCAACCTGCATCCGGAGCAGGTGATCCATTTCAGGACCAAACACCTTCTCAATACGCAGTGCCATCTCCGGCGTAAGCGCGGATTTTCCATTAAGAAGATCAGATAGGGTTGCCCTCCGGACTTTCAGAAGGCTGGCCGCCTTGGATATACTTAAATCCAAGGCCTCGATAATTTCCGACCGGATCAGGTCTCCAGGATGAGGTGGATTCTTCATCGCCATAACAGCTCCTTCAATGGTAATCAATCAGGTTTAGGTCAGTGGCGGAATTGTCTTTTTCGTCATAACGAAAAATTAAACGCCAATTTGCTGTCACCGTAAGGCTCCATAATCCTTCAAACTCGCCTTTAAGGGGGTGCAAATTCCATCCCGGAAAACGCTTCAACTGCTGCAGATTGCTTGCAGTTTCAAGTGCAAACAGCAGTTTACGAAGTTTATCCAGCATGCCAGTCGGGATTCCTTTGGCATTTTTCCCTTCGTAAAGGCGTTCCAAACCTCTGTGGTGGAACCGTATTAAATCCATTCGATCCTCA
>JAFGTD010000138.1 GCA_016934295.1 Acidobacteriota bacterium
ACGGAAACGTGAATTTTGCATCTTCCGATCTTTTTCAGGGACGGTATGGTTGAATATTCTCAGCCTTTTTTAATCGATTGAAAGGGACCGTCAAGAAACCGGCATGCGAATGGCCGGTACCGCTAACCGATTGTTTTACCTCGACATCCGCGGGTCACGCGTGTCGTGAGCCATCCTGTCGGCCGTAGCTTCCAAAGAGAAGGCTGAAGTAAAAGGGAAGATTGGGGCTTGATATCTCTACGCACACAATACCCGACTTTAATCCGATAGCGTAATAAATGTAAATTGGGTCTCGCTATGGGGACGCTTGCGATTTGGATTGCTTTAAAAGAAGTCATTGAAGCCATAGAAACTATTGGGCTATCATCAACACTCATTTAGAAGCGCCACCTCAATATGAGCTGTACAATGAGAGGAAAAATTGCAAGCGGCTCTTCCCGGCCGCTTTGAGCGGGTATAACTGAGGCTCCTGCTCTACGGGGAATATCGCCGCCAAGGCTTTTGACGGACTGCCGAACGGATTTAACCGGAATATTTGTGGATGTTCCAGAATCTGGAAATTTTTAATATGGAACAAAGGCTGCATCGCCTGCATAATCCCGAAATCGATGCCGGGGATGTCTACAGATACAGAATACCGGGACGTTTAGCTTATATTATCAATCATTCATTTCCCTACGCGAGTGATGGTTACGCAGTCAGGACACATGGGATCGCTTCAGCCTTAGTGCGGAAAGGTTATTCGGTTATAGCCATTAACGCTCCCGGCAATCCCTGGGATTTGCATGGTTTTAAAGAGACATCCCTGTTCTCCCATCAAGATATAGAAGGCGTGCGCTATCTTTACACACGTAATCCCGGTAGAAAAATCCTCGGCAAGGATTACCCGGAAGCTGCCGCTGAAGCGTTGAAACAGATCTTACGCCTCTTTAAACCTTCCTATGTGATGGCTGCCTCAGATTGGGAAAATGCGCTTCCGTCGGCTATAGCATCCAAAGAACTGGGATTGCCGTTTTTTTATGAAGTCCGCGGTTTTTGGGAAATGTCCCGTCTCACCCTCGAACCGGAATGGGAAAACTCATCGCAACATCAATATACAGTGAAAATGGAAACTGAAGTCGCAAAGGCGGCCGATACGGTCTATACCCTGAATCACTTTATGAGAGAAGAGTTGGTCCGTCGCGGCATTCAGATGGAGAAAATAGCGATTATGCCCAATGCATATCGCGATATACCGCCTGATTGGGTCGGCAATCCCAGGCTTCACAGAACCGATTTGGGGTGTAATACACAGTATGTTGTCGGTTATATAGGCGCTTTTTCGGAATATGAAGGCCTCGACGATTTGGTCAAAGCCTGTGCCCGGGTTAGAGGATACGGCGTAGATCTGTCATTAGTATTAGTTGGTTCCTCGCCTTTGGCGGGATTGGAGGGAAGAAGTGAAGACTGCCCCGTCAGCCGTCAATTAAGGCAATTGGCCGTAAACTTGAAGTTTGGCGATTATTTGCATTTGCCCGGTCGAAAAAAACCGGAAGAACTGACGGACTACTACAAGCTGATGGACTTGGTGGTAATACCCCGCAAGCCTCTGCCTGTATGTGAATTTGTGCCGCCGATTAAGCCTTTGGAGGTTGCAGCCCATCGCAAAGCGATGCTGTTGTCGGACGTCAAGCCGCTTAAGGAGATGGCGCAGGAGGCGAAAGTAGAATATTGCTTCAAGGCAGGGGATGTAAACGATTTATCTTTAAAAATCAAACAGCTTTTTGCGGATGAACGCAAACTGGAGGAATTGGCGGAATCCTACTCGAGATGGGTTTTCACGAACCGCACATGGGATAAATCAATTTCCGGTTTTACGGAAAAGTGCCCTGTCCCGGCAAGGCCGGTACAGGATAAAAGGCCCCGTTCGACATATCGAGCAGATGATGAAAGCACCGGGGCTATTGAGTGCCTTCCGTTCGAAAATCCGACCCCCAATAGCAAATCCAGGTTAAGAATTGCTTCCATCCTTGATACATTCTCACATACCTGCTTTGATCCTATATGCGAATTGATACCGATCACACCCGAAAACTGGCAGCAGCAGCTTTCGGAACAAACAATTGACCTGCTTCTGGTTGAATCCGCCTGGCACGGCAACAATGATTCCTGGCTCTATAGAGTTGCTAAATATGACGCTCCTCCCGGGAATGAATTGCCTGACGTCATCAAGTGGTCCAAAAAAATGGGCATCCCTACGGTTTTCTGGAATAAGGAAGATCCACCCAACTTTTATCGTTTTATTGAGAGTGCGTGCCGGTTTGACTATATATTTACAACTGATGAAAATTGCATTGATCGGTATCGAAAGTATGTGCCGGGGAATACATACATTGCCGCCCTTCCATTTGCCGCCCAACCCGTAATACATAATCCTCATATGTCCGAACCGCGGTTGCCCGTAACAAGCTTTGCCGGAACGTATTATGCAGACGATTTCGGTTCCCGGCGCCGGTCCATGGATATGTTATTGCGTGTAGCCGGACGGCATGGGTTGGATATTTTCGATCGAATGTACGATGTGACCGGAAAAGAAAAGGAACGTTTCAAATTCCCGGAAGATCTGCAAACCTACATCCGCGGCAAGTTAGACTATGAGGAAATGTTGAAAGCATATCGACGGTACCGAGTGGGGCTCAATGTAAACTCCGTATCCGATTCCCCGACCATGTTTTCGCGGCGTGTGTTTGAATTACTGGCGTGCGGTACTCCTGTAGTATCAACCTATTCTCTTGGAATCGACAGAATATTTAACGGTTTGGTGGATACTGTAAAGACGGAGGAAGAAACCGTCGACGCCGTGCAATATCTGTTGACGGACCCCTTATATTGGCTCAAACGTTCTGTTAAGGGAGTTCGAAACGTTTTTGAGTTCCATACCTATACTCATCGGTTGCATCAGATTGCAAAAGCAACGGGATTGGGGGAGAATGTTCCCCCATATCGGGATATGGTCCTTGTCTTATTCCCGGACGGGGATGCAAAAATCTTTACGGAGATGTTGGTTAAACAGAGACAACTTCCTGTAGAAATCGTTGTCGTAGGGCTTAAACACCGGGATAATAATGTCAAATATTACATGGAGCATATTTCGGCTCCGAGTATAAAAACAGCAGCGATTCCAAGAGAGAATGTTGTCGATTACCTCAGAACGCGCCACCCTCAAGCCGGGGTCGCAATTTGCAGCGGCAAGCATTATTACGGGCCTTCCTATTTGCTGGATGCCTGTATATCTATCAGCGGGGATCCCTCTGTGAAGGCATCCACGATGCATCCCCGGGAAGATTCTCATGGGTATCTAAATAAATTGAATTTTAATGACGTAGACAAATTGGGGATGGATACAACAAGGGCTTACCCGGGAACGCTTGCGGTGAATACGGAAAGTAAAATTTTAGATGAAATATTCCGTGCCGGTCCGGATGGTTATTGCGATGTTTCGGAACCTGTCATGAACCGGCCCTGGGTGGAGTTTTTGCCTGGCGCAGACACTGCCGAGAGACGCGATTGTCTCGATATTTGATATGACAGAAGAAAGAATCAACCTACTGGTTTGCGGCCATGACCTCAAGTTTATAAAACCGTTGATTGACAGGTGTGAGACTTCCGGTCGATACAACATTAAAATATTTACATACAACGGTCACGATATTTGGGATGAAGCTGCAGCAAAGTCGGCATTGGATTGGGCCCATGTGATCTTTTGCGAATGGGCCCTGGGCAACGCTGTCTGGTTTTCCCAACAGAAACGCCCCGACCAGATACTGATCGTTCGGCTCCATCTGCAGGAGATACAATCCAGGAACCGTACGAATTATATTTGGGAAATTGATTGGTCTCAGGTGGATCGTCTTATTTTAATCACCCATTATCTTTACGATTGGGTCTGCTCCAACATTCCCGCCGTTGCGCCCCGATGCGCTCTTATCTATAATCCTATACCAGCGAAAGGAAGGCTGAACCAGCCCAAAAATCCTGAATCGAGATATGTTTTAGGGATGGTGGGAATAATACCTGCTCGAAAGCGGATGGATATTGCGATAGAGATTCTTAGAGAACTATTGCGGTACAGCCCTGAATATATCCTGCGGATTAAAGGCGCATTGCCTTCGGAATATTCATGGATGCAGCAGCGCGTCGATGAAATGAACTGGTACAGGAAAGTATTTGACGGATTGAGCGATTTGCAGAAGATCAACCGTGTTGTTTTCGACCCGCACAGCCCGGATATGGAAAAATGGTACAGGGATATCGGCCAGGTTCTTTCCGTGAGTGATTTTGAAGGTTCCCATCAAGCCGTAGCTGAAGGCATGGCTTCAGGCTGCGTACCCGTTATTCGCAATTGGGAAGGAGCTTCCAGAATATACCCGGGCAGATATGTGCGATCGTCTATAGAACAGATGGTTGAACTCATCAAAGAGAATTCCGATTTGGACACATTCAGGAGTGAGTCCGAATACTGCCGCAATTTTGCACAACAGCAGTTTGACGAGCTGGATATCTGCAGTCAGATTGAGTCAATTATTCATCAGGAGCTTGGGCGGAATTCCCAGTCCAAAGCTTGTAAATCGAGCAGCGTGAAAATACGGCGCATTTTGCCGACCTTCCTGATACTGGCTTACATTCCGATCGGCTCAAGAAATGGATATCGAATTCGCGTGGAGCAGGAAATCAGAATTCTGAAGCGGCATGGATGTAAAGTCCATTTGGCTTGCATGGTTCCGCCGCAAAATTATAAAGGCGATGGTTCCATAGCATCTGAACACAAACAGGAATTGCAATCGCTTGGATGTGATGTCCACTTTTTACCGGTTAATGATATTTTCCGTATGGATAATGATATGCAGCCTTTTCGCCCGTTGATTGCTCAACTGGTCGCGATAGCCGGATCTGCAAACGCCGACATCGTCCATGCTGAAGCCTTGTATTGCGCTCGAATAGCCTCAGAAGTGAAAAAGACCATGCAAAATATCACCTTTTCAATTGATTGGCATGGCATTAATCCGGAAGAATCCACAATGTACGGCGCTCATGAAAATAGAATAAAAGCTCTGGAGGAAATGGAAAAGGAACTTCTTGGGCAAAGCGACTTGAATATTTTCGTATCCCGGCAAATGAGTAAGCACTATGAGGATAAATACGGCTTAACGCATCTGAAACATGAAATTGTTCCGTGTTGCGTATCCGATACGTTTTTGAATGATAATTATTTTACTCCCATTGATGGGATCACTGAAAAGCACCTGGTTTTCGGCTATGCCGGGACCATGGCCAACTGGCAATGCGGGGCCGAAATGATTCAGCTTTTCTCACGGTTATACAAAGCTTCACCCGAGTCCAGGTTTGTATTCTTGGTTCCAAAATCCGACCAATCTAAATTATACGAGTATATCGAACATGTTGAATTGCCTTCCCATTGTTATCTGGTAAAAGAAGTGCCCCATCACGAAGTTCCCGCCTGGTTAAAAGCTTTCCATGTAGGCGTTCTATTGAGAAAGAATAATCCTGTAAATTTAGTTTCATCACCGACAAAATACGCCGAGTATCTCGCTGCGGGAGTTCCCGTCCTGGTGACGGATTGTGTCGGCGATTATTCCGAGCATGTTAAAAAGCATAATGTCGGATTAGTCATCCCCGAGTCCAATTTTGAGAATGAGGGTATTTCTCCCGCCTGCCTGTTCGAAATCCTGGAAATGGCGAAGAATTCAAAGTCCCGGCGTTTCAGTATTTCCAGAAAATGCCGTGAAGCGGCACGGGAATTGGATTGGGAGTATACTATCAGAAAATGGATCGATGCCTACAAACCTCACCTGTCAGGTAGTTAATATCTGTTCTAAAAACTATTTAGTTTCTGTCGCGAAACGGGCATAATTTTTAAATTTGGCGATTGGCGGCGACTTTCTTTGGAGTGCGGCAGCTTGCTGCCGCCTTCATATGCGGCGTTGCCGCTCCTCGACAATGTCCCGCATTGCCTGCGTCGCGGGAACGCAACTCAAAGAGTTGCGCCGCCTTAGCATCTGCC
>JAFGTD010000139.1 GCA_016934295.1 Acidobacteriota bacterium
GAAGGAACCGGTTCGGTGACCCGTCAGCGGGCGGAATTTTTTAAGGAAGCTATCCAGCGCCTCGATGTCCATTATAAAAATCAGCCGCTCGGCCGCCTGACAGCTTCCATGGGTGTGGCCGTATTCCCCGACCACGGCCGAAGCGCCCGGGCCCTGATTGAAGCCGCGGACAAAGCCCTGTACCGCAGCAAGAACGCCGGCCGGGATTGTGTGACTATGGCGGATTAATCTGCAAGGGTGGTCAGGAAATCCTCTTTGTATCTCATGGGAACGGCGACATAGTGGACTTTGGTCTGCGGATTGAGTTTAACGGCGCCGGTTTCGGGATCGTAATCGTACGGCGTGCCGAGCGGATCCACCGTCATGACTTTCCGGGACTCCCCGGATAGGAGCGCCTCAAGGCTTCCGGGATACTTTTCGTTTTCCAGCCGATACACCCCCAGCAGATATTCCAATGTCCAGAGATCCTCGGCAACCTGCAGGCTCAGCAGCCGGTTTCTCGCGTTCTCCCTGATACCCTTCCGGGTGGATTCGTCATATTGCCGCTTCCAGAGAGAGCGCGCGACATTCATGGCCCCGCCCTGAGACAGGGCCATTGCAGCCAGAGGGCCCATCTCCTCCGGCGCCTCCGGTCTCCGGCTCACCTCCAGCCAAACATCCCCCGCCGATTTAAAGTCGCTCAGGAACCAGTAATAGATGAATCCCTTATCGTAGCGCAGTCTCCACTCTTCAGGGTGCACCTCTATCCCCTTGTCCAGAAGCTTCAGGGCTTCGCCGGGCAGTCCGGCTCCAACGGGTTCATCCTCGGCAAGGAAGATGCAGCCTGCCTGGTAGGCATCGATCAAGTCGGGGTCCAGGGTGGTCGTGATATCCAGAAGTGTATACAAATTTTTAAATCTGACAGTCCGTTTCTCCGCCTCTTTGCGGTCGCCAAAATACTGAATGGTTCTCAACCAGTAGATGTCCGCCAGGAGGCTGTCGTAACCGAGAGCCATTTTTTTCAGGATCTTAGGAGAGTTGAGGTAGAGCAGGTCCGGGTCCGGGCCGGTATCGTTGAGGTGAGCTATAAGAAGATTCTGTAACGGGATCGTTAACAGAGTGCCTATCAACACTATCCCTAAACAGTACATTGTCTGCCTGCTGCCGGTTTTGGTGCGGGCCGCTTTCATTTGAAATCCCTGCGAAGGAAAATGGCGATGGAGAGCGAGAGGATGACCGCACAATACAGGAGGCAGTAGAAAAACGCTGCGGCGACAACCGATGGATCCATCGGCCGATAGAAGGACAGGCTTTGAATGATATGCCGGCTGCCCATTATTTTGAAAATGGATAGGTTGGGAATTACATAGTAAATCCCGGCGCATATCCAATTGACAAAAACGGATTTTGAGAGTTCGCCGAAATACAGCAGGTCCCGGCCGAAATGCCCGATAATCCAGAGGAAGAATGTGAAGAGAGCGGAAAGGGCCGGAGTTGAGAAGGTCGAAAACAGCAGCGCCAGCGCGGTCACCAGCGCCAGGGACAGATATATCATGAAAACAGCCGGCAGGAGATTCAGAAAAACACTCCAGGCGGTTTCGCCTTGATAGAGAAGCGCCAGCTCCAGCCCGACGGTCATGACGGCTACATTGACCAGCAGCGTATACAGGAGCCCCAGATATTTTCCCAGGATGAATTCATGGCGCCGGACCGGCTTGGCAAGCAATACGTAGATCGTTCGCTTGTCCAGTTCCTTGTAAACAAGACCGATGCCCAGAAAAATCGCTATGAGCATTCCGAATATGGATATGGAGGCCAGGCCCAGATCGAGGATGATCTTTACCTCGTTTCCGAGGCTCAACTGCCCGATTATGAGTGAAGTGAAAATCATGATGAGCGCGAAAAGGATCAGGTTGTAGAGCACCTTATCCCGGACATTCTCACGAAACGTATTTTTGGCGATTACCAGGATTCTCGTCATCTTTTTAACTCCTGGAAGAAATATTCCTCCAGCGAGGGACGAATCGGGTTCATGGAAATCAATTCCAGTCTTTCCTCGAAAACGTATTTGAGCACCGGCTCCATCTGCTCACGGCTGCCTATCCGGACATGCAGCCGATCCCCCATCGTTCTGACTTCTTCGCACGATCGCCGTATTGTTTTCAGGGTTTCGTCCGACCAGCCCGCCAGAATCACCTCATGCCCTTCAATCCGTACCTTCAGTATATCTTCCAGCACCCCCACTTCCTGTAATTTTCCTTTATTGAGGATCGCGACACGATCGCACAGAGCCTCTACGTCCGGGAGAATGTGGGAACTGAAAAAAACCGTAACCCCTGCAGCCTTCAGGGCGGTGATTATCCGGCGGACTTCCATGCGACCCAGGGGATCCAGCCCGGACATGGGTTCATCCAGGAAAACAATTTCCGGATCGTTGATTATCGCCTGGGCTATACCGATACGCTGCACCATCCCCTTGGAAAACTTCCGCAACTGGACGGACCGGGCATCGGCCAATCCGACCGTTTCCAGAAGAGTCCGGACCTTTTGGGACAGGACCGGCTGCCGGATGCCGAAGAGCCGGCCTATATACGTCAACAACTCTTCGGGTGTCAGGTAATCGTAAAAATAGGGATTTTCGGGCAGAAACCCAATCCTGCGCCGCATACCGACCGAATCCACCGGATCTCCCAGTATGCGCGTTGCGCCCGAGGTGGGATGCAGCAGGTGCATCAGGATCTTGAGTGTTGTGCTTTTGCCCGCCCCGTTCGGCCCCAGGAAGCCGAAGATCTCACCCTGTTCCACCTGCAGGCTGACATTGTCCAGAGCGCGGACGGGACGCTTTTTCCAGAATCCGACCAGGAAATCCTTCGTCAGGTTTTCGATTTCAATAACAGGCATATTAGGAAACCGTTACATTTCGTTTCTGGCCCACATACTATTCAGGCTTCATTTCCATTACATGAGCATCAGGAAGTCAGAAGCCAGGAGTCGGAAGGGTATAGCAGTAATTCTGACTACCGGCCTGTGACTCCGTGTGATTTTTCGGGGTCGGCAATGGAGTCGGTATCGGAATCGGTTTTAAAAGCTCGATCCCGACTTGTCGGGCGTAGCCGGGGCGAAGACCGATACCGATTCCGACCCCGACGCCGATGGATTCCCGGCCCTGCTTTTCGCTTCGAAAAGAGTCACAGGCTAGAACAAATTTAAAGATCTTCCGACTCCTGGCTTCTGACTCCTTTTTTTAAACGTTGTCGAAGGACCTCGTACAGTGCAATACCCGCAGCCACGCTGACGTTGTAGGACCCTACATTTCCTTGTATCGGCAGAGACAGAAGAAAATCACACTTTTCCTTCACAAGCCTGTGAAGCCCGCGGCCCTCGCTTCCCAGGACAATTGCAAGCGGAACGGTAAGGTCGGCTTCCCAGGCAGGCTGAGTCGAAGTTGCATCGAGGCCCGCAATCCAGAAACCCTTTTTCTTTAAAAGTTCGATCAGGTTAGCGATATTGGGCACACGGGAGAGTTTCAGGTGCGTTGCAGCACCTGCGCTGGCCTTGACTACAGCCGGGCTCAGGCTAGAGCTGCGATGCCGTGGGAGAAAAACGCCGTCCGCATCCGCCGCTTCGGCGGACCTGAGGATGGCGCCGACATTATGAGGATCTTCGATGCCGTCCAGGATAATCAGCAGCCCCGGGGATTTTGCCTGTTTCAGTATCTCTTCGCAGTCTAAGGTGGCGATTTCGGCCGCATAACAGAGCACTCCCTGATGACGGGTATCTGCGGCCTTCCGATCCAGCCAGGAACGGTCTTCGAAAGAGAGGCGCACGTGGCAGGCGCGAGCCGTTTCCACCACGTCCCGGATTCGAGGGTTTTTATTCCCCTTTTCGACACAGATCCGTTCGATTTTATCGGGATTTGCTTTTAGCGCTTCGGTAACCGCGTGAATACCATGCAAAACAGCCATCGGTTTTTCCTAAATACTGCCAAGAATGACGTGGAGACGTTCCCGGCAGGACAGGACCTTTCGGGGCAACGGCAGCCTGCTGCCTTCTTCATATAAAAGAATCAGCTTTTCCAGGTCCGGGCCGGATCCGCGTCCGGTCAACGCGGCTCGAATGGAATGAAACAGAGTGCGGCCCTTCTGTCCCGTTGTACTTTTAACCTCGGAAACCATCCCGCGGTAGGACTCCGGCGTCAGATCGGCAACGGCGTCCACCAGACGGGTAAATTCAGAGGCCACAGCTTTCCCCTCCGGCGTCCCGAGAATTTCCGCCGCTTCCTCGTCCAGCTGCGGTGCATCCGGATCCAAACCATAAATGATGGCGGCTTCCGCAGGAAGCTGATCCAGGTGATCGACGCGTGTCTTAATAAGCGCTATTACCCGTTGCTGCCAGTCCAGAATTCGGGCATCGGCATCGGGAGGAATAAGACCGGCTTCGATGAAAAAAGCTTTTGAAAGATCCGTTAAAACATCATCAGCGGTCTGGCTTACGTAACTGCGATTCATCCAGTCCAGCTTCTTGCCGTCGAAGATTGCCGGGCTTTTTTGAATCCGGGTGAGGTTGAACTCCGCGGCGATTTCACCCAGAGACATCATTTCTTTCCCGTCTTCAGACGGGGACCATCCCAAAAGAGCCAGGTAGTTGCCTAAAGCTTCCGGCAGATATCCCTGAACCTGAAATTCCCGCACCGACGTCGCCCCATGGCGCTTGCTCAATTTCTGCCCGTCCGGGCCGAGGATCGTCGACAAATGGGCAAATTGCGGAACCGCCGCACCGAGGGCTTCGTAAATGAGGATCTGCCGGTGCGTGTTCGACAGATGCCCCTCTCCACGGATTACGTGAGAAATCTTCATCAAAAGATCGTCGACGACGCAGCAGAAATTGTAGGTGGGACTGCCGTCGCTGCGCAGAAGGATCGGATCGCTTATCTGTGAGGTCTCGATCTCGACGCGGCCGAAAACAAGATCGTCGAACCCCACCGTCCCCGGCCGGACCCTCAAACGCAGGGTGGACGGGACTCCGGATTCGCGGCGGGCTTCCAGTTCCTCCGGGGTAAGATGCCGGCATTTGCCGGAGTAGCGCGGCGTCTCATTCCGGTCCATTTGCTGTTGACGCACTTCTTCCAGTTCCCGTTCCGTACAGAAACATGGAAACGCCTTGTCTTCATCCAGCAACTGCCCGGCGTATTTCTGATACACCTCATACCGGTCGCTTTGCCTGTAGGGACCGTAATCGCCTCCCAGCCCGATCCCTTCATTCCACTCGAGTCCCAGCCAGCGCAGATCTTCAAGGAGCTGCTTTTCATACTGAGTCTCACTCCGCTCCGCATCCGTATCTTCAATCCGCAGCAGGAAAGTTCCCTTGTGGTACCGTGCGAAGAGCCAGTTGAACAGCGCCGTCCGCACATTCCCCACGTGGAGAAATCCCGTCGGGCTCGGTGCGAAACGCACCCGCACCGGTACATCTGTCGTTGATCTATCGTTCATATCAATTCTCTGTTGAACCGTCCTAAACCTGTAGGGGCGAACCTTGTGTTCGCCCTTTTATCATCCCCAGAGTTTGGTGTCGAACCTTGTGTTCGCCCTTTTATCCAAAAAACTGTGAAAGTCGTTACAAGGGCGAACACAAGGTTCGCCCCTACC
Organism: Acidobacteriota bacterium; assembly: GCA_016934295.1. Classification (GTDB taxonomy): domain Bacteria; phylum Acidobacteriota; class UBA6911; order UBA6911; family UBA6911; genus UBA6911. Next base: position 5,625 of record JAFGTD010000139.1, read on the forward strand.
GTCTTCTTAATCTTTAATCAGCAGCGCGATCGCCTGGGCCGAGATGCCTTCCCCCCGGCCTTCCGCGTTCAATCCTTCCGTGGTCGTCGCCTTGATATTTACATCATCCGTGGTTATCTTCAGAGCCCCGGCGATATTTTGCCGCATCTCCGGCATATAGGAAGCCAGCCTGGGTTGCTGCGCCAGCAGGGTCGCATCCACATTGTGAATCTTCCAGCCTCCCGCCTCTATTCCGGCGCGGACTTCCCTGAGGAATTCGATACTGGAACGCCCGCTGTTTGCAGGATCCGTATCCGGAAAGTGCTGTCCGATATCCCCGAGCGCCGCCGCTCCCAGCAGGGCGTCGCACACGGCGTGGGAGAGCACGTCGGCATCCGAGTGTCCTTCCAGTCCCTTCTCAAACGGAACAGTAACGCCTCCGAGTATCAATTTCCGTCCTTTAACCAGACGATGGTAATCGATTCCTTGACCTATCCTGTACCCGGATTCATTCATATTCCTGTCATCCCCTTTTCGCGATTTTTCCAATATTAATTCGGCGAGTTCCAGATCCATCGGCCGGGTAATCTTAATATTGTCCGGCGTACCCGCCACGACATAGACCGGGTATCCGGCCCACCGAACGACGGAGGATTCATCGGTTCCCGTAAATCCTTCCCTGGATGCCCTCTTCAGGGCAGCCCTCAGGATCCCGGCATGAAAGGCCTGTGGGGTCTGTATGGCATACAGTTCCCTGCGCGGCGGGGTTGCCAGCACCCGCCCCTTCCGGGACACACGCTGTATCGTCTCGGTTGCCGGCAGGCCCGGAATTGCGGCGCCCTTTTCCATGGCCGCATCCAGCACCCTTTCGATCGTATCCAGATCGCAGAAGGGCCGCACCGCGTCATGCACCATTATAAGATCGACATTGGAACGCACCTGTTTGACGCCGCGATGGACCGATTCCTGGCGATTACTCCCCCCTGCGACGCAATCGATTTGAATCCGCATCGGCTGACGGTTCAGGATGGACCGCGCCTCGGGA
>JAFGTD010000140.1 GCA_016934295.1 Acidobacteriota bacterium
ACGCAACTCTTGAGTTGCGCCGCCTTAGCATCTGCCCGTCCGGCGCTCGCGCCAAAATGTAAACTTATTTTTGCGCGAACCCTAAGAAGTCGGATTCTTGTCCTGCACCTCAACATCCATCGAAACCTCGGGAATAGTCAGAATAAGCAGGAAAGCCAGGAGCAGGGCCACGCTTCCGACAAGGAAGAGTATTCTCAATCCGGACTGTAAGGCGCTTCGGATAGCCTGAATCGTCTGATCGAAAAGTGCAGGGCCCCGGCCTTCGATTCTGTTGAAGGTATCCCGCAGTTCCGTCATCGCCTCCCGGGACATCAGGACGCGCGGATCGGCAAACGACTCCAGAGTAGCCGCATCGATATGACGCTCCAGTCCGTCCGGAAGCAGTTCCTCCAGTTTTTTTTCGTAGGTGGAATTCATTACCGTTCCCAGGATGGCAGGAGCGACGGCATTGCCCAGAGCCACCATGAAAAAAATGGCCGCCACGGCTATTCCCAGCAGCCTTTTGGGAAGGGCGAACTGCACGACCAGAATATTGATGGTCGGGATGGAACCTACGCCCAGTCCGCCCAGGATCATGACAAGAACGCCCAGCCATAGAGGACTTGCCTGTGTGAAGAGAACCATCAAAAACATGGCAAGTGTAAGGACGCCATAGCTCGTAACAAGGAGCCATTTGTACCGTTTTGTTTTGGCGAGCAGAAATCCGGCGGGAATCCCCATGATGGCCATGAGCACGGTAAAGGGCGTCAGCACATGTCCGCTTACCGTCGCATTGGTGCCCTGGACCCCCTGAAGAAACAGCGGGTAATAGTTCATGATTCCCACAAATCCGAAAAAGGAGAGGAGCGCGGCCGCGGCCGCGGTGATAAAGGTGCGGTTTGTGAATGTTTGTGGGTCCAGAATCGGTTCCTCAACCTTTCGTTCCAACAAAACGAAAAGAACCCAGCTGACCAGGGAGATCAGTAGCAGACCCGAAACCCGGAAGGAAGCCCAGAGGTTTTTGTCGGCGAAGGAGAAGCCCAGAATCATCGAGGAAGTGGCGATCGCCAGCAGGATGGCGCCGAGGTAATCTATTTTATGGGCTATCCGTTGGGTTCGGCCGGGTATCCCGATAATTACGAGTGCTGCGCACAATACAGCCACCGGAACGGTTGCCCAGAAGAAGTAGCGCCAGCTCAAATTGTCTGTGATCATTCCAACCAGGGTCGGCCCGATTATGCCGGCCAGTGCGGCGGAAATTTGCAGCAGTCCCGTCCACTTGCTTCGTTCAACGGGTGCGTACATGTCGCCGATTACGGAAAAGCAGAGGGCTGCAAGGGCTCCGAATCCCATGGCGTTGACAACGCGGGCCGCGATATTGAACACGAAGGTCTGGCTGACGGCGGCCAGGACAGCTCCTATCAGAAATAAGGCCAAAGAAACAAGAAGCATTGTTCTGCGTCCGTACAGGTCGGAAAGTTTGCCGAACAGGAGGGTGACGAACGCGGCCCCCAGCATGGGCAATGAAATGGCCCAGGAGTAAAGAGCCATTCCGTTCAGGTCCGCGGCGATCATGGGCGCGGCGATGTTCTGACCGAAGGTCATGAGTGAAAATAAAAAATAAGTCAGGAAAACGGCCGTCAATCCAAGGACAACCGGTTTTATTCCGGCGGGTTGATCTTTAACTCCGGTATTTTCTTGTAACATGGGCTTCTCCAGATACAGTGGGCAACATTTTCTGATGTTGAACATCCATCGGTTTTTCTAAAAAACAGGTTCGCGAACGGCAGTGCTTGTGAGTCGGAGGCTATTATAATGTGATGAGGTTAAGGACGATAACAGAATCTCTCTGGCGGATGGGGGAAATGGATATATTCGGAGTAAAGGCGATCGCTTCCGAAATCCGCGCATGGTTTCCGATAAAATGCTTATGGCACTTTCACGGAGTAACCGGTTATAAACAGTATCCATTAAAATTAGTATGAGTTAGTCCAAAACTGTTTTTCTATTACTGGCGTGAACTTTCTGCATAAGAAAAATTACGAGTATTACCACTAATGCCAGGATTGCGTTCGTGGTGCAAATGGCATTTACGCTCCAGTCTTCCGTAAGCATAATGCCGACTACAACAGGTGCAAGAAAGGAACCGGACCTGCCTATCCCTGTTGCCCAGCCAAGCCCCGTACCTCTGACATCCGCGGGATATGAAATAGCCGCAAGACCCATAAGGCCCGAATTGCAGCCGATTACAAAAAATCCCATGACGGCGGATACAAAGGCAACGATAATAAATGTGCTGGCCGCGAAATTCCCAAAAATAACAATACCCGCAAAGGCAAGGAAAAAACCGATTTTCAATATTTTGAACGGACTGAATTTGTCCATTAAAACGCCGATTAAGACAGTTGAAATAACGGCGCCCATATTAACGTATGCAAAAGCCAGGCTGGCCTCCTGTGTGGACGCTCCGCTATCTTTCAACAACGTCGGCGTCCAGGAAAGAATCATCCACACTAAATAATAACTTAGAACAAAAGCTATCCATAATAATACGGTGCCGGCCGCGCGCCCCCCCGTAAAAAGGTGTTTCAACGGCGCTCCGAGAAGCCTTGCTTCGGATGGAACGAATTCAACATCCTTCAGCGTTGTATACGTCGGAGCAATTCTTGAGACGATCTTACGCGCACGTGCCTTGTCTATCTGCTTGTTCCGTTTAGCCAGAAATTCCAGCGACTCGGGAAGGGATATCCATGCGATGCATCCGATGAGGCATACTACCGCGCCTCCCGTCAAGAACAATGATTGCCAACCGTATCGTGGCAGAAAATATGAAGAGAAAAATCCGGCGCTTGTAGCGCCTATCGCGACGCCCGCGTACATGGTAGTGACCAGAGTCGCGCGTTTGTTGCTTGGGGCGTATTCGGATCCAAAAGCAAGCGCGTTGGGGATGGCCCCGCCCAGTCCGAATCCCGCTATAAAGCGGAGCAATACCAGTTGTTCTACGGATTGGATATACGCAATCGAGAAAGTAAAAATGCCGAATGTGAAGGCTGAAACCAGCAGCATCTGTTTCCGTCCAAAGCGGTCCGCGAGCATGCCCAAAACCAAAGCTCCGATAAGCGCTCCGATATTGCCGGCGCTCATGGCCCCGCCAAGGGCTGCAGGAGTTGAATTCAGAAACTCAGAAATTTCAGGCTGTGATATGCCGACAAGGGACAAATCGAAACCATCAAAGAAGGCAAGAAAAAAGCACAGAGTACAGATCCATATTTGGTAAAACGTGAACCGTCCGGAATCCAGGACATCCCTTACACTTACGGAATTGGCAGGCATATTCTCTCCCACTCCTGATCGTTCGTTTTCGACAAATAAAATTTTGAGCGCTGATAAGATGAATGACTGTTTTGAATATTTTGCTGCTTTACGAGACCTTTCGCCCGGTTTCCGACAAATTGCACACGGCCATTTGCCTGGACTATTCTCGGCGGCCATTTTACTACAGTTCATTTCAGGTTCGTGAGGAAATTCGCGCAGATTTGACGTGAAGCTTGAGCTTTCCGGAAGGAATGGACGCCCTGTAACGGATGGTTTTCACAATTAGATGTTACAAGCGTCCTGATATCCCGTAATTATAGCGAATTGACAGGATAAGAGCCTCGAAAAACCGGTATGATTTCCTTACTTTGCCAGGGGCTTCGGCTCCAGTGACTGCTGACATGACGATTCACTTTATCCGGAGTTACTACGCCCACAGAGATACGGAAACGAGATATGTCTGAATCCTCTGTTCGTTCAGAATCGCAAAAGTACCTTCCATGGTTGCTGCTGCTGTTTTTTGGAAGCGGGTTCGCGGCTCTTATATACGAAATAGTATGGCTTCAACTGCTGGAGCTGGCAGTCGGCTCTTCAACAGTATCTTTGGGCGTATTGCTCGGCACCTTGATGGGCGGCATGTGCCTGGGTAGTTTGCTGCTGCCCCGACTGATTTCACGCAGGTTTCATCCTCTACGGGTTTACGCCCTGCTGGAACTGGGTATAGGAATTTTCGGGATAGCGGTTCTTTACGGATTGCCTGTCATTGCCGAGATATATTCGAGCTTCCACTGGAACGGAATATTCTTCCGGGCGTTGGTGGCCGTGGTGTGTTTGATGCCGCCGGCCATTCTGATGGGAGCAACGCTTCCGGCTGCTTCCCGATTCGTCGAATCCACGCCCCGAGGTGTTTCATGGATGGGCTTCTTTTACGGCGGCAACCTGTTGGGCGCCGTTGTCGGCTGCCTTGCGGCAGGATTCTACCTGCTGCGGATCCATGATATGCCGACAGCTTCCCGTGTAGCTGTGATGATCAACGTCTCAGCCGCCGTTATCGCCTTTATACTGTCAAAAAAAAGCACCCATCGAACTCCTGCCATCGGTTTCACGGAAGCATTCACGGGTAAAATTCGTTATTCCGGTTTGGTCTACGTGGCTATCTCACTGTCCGGATTATGCGCTCTTGGGGGTGAAATTGTCTGGACCCGCCTCCTGTCGCTACTGATGGGAGGAACCGTTTATACCTTTTCCATCATTCTGGCCGTATTCCTGATCGGACTGGGAATCGGCAGCAGTGCGGGAGCAGTTTTGTCCCGTTCTTCATTTAATCCGCGGACAGGGCTTTTCATATGCCAGATGCTGCTGGCCGGGGCCATAGCCTGGGCGGCGTTTCTTGTTTCCAGTTCTCTGCCTTACTGGCCTGTCGATCCGGGGATTTACACGGGAGAACATGGGCCGTGGCATCTGTTCCAGTTGGATCTGCTGCGTACTGCCTGGACCATCCTGCCGGCAACGATCCTCTGGGGAGCGAGTTTTCCGCTTGCTCTCGCAGCCGTTGCTCATATCAACAGTGATCCGGGACTCATGGTTGGAAGAGTGTATGCGGCCAACACCATCGGCGCCATAACCGGCTCACTCGCATTCAGCATGTTTGTCATTCCCCGATTCGGAACGCAATGGGCTGAACGTTGGCTCATCATTCTTTCCGCTGTTTCCGCCATGGCCGCACTGGCTTCCGCCGTCCTGGAAAATCGACATCAAACAGAAAGCAAAGAATCGGCATCCAAACCCGCACTATCATTTTCAGGCGTCGTCGCAACCGTCGCAGGACTCATGATTGTCATTTTTCTTGTCCGGGGAGTATCTGCCGTTCCCTGGGCAGCGGTTGCGTGGGGCCGGTATGCATCCAGCTATATTGCCGATGCCGCACCCGGTTTGATTGACGATAACGCGCCTCTTGAGAAGGGCAAGGGCATGGATTCTCCAAGCTGGTTCTGCTCCTATGTGGGTGAAGGGATGAATGTCAGCGTGGCGGTCACACGGTCTGCCGAAGGTGTCCGGTTTTTTCACGGCGCAGGCAAAGTACAGGCTTCAAGCCAGCCGCAGGACATGCGGCTCCAGCGAATGCTCGGGCATCTTTCAGCGTTG
>JAFGTD010000141.1 GCA_016934295.1 Acidobacteriota bacterium
AACGGGTGCGTCGCTTTCCGAAGAGAAAAGTTTGTTCCCAAAGGGGGGCCCAGCGGCGGGGACGGCGGGGACGGCGGGAGTGTGTATATGGAGTGCTCCGATCGCGTCAATACGCTCCTTCACTTCCAGTATAAAAGAACTTTCAAGGCACAGCGGGGGCGGCATGGCGAAGGATCCCAGCGGCACGGAAAAAACGGCTCTGACATTACAATACTGGTGCCTCCGGGAACCCAGGTATTCAGAGAACCGGATCATGCTTTGATGCATGACTTTGCAAGTGCAGGTGAACAGTTGGTCCTTGCACAGGGAGGTCGCGGTGGAAGAGGGAACGCGCGATTCGCCACTTCGACGAACCAGGCACCCCGACACTTCGAACCGGGAAAACCGGGCGAGGAAGCGGATCTTTCTCTAAGCCTGAAACTGATAGCCGATGTCGGTCTTGTAGGATTCCCGAATGTGGGGAAATCGACCCTGATTTCACGTATCAGCGCGGCAAAATCCAAAATAGCGGATTACCCGTTCACAACCCTGGAACCCCACCTGGGAGTTGTGCGGATTGACGAATTCCGCAGTTTCGTTGTCGCGGATATTCCGGGATTGATTGAGGGGGCCCATGAAGGGCATGGACTCGGCGATCAGTTTTTAAAGCATATAGAGCGTACCAGGGTCCTGATTCACATGATCGATATATCGAATGAGGAGCGCGATCCTGTTGCAGACTATGAAACCATTGTCAGGGAGCTTTCGCTATTTAATCCGGAACTATTGGACAGAAAGCAACTGGTCGTGGCATCCAAGATCGATGTGCTTGCGGATGATTCGAGATTGTCCGGGCTGAAAGAGATGTGCGGACAACGCAACCTTCCGTTTCTCGGAATTTCGTCCGTATCGGGTCAGGGTATCAAGGAAATGATCGGGATTGTTGCAATTTTATTGGAGGCTTAATTATATAATCAAGGTGCATCATTCAGGGTTCACCGTTCAAGGTTATAAACGGGAGAGTGAAGGGCTCGATTCGAAAGGGAGGTTATTGATTGGGTATCTTCAGGCTGGGTGTGTTCGGTGGCACATTTGATCCGATTCATTCGGGACATATGCATATAGCCCGGTCCGTCCAGAAGAATTTTTCATTATCGAAAATCCTGTTTGTTGTTGCTGCGGATCCGCCCCACAAAACGCGGAAAAATCTGATTGCACTCGCACATCGATACGCAATGGTCAGCCTGGCGACTTCCGAAGAGCCGTTGTTTGTCCCCTCCCTGATTGAACTGGAGTCCCATGCCAGTTCCTACTCGGTGGACACGATGCGGAAGATTTCCCGCAGCATTCGGCCAAGCAAGGGAGAAATTTATTTTATCGCCGGAGGGGATTCCCTGCTGGAAGTAAATTCCTGGAAGGAGAGCGAAAAACTGCTGACTTCGTATAATTTCATTTTTGTCCGGCGCCCCGGTTCGGATGCGTGTAATTATGAAAACTTTTTGCCTGAAAAGGCGGTTCCGCGGGTACGCGACCTTACCGGACTCGGGAGGAACGCGATTCGGCGGAAGATTGAAGATGAGCGGCTTAAGAAGAATCGATTGTTTATTGTAGATGCCGATGCTCCGGATATTTCGGCGACCCGGATTCGAAATCTGGCGTCCGCCGGGAAGAATTTTCGCAGTTTGGTTCCCAAACCGGTATATTCCTATATTCAGAAACTGCGCTTATATGGTGGAAGCTGATGGATGCCCTGAAAATTGCCTTAAAAGCAGCGGATGATAAAAAAGCGTACGACCTCCTGGCGCTGGATATTTCCGGAATCGCTTCGTTTGCCAGTTATTTTTTATTCTGCACGGGAGATTCTTCCAGGCAGATGCAGGCCATTGCGGACGAAATTGAGAAGCAGCTGAAAATTACCGGCATCCATTCTTCACATATCGAAGGTTATCAGAATTCGGAATGGATCCTTATGGATTACTTCGATCTGGTGATTCATATATTCTCTAAAGAAGCCCGGGCTTTTTACGACCTGGAAAGGCTGTGGAGAGACGGGAAAAAGCTGAACGCCAGGAAGCTTATCCAGGAAGCAAGTAAAAAAGTCGAAGGTCGAAGGCCTAAAGTCGACCCTGGACCTTAGACCTTAGACCTTGGACCTATTTTGTATGCGCCTGAGATTTCTCTGGGTTGGAAAGACCAAGAATTCATTCATCCGAGGTCTTGCAGCGGACTACCTGGAACGGATCCGCCATATGGTCCCCTGTGAAGTTATTGAGACGCGCGATCTGTCCAGGAAGCGTTCGTTAAAGGCTGCGGCGCTTTTGGACGGTGAAGCGGAAGAGTTTGTCCGGCATCTCCCCCCCTCCGGCATAATAGTTGCCCTGGACGAGAACGGAACCCAATTATCCTCTGTCGGATTTTCTCAATGGCTCGTGTCCGAGTTGAACAGCGGTCATCGTTCCATCTCTTTTGTTATCGGTGGTGCGGAGGGAATGAGTCCCAAGATTACCGAAAGAGCGCATTTAGTGTTGTCGATAGGGAAAATGACGTGGACGCACGAAATGTGCCGTGCGCTGTTGCTGGAACAGGTGTACCGCGCCTTATCTATTCTGCGCGGGATTCCATATCATAAAGCATGAAAATTGAATGCCTGTCGCTTGTCAGAGTGACATATTTTGGATCACTTTCTTATATGTGCATTGTTAAATAGGGAGTATGAAGGATTGATGATGGATGCCAAGGACCTGGACTACTTTAAAAATATGCTGCTGCAGAAACAGATCTCTTTGATGGATATGGTCCATAGAACGGAAACGTACGGCCGGGAGAAGGAACAGAACATACAGGATATCGCGGATATGGCCGTGGAGTCCTATACCAGGGAATTCATGTTCGGAAAAAGCGCCGGGGATCGCCAGATTCTCCAGCTTATCAACGAGGCGCTCGAACGTATTGAAGACGAAACCTATGGATTGTGCTTGCATTGTGAAAATCCCATACGGCCTAAACGGCTGGAAGCCGTACCCTGGGCCGGTTACTGCATTCAGTGCCAGGACCTGAAGGAAAAGGGGCTTCTGGATTGACTGTTTTCCCCTATTTGGCTGAACACCGGTGATTCAAAAAACGCCCTCTACCGCAAGCCCGGGTCGTGATATAGCCTGCATACCGAAGATTATCGACAGCCTGCTGAACCTTTTTTTCCCTGAGGCGTGTATTGTCTGTTCGGCTCCCGTTGCACGGTGGAGAGATCGAAGCGTTTGTGCGGACTGCAGACATAAAGCCGGCATCCTGAAAATATTCCCGCCCGTATGCCCTTCCTGCGGACTGCCTATGCCGAATTTCGAGCCGGATTCGGAGTGTTTATGCGGCGACTGTATTCTCAGACCTCCGCCTTTTTCCGGTGCCCGGTCTTTTGGTTACTACACCGGAGAACTCGGTCATCTTGTCCGGGCGTTTAAATTCCACAACAGGCGAAATCTGGTCGCACTCCTGGTCCCGTTTATGGTCGATACTTTTTTCGATGCCTGGGATCGGGATGATTTCGACATGGTAATCCCTGTCCCTCTTCACCCTGAACGCCGACGCGTTCGAGGATATAACCAGGCCGGACTCCTGGCCCGTTCTCTGGCGAATCGTACCGGCATTCCTTTCAATAACCGGGTTTTAATACGTAAACGTTCGACGGCGCCGCAGACGGGATTGACGGATACTCAAAGGTCGGCGAATGTTCGCGATGCTTTCGGTTGTGTGGATCCGGAGCGAGTGGCCGGACAGAGGGTTCTCCTGGTAGACGACGTCATGACTACGGGGGCGACCGTCGCAAGTGCATCCGGCGCACTTGTGAGAGGCGGAGCATTGCGTGTTTCCGTGTTGACCCTGGCACGGACGGAAAAATAGAAATAAATTGTAGATTAAAGATTGAAAATTGAAGATTGAAGGCGGCTGCATGGAGCGACGGGCGCAAGATTGGGGAAAGGAATATATTTCAGACTAATTTCCCCGGGGCCCGGGAAAAGGCGGTGTTTGGAATTTTTTTAGAAATACTTCGTAGTGCGCCCTCTGATTATCGCGCAGCGTCTCTATTTTTTCTGCTCCGTTTCCTTGCCCGATTTCCTGATATTGAGGCGGTGGCTGGAATTGTTTTAGAAATTCTTCGTAGCGCGCTCTCTGGTCATCGCGCAGCATGTCTTTTATCTTCTGCTCCGTTTCCTTGCGGATTTTCTCATACTGAGGCCAGATCTCTATGGAGAGATCGATATAGTGTTGTCGGCTTTCATCGAAAATAACCTTGAGGGTTTCGGTCTGTTGAGCATCCAGATCGAGTTCCTCGGCAAAATTGCCTATGAAGTCGAATGTTTGAGAATTAGCCTTAATAAATGCGGCTTTCAAATACTCCTGGTACAGGGAATGGCAGACTGCGCCCGCAATTCCGCCCAACAAAAAAACCAGAATTACAACTAGAACGATGCTCGCCTTGGATTTCATTATATTAGCTTTTGTAATTCCCGGTGGAAGAGTGTTACTGCTGTTTTAGTTTTAAATTTGTGCCTTGCCACATTCCCTGATTGGCAATGGCGCTGAGAATGCTTTCGTCGGTTATATTTCTTCGTTCTGTTACTATCATAGGGAATGGCAGGTCCGCCCCGGTAAGCATTTTTTCATACGCCGTGCGTAGATCGTCCTGTGGATTGTTCAACTGGAGATATGTAAAAACGGACAGGAGAACAAGAGTAACGGCTGCCATTGATGGAATGATCCTGCGTGCTAAACCAAAGAATAACTGAAAGATAGCGGCATTCTGAGCTTCGCTCTCAATACGTGTTCTCAATGTTTCGCGGAAGTAGGGAGACGGTTCGGGCGGAGATATAGCCTGCGCAATTCGTTGGGGGACGGTCAGCAGGCTGTATTCTCGAGCACACCCGGCACACCGGGCCAGATGTTCATCCAGAATCCGGATTTCGGACTCGGATAATTCATCGTCCAGCTTTCGAAGCATCAGGTTTTGTATCGCCGAGCATTTCATAGTCGCCCCCCGACTCCCATCAATTTTTATTACGTCGGAAAATAATGGATATTTCGTTTTATGTACATTTCTTGCGCTGTTTTAATGACGGCCGGGGCGCGTCGAAGGATGCCCGGGCATTCCATTTTATACTCGGGTCCGGATCCGCCTCAACCGTCTGCGAAACAACGGAATCCTGTATTATAAATTCGGGATAAAATACCGCCTCCTGTTTAGCATAGACGCTGAAATCAATCAATAATTTAGTTCTGTTCGTCTTTGCTTCTTAATTCATCGGCTGTGCTCGTCCGTAACCTCAATAAAATCAGTCGGCAGTCTGCCGTAAGCTGATTGGGATTCTGGCTCAGATGAAAAGATATGTCGGTGATTGGATGTTTCTGGGTAATCCGATTAAACGAGGCAAAAGGGCGAACACAAGGTTCGCCCCTACTTAGATTATGAGCATACAGTCGCCGTAGCTGAAAAAGCGGTAATCGCGTGAAATAGCTTCATGGTAACAGTCGAGCATCAGGTCCCGGCCGGCAAAAGCGGAGACCAGCATGAAAAGGGTCGATTTGGGTAAATGGAAATTAGTGAGAAGGCCGTCCAGAATTTTGAATTCAAATCCGGGGTAAATAAAAAGGTTGCACTCGCCTTCCGAAGTGGTTTCCGGAAGTTTTCCGTCGCTGGCAAGAAATTCCAGGCATCGGGTTGTTGTGGTCCCGACAGCGATCAAACGACGTCCTTCAGCCTTATAGCGGCGGATTCGGGATAAAGTTCCGGCTTCCACGCGATAATATTCCGATTCCATCCGATGCTCTTCTACATTTTCGCACCGCACCGGCTGAAAGGTCCCGTATCCGACATGCAGCATGATTTCGCATACGGGAATTCTTTTCTCATAGAGCCGGCTGAAGATTTCCGGCGTGAAATGAAGCCCGGCGGTCGGAGCGGCAATCGATCCTCTCTCGCAGGCATAGACAGTCTGGTACCGTATTTTGTCCTCCGAGAAGTCGTGCTTTTCGGATCTGTGGATATAAGGCGGTAGTGGGGGTTCCCCAATTCTTTCGATATGGGCCATCAAATCCGGTTGCGGATCGAAATGCAGAATCCGGCTTCCCGATTCGGTGACTTCAAGTACCCGCGCCGTCAGGTGCCCGATTATCAATTCCTGGCCTACAGGAGTTTTCCGCGCCGGTTTGGTAAGGGCGGACCATTCCCCCTGGCGGTGTTCCCTTAGAAGAAGAACTTCGATTTCCTCTACTTTTCCCGGACGCTTCGCTTTCAGGCGTGCCGGGAAAACCCGGGTATTATTCCTTACAAGGAAATGCTCCTGATTCAGGATATCCGGCATGTCCCTGAATATGTGGTGCTCTCTTTTGCCGGTTTTTTTCCAGACCACCATCATTTTTGATTGATCGCGATGGGCTACGGGGTGCTGGGCGATGCAGCGTTCCGGCAATTCAAAGTCAAATTCGTCAATTTTCATAAAATATTTCAAACTAAGAATTGAAGACTGCAGATTAAATAATCCGCATTAAATAGGCCTGTTTTATAATTTTCAATCTGCAATCTTTAATCTACAATCCGTAATCTGTAATCTTCAATCTTCAATCAGGCAAAGGTGAATATGCTAGTATAAATATTTCATGGTATGAAGGGATACTCGCACATGATGACGATAAATGCCGGGCCATGGATCGGCATTCCGGTGCAGATGGATCCGGGATGTGGTAAAAAGACTTTGGCAACGATAATGTTTTACGCAAAAATTTTGAGTTATTTGTAGCCTGCTGCAGGGCATAGAAGGGACAAGCATGAAGGAATATATTCGTAAGATCATCGAAGAAGTTGGAGAGGATCCGAATCGTCAAGGCCTGATAGGCACACCCGAACGGGTGGATAAGGCCATGCGGTTTCTTACGAGCGGCTATACGCTGGATCCGGAAGCGCTTCTGAATAATGCGCTGTTTGATGTCCAGTATGATGAAATGGTCATCGTTTCAAATATTGATTTTTTCAGTATGTGCGAACATCATCTGCTCCCCTTTTTCGGCAAATGCCATGTGGGTTACCTTCCGGACAAGAAAGTGATCGGTATCAGTAAAATCGTACGTCTTGTTGAGATGTACAGCCGCCGGTTCCAGGTACAGGAAAGACTGACAACACAGATTGCCAAAACCATTGAAAAGACAATCAAGCCTCTGGGTGTCGGAGTGATTGTAGAAGCGCAGCATATGTGCATGTTGATGCGGGGCGTGGAAAAACAGAATTCCCGCGCGACAACCAGTTCGATGCTCGGCAACTTCCGCCGTTCGGTCGAAACAAGGATGGAATTCCTCGACCTGGTATACAAACGCGGCGGAGCCGCCTAATTCTGTTTAAATTCATCGTTTCCGGTCATGAAATCCTGAGAAATTACACCCGTTCAGAGAGTATTTATGTGCGCAGGTTTCCCTCTTGGGGTTCTCCGTTTCCCGTATCAAATTTCCGCGCGGATTTGAATGGCCGTATGTTGCCTAATTTATTGAGCTTTCTAGCTATAGAGGTTTTAATTCCGGTAAATTATCTTGACGGAAACGCCTCCCTGTGATAGCTTGACGCACTTTGGAGATGGGATGAGAAGGTCGGTTCTCGAGTCGTAAAGCTGTTATGCTTTCGACATTAATTAACGCACTCAATGGTGCAAAGGA
>JAFGTD010000142.1 GCA_016934295.1 Acidobacteriota bacterium
AGTATAGGTATACGGTATAGTAAAATGCATTATAAAATCCGGTCATTCTTCGAATCACGATGCAGGACGGGCATCTGCGGCGTTGCCTCTCCTCGACAATGTCCCGCATTGCCTGCGTCGCCCCTAAACTCAAATCTTCACTAAAAATCCCGGTAAAAATTTGAGCCGGGACGCACGCTTTACTGAACCAGAGTAGAGGCATCCGCGCGCGGCAGGTTCCGTTCATTATCCCAATAGGGCGAGAGTTTCCGTAGATTCGTTACAATCTGCGGAAAAACTTCGAGAACTTTGTCGATATCCTCGTCCGTGTTATACCGGCTCAGGCTGAAACGCATGGATCCATGGACGGCCGTAAACGGCACCTTCATCGCCCTGAGAACGTGGGAGGGCTCCAGGGAGCCGGAGGTGCACGCGGAACCGCTCGACGCGCAGATCCCGAAGGAACTCAGCTGAAACAGCATGCCCTCCCCCTCAATGTAATGGATGGATATATTGAGAGTATTGGGAAGCCTTGGCGCATCATGGCCGTTGACCTGAACGGAAGGAATTTTTTCGAGGAGCTCCTTTTCAAGCCGATCCCTCAGTTTCTCAATTCTTGCTTCATCTTCTTCCCGCCGCTCCATCGCCAGCGTCAGAGCCCGGCTCAGCCCGACAATATAGGGAACGTTTTCGGTGCCGCCGCGGCGGCCGTCCTCCTGGTGGCCTCCCAGCATGAATGGCCGGCAACGGGTTCCGCGCCGGATAAACAGGGCCCCTATACCTTTGGGCGCATGCAGTTTATGTCCGGAAAACGATAAGAGATCCACATATGGAAGTCCGCTGGCCAGATCGATCGGAAGCTTGCCTACCGTCTGCGTGGCATCCGTATGAAATATGATTGAAGGATCCGTCTGCTTGGTAATACGCGACAACTGTTCAATCGGGAAAACAACCCCGGTTTCATTATTCGCGTGCATAATCGAAACCAGCAAAGTGGTTTGAGACAGCGACCGAATAAACTCCTTCATATCCAGATTCCCTGCCCGGTCCACTCCCAGATAGGTCACCTGATACCCGTTCCGCTCCATCTCCCGGCACACCTCCAAAACGGCAGGGTGTTCTACGGCCGTCGTGATGATATGCTTGCGATTGGGATTTCCATTCGCGGATCCAACAATGGCAGTATTGTTGCTTTCCGTTGCACAGCCGGTAAACAGGATCTCCTTGGGATCCACATGTCCCAGGGCATCGGCAATACTCTTGCGGGCTTCCGCTATCGCGTCTCCGGTCTGACGCGCAGGTTCGTACATCGAACTGGGATTGAAGTAATCCTCCGTCAGGTAAGGAATCATCGCTTCGTATACTTCCGGAGCAACCTTTGTCGTAGCGTTATTGTCAAGATAGGTAATTTTCATTCGTTCCGTTATACCTCGATCACCCGAATACGTTCATCCACCTGGTCTTTTAGAACACGTTCCACCATCATCTTGAGAGTCTGGCTGGCTCCCTTGCAGTTGGAGCATGCGCCCTTCAACTTGCAGTAGATAATGGTGCCCTTTATATCGAAGATTTCGACATCGCCGCCATCCATGCGCAGGGACGGACGCACATATTCATCGACTACCTTTTCCACCTTTTTGGCGAATTGGTAAGGAGAAAATTCCGCGTCTTCTTTGACTTCTCTGGGGGAGATTTGAACCAACTCGGGGTGCTCCGCCGCCGCCGTTTCCCCGGCCCATACCTGGTCCAGGATATCCTGAAGACCGCCGGGCACATGGTGGCAGGAGGAACAGCCGCCACCCGCCTTGATTGCATTGGTAATCTGGGGAATGGAGTGAAGGTTCAACTCCCGGATTTTCCTCTTCAGATAGGGCTCCGTGATGGAAAAACACTTGCAGACGATTCTCCCCTCTTCTGTCTCCTGGTCGTGCAGATCGATACCGAGGCTTTTCAGGTCCACCCCGCGCCTCTGCGCCCAGTTGAACACAGCCGCTTCGAGCGCTTCCGCTCCCATAACCGAACAATGGATTTTCTGTTCCGGTAATCCCTGGAGATATTCAACTATATCGCTGTTCTGAATCTTCAAAGCATTGACGGGCGTATATTCGCCCATTTCGATAATGCTGCATAACGCTTCGGATGAAGCAATCGCTGAGGTACAGCCGAAAGTCAGGTATTTGGCCTCGGAAATGATGTCCTGCGTCGGATCGGTTGGATGGCGCTTCACCCGGAAGGTAAATCGCATGGAATCTCCGCAGGCAATGGACCCATGTTCTCCGACTCCATCCGGGTTTTCAATCTCTCCCAGGTGTGTGCCCGCTTTTCCATGAACCGCATCCATAAAAAGCTGTTTCGTTTTTTCGCTGTATTCCCAACTCATCTCAAAACTCCGAAATATATTAGTATTGCCGTTTGAATTGTTGAACCGAATTTCTTACCCGCTTACATCGCCTTTGCCTGCGGAATACACGAGTTTACGATAAAAACGGGCATTGTGTCCTAATCCACAGATTTTCGACATCCTTAATATAACGCCTGGAAGCAGCGGGCGCAAATTATAGAATCCATTAAATTAAGAATAATCCGTCCGGAGGCCGGCTGTTATCGCGCAGAGCCGCCGGCTTTTCTTGAAACAATTTCATCCTGCATCCGGAGGACATGGGCATCCTCAATCTTATATCCGAAGACGATTATGATCGCCGCGACGGAATCGCTTCCAATTTTCGTGTACTGCAACAAAAACAGTACCGCAACAACGGGCGGCCCTACCAGAAACCAGGACCGGTACTTCCCGCCGAATTTTAATGTGACTTTTTGTAGTACGACACCCGCAACAAGGGCAAACACAATATCAAGGGAATACAGAAATATGGCTTAACAGCCCGATTCGATGGGTATATCCGGCACTCATACCGGATCTGAAACAATGCACGGGAGGTGTGCGAATATGGTTATCGCCTTCCTGTTCTTTCCTGCCGTTGGCGCAGGCGGCGGCGTTCTTCGGGAGAAAGCCTCTGCCATCTCCGGTAATTTTGTTCCAGGCGGGATTTGCGCTCGGGCGGCATCTGCTTGTAACGCTGATAATTCTCTCTCAGTTTATCCTGTTGGTCGCGAGGCAGCGCTCTAAACCGCCTGTAATTTTCCTGGAGGCGTCGAAGCTGAAGGGGAGTAAGCGCTTGAAAACGTTTGTAGTTTTCCATGACACTCGCCCTTTCCTGGGGATCCATGTCCCTGAGCTGCTGTTGCAGATTGCGAATTCTCTCCTGCTGTTCCGGAGTGAGATTTTTAAACTCCCGATATCGTTGCCGCAATGTTTCCTTCTGTTCGGGCGTCAGACGGCTCCATTCCTCTTCAAGAGACGGTTCAGCCTGCTGGCCCATAAGAACCGTTGCATTGCAGCCAAAAAACAGTAGGACGGTCAATAAAGTTATAAATGGATATTTTTTCATGGTTTCTGCCCCTCTTCTACTTTTTCGGCCGGTATGACGGCCTCGTCTCGCTCAGACCAATCGGGATCCATTTCATTTAAAAGGTCCATAAATTCAATTGTTTCGAGGTTTTTAAGTAGAGCCAGGTTCTCCAGCATCTCGCGGTCTTTTAGAATTTCCCTTTCTTCGTCCGTCAATGCCGGAACCGTTTTTTTATCCTCCGGCACCTTTTCCTGATAGCCGAAAGAACGCGCCGTCAGTAGCAGGATCAGTGCCGGTATCAGAACATAGAACCTCTTTATCGTCCTGGCCGAGAAAACGCCTGTTTCCGGCGAACCGGAAACAGTCCGCGACCGTTTACATGAAACCGTAGCGATTGAAATCGTATTTATGTTCTCTTCCATTTTGCCATTTCCGGTTTCGATCCTTGCGCCATCGCTTTTCAGTTTGACTGCGGCAAATTTTCAATGGCATCCATGTTTTCGAAAAGCTCCAGATTGCTTATCAATTCCATATCCCTGAGGAGCTGCAGATTTTCCGTTACTTCAAATTCGTAGAACACCTCTGTGGCGTCGGGAGTACCGTACCGGGATTGCCTGAGATACAGGCCGGTTGAAACGACAACCGTCAATACCGCGGCCGCGGCCAGGCCCCAGGACCATCGCGGCAGCCACGATTGTTTCCTGTCGGAGGCAGGCAATCGCTGCGAAGCAGAATCCCGATTCCTGCCTGTTTCCAGTGCCGCGTAAAAACGATCCGAAAAATTCTCCGACGGTTCGATCGAATCATCCAAAACGGGCAGAATCTCCATGAGATCCTGCGGATCCAGACCTGAAGCGCATTCTTTGCATGTTGCAAGGTGCCCGCGGATTTCCCGCATGATGTTCCTGTCCAGGTTGCCGTCTAAAAAGGGTTTGATTAAATCCTTCGCTTCTTGACAGTTCATTTCGGTAAAAGCTCTGCCGTTAAAGGCTTCAGCCTTTCCGCCAGAGCCTCCTTTGCTCTATGGATTAACGATTTCACGGCCTTTTCGGAACTGTCCAGGACATCGGCCACCTCGGAATAGGACAGTTCCTGGTATTTGTTTAATATAAACGCGATGCGCTGTTTTTCCGGTATTTGCTGCAGCGCGTGTTTAATTATCCGCGACAGGTCCCTTTGTTCGAAGATTTTGTCCGGTCCGGCAGTTGTGCTGAATTCGAATTTCCTGTCCTCGTCGCTGCCGCCTTCAAACGGCGATGCGTGTAAAGATTGATGCGGGATACGAAACTGCGGTTTTCGGATCTCGTTAAGACACACATTGGTCGCGATTTTATACAGCCAGGAGGTAAATCTTGCCTGTATCCTGTAACCGGCGGCGTTTTCGTAGACCTTTAAAAATATTTCCTGGGCCAGTTCTTCGGCTATTTCCCGATTCCGCACAAACCGATATGCGAAATTGACAATACTCCGCGTATGCTTGACAAACAGCCTGTCGAACGCCTCCGTATCCCCGTCTTTAAATCGAAGCATCAACTGCGCATCTGGATCATGCACCGCCGCGTCGGTTTTTTCAGCCATAACGATTACCGAACTCCAGTATCGAACTGCTTCCATACCATACTCCGATTTTATCCTATTCTTTTAAACACAAATTCTTAAAAAAAGTTCTGAAGCAGTCGTAATTAATTTTCAACTTTTATAAAAATCTGAAAAGATCCGTGATGATTTCCTCATTTTTTACATATACTATACCGGTGGTTCCGAACGCATGAGATGATTCTTTTTAACGTAAAAACAATAAAGCCAAATATTTGCAAATATTTTTGGCGCCAGGAAAAACCTTGGAGAAATGGCGGAGCAACCGATGGTTCATCTCCGGCTGAACCGGTTTGGTCATTCCTGCCGATAAGGCTCTTATGCAAACTATAGAGAAATTAATGACGCGAGAAGCCACCTGCATTGTCATGGACACTTCAATCGGTGATTGCATGGAGGTTTGCGAGGACAAGAGAATCCGGCATCTTCCCGTCGTGGATGATCAAGATCAGCTTGTCGGTCTGGTAACGGACAGGGACCTGCGATATTTCGTCAGCCCCAGAACAGGAACCATTTCAGAGAACAATTCAGACCGGTTGAGACTGAAACGGCCCGTCCATCTCATAATGGCACGCGAAGTGGTCAGCACGTCTCCTGAAACATCCCTCTCGGATGCGGCTGAACTGATGCTGACACACAAAATCGGTTGCCTGCCGGTAATCGATCCGCAACGACACGTAGTGGGAATCGTCACGACATCAGACTTTATTCGCTATATTGCTCAAGGCTGAAAAAAAATGCGGCGCCCTATTTCCCCGGCCGTGCGCATCGAGGCCGTTTATCGTAAATAGTTTAAAACTTCACCGAGGAAACCTGCCCCGACTCCCTGGATAAATATGGACATGGATGAAAAAAATGTAGCGACCTTCGGTTGTGGATGCTTCTGGTGTATCGAAGCGATTTTCAAGCAGCTTAGAGGTGTAAAAAAGGTTATTTCCGGATACTCGGGAGGACATGTAGAAAATCCCACATACGAACAGGTATGCGCCGGCGACACCGGGCATGCGGAATCCGTTCAGATCGTCTACGATCCCGGAGAAATATCTTACGATGAACTCCTCGAGGTTTTCTGGAAAACCCATGACCCGACGATCAGAAACCGCCAGGGAAATGATATCGGTCCCCAGTATCGATCGGTGGTCTTTTATCACACTCCGGACCAGAGAAAACTGGCGGAAGCCTGCAGAGATAAACTGGGTGCGGAACGTATCTGGAATCGTCCAATCGTTACGGAGATCGAAGAATTCACGAAATTCTGGCCGGCCGAGACCTATCACCAGGACTATTATGAAAACAATCCTTCCAACACTTATTGTTCCTCAGTCATCATGCCGAAGATCGAGAAGTTCAGGCGGACCTTCGCAATCAGCCTGAAAGATAGATAGCTAAGACGAGGATTGTTCCCTGCAGTTTTTCTGCCCCAGGTATGATTTGCCTGTATTTCAGAAGCATCAAACGGAGATAATTATTGACTATGGATTGTCCTGCCATTGAAAATAGTATTTTATAATCCGCAGTCCTTTGATAGTTTTCCGCTATTCATTGAACAGGGGAATCCTTTTCAACGCACTTACGGATTCCCCCATTCTGGTTTATAGACTACTAATTTCTTATATCCTAATATTCCTACTGCAAATCGTAACCGGTCGGCGGATGAATCTGCAGATTGCCGCCGTCGATATAGCCGAATGCCTCGTAAATCACGTCGGACTTATTCAAGGAGGCCGGATCGACTTTCCCATCCTCCAGGAATGTCACTTCTGTCGACAGCACGCCCCTATAGATCGTGATGCGATAAAAATCGGGGCAGTCACAATTGGCTAGTTCCGTATAATCCAAAAGTAAATCATCGTCGCCAGGATCCAGTGGAGTCGGATCATATGGCCCTGCACTCTTTTCACCAAATCCGCGTCCGGGGCATATTTCCGAGTTCGGTTGGCCACTGTTCAAACGACCCGGTTCGCCGAGATCGTCGATGTTGACTTCAAACCAATGAAAGGAAAAAGGGTTATCCTTATTCTTATTCGGCTCGGGGATAACATTTGGACCTGGAATTTCAAAGATAGGAGCGTTTTTCCCTTTTCCTAAATTAGAGAAAGTTCCTATCCCGTCGAAATCAAGCTGTTTGGCCGGCGCCGGTCGAGCCGGAAAACAATATCCCGGGTCACTGCATCGAATATCTACAATCCTAGTTCCTTCAGCCGCGCTCGACGAGCCGCCATGGAAAGAAAAGCTTCCGCTGGGTCCTTCCTGCTGGTGATGCTGCCACTCACCGGATTCGTCGGGATCTTGAGCAGTTCGGGCGCCCACCTGACCGCCGAATTGGTATCGATCAATTCCTTCCGGGATATTTCCTGCACCGTTTCGAATAGTTTCCCCATCTTCAAGCGTGTGATCCCAGTTGAGGTCCGTGTCCACGCCGCCGCCGGTGAATCGGCATCCGATCCCTTCGGTTTCTTCGGGTGCAGTGAATTGATAAGTCGCGCCGAAACTCTGGACGCTTCTCGGGCCGAGAGTAGCTTCAGCCGTTGCTGTAATAGAAAATTCGCCGTTGATATAACAATCATTCGTTATTGTATCGTCAAAAGCTCCGGAGAAGGGCCCCTGAATCCCCGAGGGGCATATCGAAAGTCCGGCTACAGCAAAAAGTACGTTATCAGCATCTAGAAACGTCTGAAAAATTGTGCTTCCACCTGTGGTTCCGCCAACCGCGCTAATAAAGGATCCTGTTCCGGAATCCGGGTATACGAGGTAATTTAGATCCGAAGCCGAAACATAGAGTGTATCGCCTGCATCAGATGTTGTGCTAACTACAGATAATCCTAATTCAGCCTGATCCAGGGCTCCAACAATCGGTTTCGAAATAACAGTGGCTACAATAGTTGAAAAATTACCAAGTGAACCACTGAAAGTGACAACTCCTATTTCGCCGCTATCATCCTCTGTAGCATTGTCCTCCACTTCCACCATAGATCCACCTCCGGTTTCCAACCGTAGTGTGAGAACATCGGCGGTATAGGCTTCAACGGGGATTATTATAAACGTTAAAGCCAATAAGCAAACTCCTATACTACTCAAAATTTTCATCATTCCGGCCTCCCTGCTAATTTCAAAATTCTCGATAGATAGAAAACGCATTCCCATCCTAATCCGATAAGAATGGGCGAATGCTCTTATCTAGATAATAAGGCTTATCTAAACTTTAAGCAATAATTGTGCCCTGATATATGAAATATATTTTCATTATCATATTTGCCACAATTGCCCAGATTAAAAAGGTTGTAATTAACGGGATTTCTCTACAAATATAACCACACCAGAAGCTTATTCATTAAGTGTCAAGTATTTTTACAGATTTAACAGACATCCTTGAGAATAATTTACATAAACTGTCATTTCACAATTATTTAGGAAATATATAAAATCAAATCAATACTGTAAAATAAACCGACATGTAATCAATATTGGATTATTTTCAAGCATCTATTTACGACTAAACGTCTTGAGAGTAACTCGGATCAATCCAAGATCCTTCTTCCACCCTTTAACCGCAACAAATCTTTAATAGTACCCCAACATTAAAACCTGAATAATAAATATCGAAACTTTCGCTCGTGGCTCGTGTTTGAACCATCAGGTTATCTGATAAGGAGTGAGCAATGAAAATTAAATATTGCACCATAAAACTACTGGCAGGGGGCATTCTGATAGCGGGCTCAGTCAGCGCGGCGGCGCAAACACCGGAAAATCCGGAAATAAAAAGAAACCGTTCGGAAATCAGGCAACAAATCCGGGAAGTGAAAAACGACAAGCGGGAGATTCGCAGGGACCGCCGTGAGTTGCGGGCCGAACACAGGGAGCTTCGCAGAGATATTCGAAACGGAGAGGCGCCCGGCGAAATCCGCGCCGACCGCAGGAAAATACAGGAGACCCGCCGGGAATTGAAAAGAGACCGCCGCGAACTCAGGCTGGACCGCCGGGAATTGCGCCTGGACGTCCGCCAGGCCCGAAGAAACCGCTGACACATCGCTTTTAAAAGTTTCCCACAAGCGGATACTTTGAAAAATCTTACGGCAAAGTATCCGTCCTTTCTACCCGATATAGGGGCGCGGTACTTGTCTTCTGAACTTAAGCATTGCGTCCCTGTATCCCCTCATTTCAGGCAAACCTCTGAAAATCTTCCGTTTTATCGAAATCATTTAAACTTGAACCCCTATTTCATAGCTGCAAAAATTGTTACAATACGGAAAGGAGCCCGTAGAGAATTGAGAAATGCGGGACGGATGTTTAATTGGATTTAACCGGCATTTCTCGCGGGGGTTCGTAGCGAGGTGGTGCAGAGGGCCGTGGATACAAGGCGCGCGACTGAAAACCCCGGAGACGTACTTGACAGTACGTCGAGGAGTTTGAGGGAGCGCAACGCAGTAGACATGGTCCTTTGTGCCACCGCAGTAGAAGCCTCGTGAGAAATGCCGGTTAAGGGAATGACTCTTATGACCTGCCGCCTGGTAATCAGTTTCTTTTTTCTATCCCTGTCAACCGTCTGGGGCGCGGACTGGCCCCAGTTTCGCGGACCGGACCGGAACAATATATCTACTGAAACCGGTCTTCTGAGGACCTGGCCCGCCAGCGGCCCCAAAGTGCTCTGGGACACGCCCGTAGCCCAGGGCTATGCCGGTGCCGCCGTTAAAAACGGCCTCGTATACATAAACGACTACGATGAAAAGAAAAAGGAACATGCGGTTCGCTGCCTCTCTCTGGCCGACGGTCGTGAAGTCTGGCGCTGGACTTACAAGGTTAATATCCGGCCCAATCATGGGATCACCCGTACCGTCCCTTCTGTAGGGGATGCGCTGGTGTTTTCGCTCGATCCGAAGTGCCGTTTTCACGCGCTGGACGCCAAAACCGGGGAGCTGGTCTGGCAGAAAAACCTGGTACAGGAATACAAAACCACCATCCCTCAATGGTATGCCGGGCAGAATCCCCTCCTCGACGGGGACAAGGTAATAGTCGCGACCGGCGGCAATGCTCTCGTCGTCGCCTTCGACCAGGCGACCGGCAAAGAGATTTGGAAATCAGACAATCCGGATAACGATTTAATGTCGCATGCCTCCTTGATGCCGGCAACAATCGGCGGCGTCGAGCAATACCTTTACCTCACAATGAACAAAGTGGTCGGAGTGTCCGCGGCGGACGGCCGACTGCTGTGGAACAGTCCCTTCACCGCCAGAATGGCCGCATCCCCTTCCCCCCTTTATGTCGGCAACGGAAAAGTGTTCGTCACGAGCGGTTATGAAGCCGGAAGCGTCATGTACCAGGTCCAGAAATCCGCCGGCGGATTCAATGCCGATCCGTTGTTCGAACTGACAAGCACGCAGTTCAATTCCGAGGTGCATACGCCGATCCTGCACAAGAATCACATGTTTGCGGTAGGCAGCAAAAAAAGAGGGCAATTCACCTGCCTGGACCTCAACGGAAAGGTTGTCTGGCAAAGTCCCGTGGTTTCGGGAAATTCCGAAGCCACACGAACATTCGAGCTGGGCGGATTCATACTGGCTGACGGCATGTTCTACATCCTGGATGGAGTATCGGGAATTCTCCGGCTCGTTGAAGCAAACACGACGGAATACAAGGAACTTGCCAGCGCGCAGATTCTTGAGGGTCATGATGTATGGGGTCCTCCGGCTCTGTCCAATGGAAAGCTGATAATCCGGGACATGGGAAGAATGGTCTGCCTCCAGGTCGGGAAATAGAATCGAATATCCGGGATGCAGAACCCCAATTCGCGGCTTTTTATGAAATATGCCCGGTCAGGAGATCGGCGATGGATTTGAAGAACAAGGAAGTTACGACAACCAGACTAACGGAGGGTATCCGGAAATCCTGGATTCCTTTGGCCGCTGTCGTCGGCGCCTTCACCGGATTTGTCTCGGCCGCTCTCAGAACTCCGCCTGCTCCGGCAGCCGGAACATCCGGGACATCAAGGCCTCCAGATTCCCCCGGTTCACCCTTGCCGGCCGTTGCCGCAACAGAGCCTTCGGTGGAATTAAAAAGCCGATACAAGCTGACCTCCGTTTTGTGCGGCGACACCTCACCGCATCGCTTTCGCCGCTTTCTGGCCGACATTGCCGTAGGCCCCGACGATACCCTGTACAGTCTCGGAGACGATGAAACACGGGTTTTCGATGCCGGGGGCACGCTTATCCGCCGATGGGCCGTGAAACCTAAAGCCGCCTGCCTGGAGGTGGGACCGGATGAACGGGTCTATATTGGATCGCTCGGCCGTGTGGATATTTATACCTCAAAGGGGGAATACGCCGGAGGCATAGACGTGGGAGAGCCGAAACAGCCTGCGGCTGTTTCGGCAATCAGGATTCATGAAAACGAGATACTGGTAGCGGATGCCCGGGCCAGAATCATCCGCCGATACGATGAAGCCGGCAAACAAATCGGAGTGATCGGCGACAAAAATAAAACCGGCAGCTTTATGCTCCCGAACGGATGGCTGGATTTCGATATAGATTCCAGCGGCGTTATCCAGGCAACCGACACCGGCCGGCACCGTGTTTCCGGATGGCTGCTGAACGGAGAACCGATCGGCGCCTTCGGCAAGTTCGGCATGCAGGATCCTGCGGATTTTGTCGGGTGCTGCAATCCGGTGAACCTGGCCGTTACGCCTGACGGAAATATCGTCACGGCGGAAAAAATGGTTGCCCGCGTGAAGGTTTTCAGTTTTGACGGGACGCTTATAGCTTATATCGGCCCCGAAAACTTCGATCCTAAATGCAGGAACATCCACCTGGAAGTCGATTCCAGAGGCCGTATCATCGCCGCAGATCCCATGCAGCGAGTTATAAAGTTTTTTTCACCGGCGATAGCGCCCTCCAACGGGCAGTAGATGTAAGGAGCTTGAAATCCAATGAGTGAGAAATCAACCCGCCGCGAATTTATTGACAGATCCGCGCGCATCCTCGGTTTCGCCGGTATCGGAGCCGCCGCGGGTGTGCTTGCCCACAGGGCATCGGGCGACACCGTGTACCAGATCGATCCGTACAAATGCACCGCCTGCGACCTCTGCCGCACTTCCTGCGTTTTAAGCCATTCGGCCGTGAAAGCGGTCAACGACTACGACAAATGCGGCTATTGAATGCTCTGCCCGGCTTACATGGATGTAAGCAGCATGCCGGACGAAAGAGGGATCCCCACCGGTAAGGTCTGTCCTCAGGACGCTCTGCAAAGGAGGGTGGTAGGGGACGTGGATCCGGACGATCCCATGAATAATTATTACGAATATGAAGTGGACGAAGAGCGTTGCGACGGCTGCGGAAAGTGTGTCCTGGCCTGTCTTCCCCCTGCCGGAAACGGCTCGCTTCGCCTGGAAATCCGCTATGATCGCTGCCTGGAATGCAACGATTGCGCCATCAGGATCGCCTGCCCGGATGATGCGATTGTACAGGTAAAAACACCGGGATGGGCTCCCACCCAGACTCCTGATGAAGAAACGCATGCGTAATTATATAATACGGCTTTTCAAAACACCCGAACTGTGGCTGGCGATTTTCATCGCTGTGCTTCCGGCACAGGGCTCTATTTTCGCGCAGTACCAGCTGCCGCCGCCCGATTTTGGAGAGTCCTACAGTCTGCCGACTCTGACACACCCCGAACCGCCTTCCGGCTGGATTAATACTTTAGATATCGCCCTGCTCGCCGTCGGACTGGGCCTGGCGGCATGGCTTATCCTGAAACGTCGCAGTCGCAGGGGTGTTCTACTGCTCAGTATCGGCGCCCTGGCTTATTTCGGCTTCTACCGTCAGGGGTGCATCTGCCCGATCGGGGCCATTCAGAATGTAGCCCTTTCACTGGCGGATTCAGACTATATGGTTTCTCTGGGCGTCCTCGCCTTTTTCTTCCTGCCGTTGATTGCCGCGCTTCTGTTCGGACGCGTCTTCTGCGGCGGCGTATGCCCGATCGGGGCCATCCAGGATCTGGTGCTCCTGTGGCCCAAAAAAGTTCCGCGCAAACTCGACCGCATTCTCGGGTACCTTCCCTATGTGTATCTTGCCGCGGCCGTCTACTTCGCGATATGGGGACTGCATTTTACAGTGGGCGAAACAGAGACCGTCGTGGGCCGGCGTTTTCTGATCTGCGAATGGGATCCCTTTGTCGGTCTTTTCCGTATTGCAGGATCTTTTCACATGCTGGCTATAGGGGCGGCATTCATACTCGGGGGAATGTTCATAGGGCGCCCCTACTGCCGCTGGTTGTGTCCCTATGGAGGCATCCTGTCGATACTGTCCCGGTTTGCCTGGAAAAACGTCCGCATAACGCCGGACAAAGAACTGGACTGCGGTTTATGTGCCGAAGCCTGTCCCTATGGCGCTATTGTAAACAATCGTGCCGACAGGGGCTCGTGCCTTGCCTGCGCGCGCTGTTACGACTCCTGCCCGCTCCATTCAAAACACGGGACCGGACTTGTAACAATTACGGAAGGTTCCGGGCGGGATGAAAGCATGACTGCACGCGGGTAATGTTTTCGTTCTCCCCGCAACTGTTTGAGCTCTTCTCGTTTGGTTGAGGAATATTGTGAAGAAGGATCGCCGGATATTGACGCTACGTTCCTGGATGGGCATCGCTGCCGGAATCGTCGCCATTGCTGCGGTCGCCTGGATACTTACAGTTTATATCCACGCGCGTATTATCGATCCGGACAATGCCGCAAGAGTCGAGGCCTTAAAGGAAGAGGCAAAAACAAATCCGGAGGTCCAGGACATTCTCCAGCCCGACCTGGAACAACAGTACCAGGCTCTAAAGAAGCGACGTTTCGCCTACGATCTGGGCGGGCTGGTTCTCCTGATTTCGCTCGGTGTGTTTTTTGCCTGGATCCGCTGGTTTCGCCCCGGTCCCGACGAATGGGCCGGCATCCCCGCCTGGCTGTTTCGCTATCTGACTGTCCGGGTGGATACGGAAACCCGGACAGTGCCCGCCCTTTTAAGAAAGCCTTCACCTGAATCTCCTGCCATGGCGGAAGTATCCGCGGAACTTCCGGCAGTTGCTGCAGCCGAAGCCCCAGAAATACCTGAAACACTGGACATGACTGCCGTCGATGCCATCCTGGAAGCGGAAGGGAGAAGCCCGGATGCGGTCATTCCCATTCTGCAGGCAATCCAGTCCCACTATCGCTACCTTCCGGATGCGGCGCTGCGCTATCTTTGTGAAAAAGGAGGCCTTTCTCCTTCGCAAATTTCCGGCGTTTCCACTTTTTATACGCAGTTCCGGCACAAGCCTGTCGGGAAACACATAATCCGGGTCTGCGAAGGTACGGCATGCCACGTCTCCGGCGCTGTCGAAGTAGGCAACGAGCTGCGACGATGTCTGCAAATAAAGGAGGGTTCCGACACGGATCCTTCCGGACAATTCACACTGGAACGCGTTGCCTGTATCGGCTCCTGCAGCCTGGCACCCGTGATAACAATTGACGAGAATATTTACGGCCACCTGAGCGCCCTCTCGGCAGGCGAAACGCTTCAGGAATTCATCCGGGCGTCGAAATCGGCGCATTCCAACGGCGACGATAAACACGGCAAGAGCCTCCAGTCGAAAGGGACGCGACAACCTTCCATCGAAATTCGTATCGGCATGGGATCCTGCGGTGTAGCCAGTGGAGCCCGGGAGGTCCATGCAGCCCTCGAGCGCCAGGTCGGACTGCTGGGAGGCGGCGCGGAGATAAAGTCGGTCGGATGCCGGGGCATCTGTCATCGCGAACCCCTGGTTGAAATCGTCGACAACGGCCGGAGCACTCTCTACGGCAACGTGCAGCCTTCGGATGTCCGGAAAATCGTCCGGAAGCACGTTACCCCTCGGGGTCTCCTCAGAAGAATAAACGAAGGATTCAAGGATACGCATGCGCGCCTCTTTGACGATTGTGCCTGGAAGCCCGTAAAAGAACGGCAGGTCGATGCCACGCCCTATACCGGCAAACAGGTTCACGTCGTCCTTGAAAACTGCGGCATTATCAATCCTTTATCCCTCGAAGACTACCGCCGTTATGAAGGAATTCGCGCCCTGGAAGAATGTTTGAAAAACCTCTCGCCCGAAAAGGTCATCGAAAAAATAAGAGTGTCGGGATTAAGAGGCCGGGGCGGCGCGGGATTCCCCACGGCCGTTAAATGGGACATTACCCGTCGCGCGGCAGGATCGGTTAAGTATGTCATCTGCAACGGAGATGAGGGCGATCCCGGCGCATTCATGGATCGTGCCGTTCTCGAAGCGGATCCGTTCCGTGTCATCGAAGGCATGGTTATCGCGGCGTATGCCGTCGGTGCTTCGGAAGGATTTATATATGTACGCCGGGAATACCCTATCGCGGCGTTCCACCTGCGCGAGGCTATCCAGACGGCGGCAGCCAACGGTCTTATAGGCGAAAACATCCTGGGAACCTCTTTCAACTTCAAGCTGCACATCCGCGAGGGAGCCGGGGCTTTTGTCTGCGGGGAAGAAACGGCACTGATACAGTCCCTGGAAGGTAAACGAGGCATGCCGAGACCAAAACCTCCATATCCCGCCCAATCCGGTCTCCGGGGCAAACCGACACTGATCAATAATGTGGAAACTCTTGCTTGCGTTCCCTGGATCCTGCGGGAGGGGCCTGAAGAATTCGCGGCGCTGGGAACGGAAAAATCCAAGGGGACCAAGGTATTTTCGCTTGCGGGCAAAATAAACCGGGGCGGCCTTATCGAGGTGCCTATGGGCATCACCATCCGGGAGATAGTCGAAGACATCGGCGGCGGCATAAAAGACGGGCGCACATTCAAAGCGGTCCTGACCGGCGGCCCATCGGGAGGATGCATCCCGGCCAGTCTTGCAGATACCCGGGTCGATTACGAGGAGCTGACCGCGATGGGCGCCATTATGGGATCCGGCGGTCTTGTCGTTCTCGACGACCGGGACTGCATGGTTGATATCGCACGGTACTTTCTAAATTTCACACAGGACGAATCCTGCGGGAAATGCACCTTCTGCCGCATAGGCACCAAAAGAATGCTGGAAATCCTGGATCGGATCTGTGAGGGCACGGGGAAAGAGGGCGATATTGAAACGCTGGAAGAATTGAGTCATCAGGTCAAGAAGGCGAGTCTCTGCGGGCTGGGACAGACGGCGCCCAATCCTGTTTTAACAACACTCCGGTTTTTCAGGGACGAGTACGAGGCCCACGTCCGGGATCGGCGCTGTCCGGCGGCGCATTGCAAGGCCTTGATCCGTTTTCGCATCCTGGACAGCTGTACCGGCTGCACTCTTTGTGCCCAGGCATGTCCGGCAGGAGCCATTGAAGCGCGACCCTATAATAAACATGAAGTAAACGACGACCTGTGCACCCGGTGCGGCATGTGCGTAACGGCCTGTCCTGAAAACGCCGTCGAGGCCAGGTGATAAAAACAGACAAAACGGTACAGCCGTTAAACGGCAGGCAGTGAATTGAATATGGTGACATTGACTATTGACGGACAGGATGTTTCGGTTGAAGAAGGAGCGACGATTCTCGAAGCCGCGGGCACGCTGGGAATCCGCATCCCCACACTCTGCAAGGTGGAAGGCTTCCCTCCGTCGGCTTCCTGCTTTCTGTGCGCCGTAAAGATTGAAGGCAGGGCAAATCTGGCGCCATCCTGCGCAACCCCGGCTGAGGAAGGCATGATCGTTCATACGAATTCGGACGAGGTGCGCTCCTCCCGCAAGACGGCTCTCGAGCTGCTGATGTCCGATCATGCAGGAGATTGCATCGGACCCTGCCGGACCGGTTGCCCTGCGACTTTGGACATTCCGGGATTTGTCACCGGAATCGCCGGCGGAGATTTTCGGCGCGCGGCTGAAATTGCCGTCGATTACCTGACTATCCCGGCTTCGCTCGGCCGCATTTGCCCCCGCCTGTGCGAACAGCGCTGTCACCGCTGCGAAACGGGAGAGCCTCTTTCCATCAGGAATCTCCATCGGCTGGCGGGAGAAAGAGACCTGGAATCCGAATCCCGCTATATACCGCGGAAACAACAAGCCACCGGCAAGAGGGTGGCTATTGTCGGCACCGGACCCGCCGGTCTCAGCGCCGCACACCACCTGCTGCGTCGCGGCCACCATGCCACCCTTTTCGATTCCCGCTCCGCCCCGGGAGGCATGCTCCGCTGGGCAATCCCTGCGTTCCGTTTACCCAGAAACATCCTGGAACAGGAAACAGACATGATCCTGGCGCTCGGGGGTGAATTCAATTTGAATACGAAACTCGGCGTGGACATGACGCTGGATGACCTGCGCCGGGATTACGATGCCGTTTTCCTTGCCATCGGCGCCCAGGGGTCCAGAAGCCTGGGCTGCTCCGGAGAGGAGCATGCCGTTTCAGCCCTCGACTTCCTCGGGAAGGTCGCCGAAGGGCTGAGACCGGAAATCGGAAACGACATACTCATACTTGGAGGCGGCAATACCGCCATGGATACATGCCGGACGGCCGTTCGTCTCGGCGCCCGGAATGTGAAGGTGCTCTATCGCCGGTCTCGCCGGGAGATGCCCTGCCTCATGTCTGAAGTGGAAGCGGCGGAAGAGGAGGGCGTAAATCTGGAAACGCTGGTGGCCCCTCTCGAACTCGCTAAAGGTAAAAAAGGGAAACTGCTGCTGACCTGTCATCGCATGGAGTTGGGCCCACCGGATGAAAGCGGCCGGGCGCGGCCGGTCCCCATACCGGACTCCGAATTTACTCTGGAAGCGGATACGGTGATCGCGGCCATCGGACAATCGGTCGAATGGGAATCTATGGGGGCAGGGGATCTTTCCCTCACCCGTTGGGGAATCGCGGCCCAGCTTGCAACTCTGGCGACAAACCTCGAGGGGGTATTCGCCGGCGGCGACGCCGTGACAGGGGCGGATCTTGCCATTCGTGCCGTGGCCGCGGGAAAGCTGGCGGCGGTATCGATCGATCAGTATCTGAACGGAAGGCCCGTTCAGGGGGATCCCGATATGGTCACGGTCCTCATGGGTAAAATGAGCGAGCAGGAACTCGCTGAATTCTTCCGGAATATCGAAGAAACCCCACGGGCCCCGATGCCCGAAATCCCTGTAGAAGAGCGCGTGAAAAATTTCAGGGAAGTGGAAATCGGTTTCTCGGAGGACATGGCAATCCGTGAAGCGGACCGCTGCATGGGCTGTGGCTGCGCGAAAGCCGACACCTGCGCCCTTCGGCAGTATGCGACCGAATATGGTGCGGATCCGCTTCGGTTCTCAGGAGCCCGGCGTCAATTCCAGCGGGACCTCACACACCCGGAGATTGTCTACGAACCGGGCAAATGTATCCTGTGCGGCGCCTGTGTCGCAGCTGCCGCCGAGGCCGGTAAAGGGCTGGGGCTGGCAATTGTAGGCAGAGGATTTGAAGCATCCGTCGCAGTGCCGCTTAAAGGAACCATGGTCGAAGCATTGCCGGACGCAGCGCAGAAAGCCGCTGAAGTATGCCCCACCGGCGCGTTTTCCCTAAGATCCGCATGTCACTGCAAACTGATTGAAGATTGAAGATTCCGTAATTCAAGAGCTATGAGGGGCATTCTTAAGCTGGTTGTCTTCATAAAGGCAGCAAGAAGTCAGCACGGCCTCCGGCGAAGCTTGGCTGAATCGAAGATTCGGCCAAGCGAAGCCGGATTGAACAACCTGTGACTCATGACATTACCTGTCACGATGATTTTTAGAGAATTTTGAATTGGACTGTGGTGTCCTTGGAGTGCGGCAGCTTGCTGCCGCCTTTGTTACAGTTCGGTAGACCGAACCGAAGGCGCCAGCAAGCTGCCGCACTCCAAGGACGCTGCCGTTCTACGAAAATAACAGACTGAGGAGTCACAGACTAGAAGTGGGGACTGATTAAGAATAGTTTATTATAAATATCAAGGCGTTTTTCTGATGGCTTCTGCCCTGACTGCGTCAGATTATTGAATTCTGGCTTCTTGCTTAATCCACGACCGGCAGTTCTACGCAACTGGCGTAGTCTCCGGAGCGGTAAATTCTGTGTTCCGCTTTTAGAAAATCTCCGGATACCGCATTAAAAATATTATCCACATAGGTCTGGGGATTGCGATCGTACAGCGGGAACCAGCTGGACTGGATCTGCACCATTATCCGATGCCCCGGCAGAAAAACGTGCGCCGCCGCCGGCAGTTCCCAGCGATACTGTTCGACGCATCCCGCCGTAACCGGCGAGGGATTTGCGGGATCTTTGCGATAGCGGCCTCGAATTATGTCGGCCGAAATCATAAGCTGATAGCCGGACAGCTCCGGCTTCTCGGGATACCGATCCGGATAAACATCGATCAGCTTAACAATCAAATCCATATCTGTACCGCTGGTGGACGCGAACAGCGTTGCCGTCGGCCTGCCGCTGATCCGAACCGGTTGAGTCAGTACAGCCGTTTGATAACTCAATACATCGCTGCGATCGGCGAATTGTCTCTGGTCATCCACCAGCCACAGGCCCCAGGTCGAACCGACGGAATACACCGGTTTAATCGGGCGCTTTCTGTACGGCACCGGCCGTGAAGGATCCGAAACATATGCGTCATAAGCGGCCCCGTCACTCCCGGCCTTTATGAAATCCAGTCCGAATCCAGGCTGGAGATACAGCGGCTTCGTCCCGTGTTCACATCCGGATGCACAACTCAGAGGCCAGGTGTTATAACGGCGCCACCGGTTCGCCCCAGTTTCAAAAACGAGAACCGGGGGTATGTCCGCATCAGGTGCCCCGTCTTTTAAGCGCGCATCGAAGAACGGCAGAAGAAAATTCCGGCGAAAATACGGTCCGGTAGCGCTGTTGAATCTGATGGGTCCCAGCGCATAGCCGTCCCCGCTCGAACC
This sequence comes from Acidobacteriota bacterium, assembly GCA_016934295.1. Lineage (GTDB taxonomy): Bacteria > Acidobacteriota > UBA6911 > UBA6911 > UBA6911 > UBA6911. The sequence goes on from JAFGTD010000142.1 coordinate 19,857, forward strand.
GCCGTGGTTCCAGGGCCCGACAACCAGAAAGTTCCTGTCGTTGTTCGTGTCTTTGGGCTCTGTTGCAAGGTAAGCGGCGATGGCGCCGTAAATATCCTCCTGGTCCCAGAGGCCGTGAACGTAATAGGTTGGGACCGCCAGAGGCCGGACGGACAGAATCTTATCCATAGCCTGGCCCTGCCAGAATTCATCGTAGGCTGGATGCCCCAGCAGTGTTTTCCAGAAATCGAGACGATCAACTCCCATTCGCCTTCCCATGGCACCGGCTGAAAGCTCCCGTAGAAAGACTTTGTAGTCGTCTCCGCTCTCTCTCCAAATTTTCTTTCTTTCGCCGGAAGGCACCAGATGTATGTTCAGAAAATCTATCGTCATCTGGCGAAAGGCTCCATTGTGAAACCAGTCGTCTCCCACCCAACCATCCACCATCGGATTGACGGGCACGGCGGCTTTGAGAGCCGGATGGGGGTTGACTATGCCCATCAGAACCAGGAACCCGTCGTAGGATCCGCCGATCATGCCGACGCGTCCGTTGTTTTCGGGAATATTTTCTAAAAGCCACTGAATCGTATCGTAAGTGTCCGTGGAATGATCCACGTCGGTGGGATTCAAAGGTCCGCATAGGGGACGATTCACAACATACTCGCCGCCGGAGTGGTTTCTGCCGCGGACATCCTGAAAGACACGGATGTATCCGGCATCGGCAAATATGTCATCGCCGCCGAACAGGACATCTTTCAGGCGACGGCTCTGCCCGGGGGCGGGTCGCAGGAATATCCCGTAAGGCGTACGGGTAAGGAGGACAGGCATCTTCTCATCCCTCTTCGGCACCAGGACAATCGTATGCAATTCCACGCCGTCCCTCATCGGAATCATCGCTTCGCGTCTGACAAAATCGGAATTATCGACAATAGACTGTTCCGACGGATGGATCTCACGGCCGAATGACTCCGCCCCGGCAGGCGGCAGGGCCGTTGCACCGCAGGCAAATAGATAGAACGACAAAACCGCCGTCAAAAGAAACCTGTTTATTTTCATTACGGGATCTCCCTGGCCCGACGTTTTCAGCCGGATAACTTTATTTTACTTCGAACAGAGGGCATTCAACAACCATACAGTCAGAATCTTGACTTAATCCGGATTAAATAAGGGCGGTTATGGTTGACGCGTTGTTTTCGCGATAGTAAGATCGGGCCCGCGCAACTTGGCGCTATTCCGTTTACTGAAATCAACGAGAGCGTACATGCACCAGAATTCGAGTTCTTCAGAACCGCGCAAAAGACTGTCGTTTAAAGAAAATTTCGGTTTCGGGCTCGGCGACACCGCATCAAACTTTTTTTTCCAGACCTTTAATATCTTCCTGCTTTATTACTACACGGATGTATTTGGAATCGATGCCGCGGTGGCGGGAACGATGTTTCTGGTTACACGTTTCTGGGATGCAATAAACGATCCGATTATGGGCCTCATTGCCGATCGGACGAAAACGCGCTGGGGTAAATACCGTCCCTATATTCTCTGGATGGCCATCCCCTACGGGATTTGCGGATACCTGCTGTTTGCCAATCCCGATCTCGAGGGTGCCGGCAAGATTGTATATGCTTACGTCACCTACTCTATGATGATGATGGCCTACACGGCCATCAATGTGCCCTACTCTTCGTTAATGGGCGTTTTAAGCCCGTCTTCCCATGCACGAACGATTGCATCGAACTTTCGCTTCATAGGTGCATACGGGGGTGGACTGCTGGTTTCGATGTATGTCCGGGGACTGGTCGAAAAACTGGGTGGCGGGAACGAGCTTCTGGGCTTCCAGTACACTATGGGATTGTTTGCCGTGGCTTCGGTCATCCTCTTCTGGATCACCTTCCTTACGACGAAAGAAAGGGTTCAGCCTCCGGCGGGACAGAAGCAGAATGTAGCGGAGGAATTGAAAGAGCTGGTGCGCAATCGCCCCTGGATTATCCTGTTCTTTGCCGCGGTCTTCTCCACGACATTTATCGTCATGCGGGATTCTGTCACCATCCACTTCTTCAAATACGTCGTAAAATCAGGGGATGAAGCCGTGTTCCTGGGTATGGACAAGACCTCCCTTTTTCTCAGCTCCGGGAAGTTCATGATGATGCTCGGGATTTTCTGCGTAGGATTCCTGGTCCGGCGCATCGACAAAAAGTATCTGGCAACAACCCTCACCATGATAACGGCCGTTTGTCTGTTTTCGTTCTATTTCATCCCGATTGAGATGTACGGCCTGATGCTGGTTGTCAATTGCATCGGCTCCTTTATGATCGGTCCAACGTCTGCAATTACATGGTCCATGTATGGAGATGTCGCCGATTACGGCCAGTATAAATTCGGAAGGCGTTCGACCGGATTGATCCACTCCGCCTCCCTGTTTTCACTCAAGACCGGAAGTATGATTGCCGGATTCATTGGAGGCTGGATGTTGTCCCTGTTCGGATTTGTCCCCAACCAGGAACAGTCGCCCGGATCGATATGGGGCATCATGCTGATGTTCTCGATTATTCCCGCATTCTTTGCAGTCTGTAAGGGTATCTCTCTCTGGATCTATCCGCTGGATCGCCGGAAGGTTCTCGAAATCGAACAGGAATTGGCAAGAGGCAGCGGGCGGTAGGGGTGAGCCTTATATCCATAAATAAAAACGTTAGAACGTTGGACGTGAGACGTTCGAACGTTCCCCAGGCTTCTGGCCTGTGACTCTTTTCGAAGCGAAAAGCTGGGTCGGGAATCCATCGGCGTCGGGGGCCGGAATCGATATCGGGGTCGAGCTTTTATAACCGACTCCGAAAAATCACCCGGAGTCACGGGACATTCAATCCGGTGTTGCCGGAGACGGTGCTGACTCCTGGCTTCTAACAAGGTGTACTCTCTACCAGCCGCCGGAGGCGCCGCCGCCGCCGAAACCGCCGCCGCCTCCACCGCCGAAAGTACCGCCTCCACTGCTGAAACCGCCGCCGCCGCCCCAGCCGCCTCTTCGCCCTCCACCGGTCATTAACAGGAGCAGAATGAATAGACGGGGATGCCTGATAAACAGGTATATTCCGCCAATGACTAAAAGAACCGAAAATATTTTTTGCAGCAGGGTGGATTCTTTAGGGCTCTCCCCTCCTCGCTGTACTGCCTGTCCTGTAATTTGAACGCCCGCGTCGGCGGCAATTTCACTAATTAAAACTTCAGCGGCAGCGACGATCCCGTTTGAATACTCCCCTTGATTGAAATAAGGCTTGAGACGCTGTTCGATGATTCTTCTGGAGTAGGCATCCGTAAGAAATCCCTCCAGGCCGTAGCCGACCTCAATCCGTGCATCCCGTTCCCTGATTGCGGCAAGCAGGAGCACGCCGTTGTCCTTGTCTTTCTGCCCCAATTGCCATTTATCGTGAGCAACATAAATGGAAAAATCCTCCAGGGACTCCCCTTCAAGGCTCTTGATTGTAAGTATTAACACCTGTGCCGTGGTTTTCTGTTCCAGTTCCAGCAGATAGACATTCAGGGCTCTCTCAAGATCGGGAGAAATGACGTCGGCTAGATCGACCACAAAGTCCCTCGGCATATCGGGTATGTTCACCTCGGCATAGGCACTTATTCCCAAGAAAAGGAAAAGTATTAAAAGCAGCGGAATGAAATATTTATTCTCGAATTTCATCGATGATGGCACCCAGTCTTTCCGTGGCGGCGTAATATTCTTCAAAAATCGTATTCAGTTCTTCGATCGTCAGCTTAACCTTCTCATGTTTTTCCCTTAAGACTTTGGCAAACACATCCGTGTTTACCCCGGCCACACGCCCCAGAGTTGTGATTACATCATTCTGGATCACGGGCAACGCCTCCCCGAACAGCATGATAATGCCCCGGAATAAGGGGATATGCCCCGTTATGGAACGGACGAAACCTTCGGCCAGCAGCTTCTTATCGCCCAGCGCCGACAGATATCCCTGCCGGAGCCAGATGAGCGTTGTCTTCAATTCTCTTTCGCACTGGTGCCTCAGGTTCATCCTGTCGATTGGAAGGTTTTCCAGGATATCCTCACCGAAAACAGTGGAATGAATATATTTGAAATTAAGGAATTCAATCGGGAAAACATCCAGTGAAGAGTTGATATACCCGGGCGTCATGATCAGGGGCGCCGCCACTTTCTGTTTGCCGTATTTTTTCCCCAGAGGCGCCAGCAGTTCCAAAAACTTCAGGTCCATCTCCTTCAGGACAATTACGGAATTCACATCCGATATTTTTTCGTCGAAATCATCCGTAATGGCGGTACCCGTAATATGGATGGAATGTATTTTTTCCCGGTACCCGGCCAGCATCTCTTCCAGGAAGGGCTTTATCTTTTTCGCAGCTGCCGGTTTTAGTTTATCAAGCGCAAGATCGGGCATTAGTTGCTTTCCTCCTGAATATAAGAGTATCTGTACCGGTCTATTCTAGCATAGAGGCACCGGTTTGGGTTCGGACCACACTAAAACATTGATGAATATTGAGATAACTTAATTATTAGCGGGGCAAAAAGGCTTTAAAAGAAGATTTAGGCCCATTCTTCTGTTTCTAATAACACGCTCGGCGCTACTCTGTTATCTGATCTGGAAAGCCGGTCCCGCGATACCATAGGATCCGGAATAATCTCCGGCCACAGACCAGACTACTTTGACTGTCAAAGAAAACCTTTCAAAGAAACTCCGGTCATTGCGCGGAGAATGAAGGTTGATCCCGATGAAAGGTGCAAAGTGAAACTCATTGCCAAGGTTTCCTGTATAGGCAGCTTCTGGGATAGACACATTTTTAAGATCAATGATGCTGTATCCAATCTGTGTCCCCGCTAAAAAGTCTATCGCTTTGATCTCCTGCGTCCTTAGGTGATAGGTAAGATCGAAGGAAGGTTTTACCAGACGGCAGGACCATACACCTCCATAAACACCGAAGATGTCATGCCATTTGTCGTACATGAAAGACCCCCCTATGCCTATTTGATCGGTCAGCATAATCTCGAAGCCTCCCCCCATAGGAAATAAATTCTTATCATATGGATCGGCATACATATCGACGGCTTTTGCCATGGTGTTGAGTCCCATTTGATAAGTCACAAAAATGGAACCTTTTCCCAAGCCGCCTGAATCCTCAGCAGCAAATATGGGATTAAGAACAAAAAGGATACTCAGCGCAACAACAGCGATCTTAATCATTTAGCGTTCCTACGAGCTGATGGTTTCCTTCCGGGCCTTGATGAAAGATTGACGATAAAAGGTGCAGGTGGACCTTTTATCGAATCCTTTCCTCAGGCATTTTATATCTCTAAGTATTTAGATAAAGACCACACAAATATTGAAAAGGATCAAAGATACTTAGTGAATGCTCCACCCGCAGAGCGGGTGGCTTCATAAAGCAAACCCCCTGAAAGGGGGCAAGAGAATAGCCAGGGGTGAGTGAAACGAACCCCTGGGATACGTCACATCATCGAATGGAGCCCTGGAAGG
>JAFGTD010000143.1 GCA_016934295.1 Acidobacteriota bacterium
CCTTCCAGGGCTCCATTCGATGATGTGACGTATCCCAGGGGTTCGTTTCACTCACCCCTGGCTATTCTCTTGCCCCCTTTCAGGGGGCTTGCTTTATGAAGCCACCCGCTCTGCGGGTGGAGCATTCACTTGTTCAGTTCTTCGAGCAGTTTGCGGGCTCTTTTCAGATCGGCCGTATTGTGGCCTTCGGTGAACCAGTTGTAGATTTTTTCCAGGCGCATTTTTGCCTCCACTCGGCGGTTCTGATGCTGCCACAGCCGGGAGAGACTTGTCACTGCCCGAAGTTCCAGGGATTTGGCACGCTGCTTTTGGGCAATTGCCTCGGCCTGCTTGAAGCAATCTTCCGCTTTCCCGGCATGCGGATTCTTTCGGTCTGAAGGACGATTATCTATCGAAAAGGGTTGCAGCAACAACTCGCCTTTAAGTCGGTACAGCTCGGCATCGTAATGGTGTATGCCTGTTCGGTGCGAAGTTTCCAGGGTTCCGTCGATTACCGCCAGGCCTTCTTCAACCCGATTACCATCCAGCAGGATTTCCGCATAAATCGCATAAAGCATCGGTCCCAGATTGGATATTTCGATATCCTTATAAATAGTCAGCGCCTGGTGTATTTGCCGTTGCCCCTTTTTCTTCCTGCCGAGTTTGTACGTGGCCCAACCGTTGATGACTCTCATGGGCGTGAGCCATTGCTCCGCTATTTTCCGGCTTAGCGCTATGTCAATGGCGGACTGTGATCGTTCCAGAGCTTCCCGAAATTCCCCGCGCGTCATATGCAACCGTGCCGCGCCAAGATAGGCGAAAATGCAGTATTCCGTGTCACGCGTTTCCAGCGCGCAGGCAAGGGTCTTCTCAATATTGCCTAGTGCGCTGTCCACATATCCCAGGTGACATCGGGCGATCTCGGCGCAGCAGCGGCTTTTGACCCCGGAGCTCTGCTCAAGGTGCTCCAGTGCAGGGGCGTATTCCCCGTGATCCATCAGGGTTATTCCCAGCGGGAAGTGGGCCCGGTCCTGCACCAAAGAATCTTTTGAAACCTTTGATAGCTGCACGAGCTGTTCCGCAAGCCTGAGGGCCGGGCTATAGTTCGCATGGCCCCAGTGATAATTCCAAAGTCCGTATAGAGAGTTAAAAAGGGTGTCCTTTTTTCCCGACCTCAGAGCCGGTCCCAGACTGGAGAACAGATCGCGAGCCCGACTGAATGCCTGGCGGGCCTTTTCGGCTCCCGGCCCTTCAGTGGATATCAATGCAGTCCCGAGTGCGTTCTGCAGGTGGATTTCAAGCTCTGTCCGTTCTGGGGAGGCAGGCAGCATTTCAAGGAGTTGGATGCCCCGCGTTGCCAGTTCCAGCGATTCATGTTCGGCGTAGCGTGCACCGGCGTTGTCTACGGCTTTCCGGTAGTGCCTTACGGCGCACCTGTAGTCCCGTCCCCGGTCGTAGTGCATAGCCAGCTGTGCATAGAGTTCCTGTGGTTGCCGTCCGTCTTCCTGTTCCAAAAACGCCGCGATGCGCCTGTGAAAGCGGATTCGCCGTTCCGAGGGAATAAGCTGGTAGCATAGGTTCCTGTACAGGACATGAATGAACCTGTAGCAGGCGACCTTCTCCCCTTTCGAGATTATGCGGTCCGGGGCGGGCTGCAGGAACTGGCTGCGCGCCGCAAGGTTTCTGCAGAGCAATTCGATTTCGTCTTCGTCTTCATTTAATGCCGCTGCCGCCCCGCCTGCTGAAAACTCCATTCCATTAACGCTTGCCGCCTGCAACAGGAGCTGTTCCTGGGGATTACAGCGTTCGATCTGCCGGTCGACAATCTGCCGGATCGTTGGGGGAATCGTCTGCTTGATTTTTTCAAGGGGCGTGTTCAGGATCCAGCGGTTGTCGCCCTTCAGGATGTGTCCCTGTTCGGAAAGATGATCCAGGAGGTTGACGAGAAACAGCGCATTGCCGCCGGTCCGCTGCTGCACCCAATGCGTCATTCGGGCTGGAAATTTGTGAGACGGGAATCGCCGCTTCAGGTACTCTCCAATTTCGTATTCATCGAGATAGGTCAATTCAATCTCGCTGCAAAGTTGTTTGGATCGAAGTTCTCTTTGAATATTTTTAAATGGATGGTCCTCCGTCATTACTTCCGCGGTGCGGTAGGTGGCCAGCAACAGCAGCCGGGAGGATTCCCGCCGCTGCGCCCAGGAAAAAATCCAGTCCAGCGTGGAAGGGTCGCTCCAGTGAAGGTCTTCAAGAATGAGTATCAACGGCCGGTCCTTAGTCAATTCTTCCAGCGCTTCGGCCAGTTCGCGCAGCATGCGTTCGCGGGTTGCGTTGCGGGTGGAGATCCGGATACGCAGGATCTGGTCCGTGCTCAGCCGGGAAGGCATCTGGGACATCCAGAGTGGGGCATAGCGGCACAGGCTGTTTATGATTTGCCGGCCTTGAGTATGGCAAAGCCCCGTGAGCGCTTCCAGCAGGGGCATATAAGCTTCAGCCGTGCCGTGGGACTGGACGCACTGCCCCCGGGCGATCCACGGAACCGGATTTTTCCCGGAACGGCGGCCGGTGGTTTTAGCGGACGATACCGTATCGAGGAATGCATCCGACAGCCTGGTTTTACCGATGCCCTGCTCGCCGCTTATGAATACGACCCGACGGGAACCCTTTATGGTGTCCTCAAGGTGCTGCTGCAATTGAGCCAGTTCGGTTTCCCTGCCGACAAAGGGACTTGTGCCCGGTGGTGGATCCTGGATTCCGGTTTCCCCCTGTTTTGTCGATTTTCCCCTGTCTTTACGCTGCGAATTCGTGGATTTCCCGATAAACCGATACCCGCGTCGATGCGCCGTTTCTATAAAGCGGGGCTTTTCGGCGTTGTCGCCCAGAGCTCTGCGGATTTCGACCATACAATGCTTCAGGGCTTCCTCTCCGACATTGCACTCACGCCAGACGGCATTCAATAATTCTTCTTTAGTTACAAGGTGGCCGGACCGGACAATGAGGTGCTGCAGGAGAGCGTAGGTCTTTGGCCGTAAATGGATTTTTTTTGTGCCTTTCCAGAGTTGTTCTTCTTTGGTGTCCAGGGTAAAGACATCGAACGTGATTTTCTTTCTGCTCGCCATTATTATAATTTACACCAAAATTCCACTTAAATTACATGATTCCTCACTACTACCAATGCTGTCAAAGCAGTATATCATCTAGCTGGGAATTTTATTTCGTCCTTCATGCTTTGTTGAAAGAGCGGTTTTGGATGGAAATATGTATTATTTTCAGAATATCGCTTACAATACTACCTGCGGAAAGCCGGCAGGGTATGGCGTTGTATGCGCAATGAAATCAATGGCGGATTTGCACATTCAGGCTGTTTTGGGCAGCAGTGACTACACTTATGAATACCAGGATTAAAACCTCGCTTATAGCCATATCGATTACGCTGGGGCTTACCGTTCTAAAGTTTGTGTTTTATTTTCTGTCCGGAAGCATCGCTGTTCTTTCTGAAGCCTGGCACAGCTTCAGTGATATAACGACATCGCTTTTAGTCCTTCTGGCATTATGGCGAAGCGCTTCTCTTTTAAAACAAAAACAGGTTCCGCCCGAAACAGGCGTGAAAGAAACAAAGTTTGAGGAAGACGGTGTATTCAGGCGTTTTTTCAAAAGTATATTCGGCGAATATATTGAAGTTACGGTTTCCTTTATTATTGGAATCTTCCTTACGGTTATTTCCATATCCTTAATTGTAAATGCCTATGCCACAAAAGTCGTTATTATTCAGAAGCCGTTGATAACCGGTGTAATATTTTTGCTTCTATCGGCGGGCTCCTATTTTCTTTACAAGTTTCTTTCGGATGTCGGGCGCGCGGAAAACTCCGCTGCGTTGGTCTCGGACGGCCTTCATTCGAAAGGGGATATGGTATGTTCTTCCTTAACGGGCATATCCCTGATTTTATATTATTTCAATTTTAATATCGATCGGTGGGTCAGTTTCGCGATAGCATTATTGATTCTATCGTTCGGCATAGAAATTATATTCAACGTTATTGCCTATTTTCATAAAAAGCACGATGCATTCCAATTGCATTATCATTTTCTGGAAATATTAGGCATCGCACTGAATAAAGATATCTATATTTCTTTTTTCAAATGGGTGGACGGGAAATTTAATATAGATATTTTAAAATCAAAGCTGGTCGTTTACTTTGTCCGATTGCTTAAGTTCGCAGGCTATGCCCTGGTTTCAATCATTATTATTATTATCGTGTACGACACGGGCTTTCAGGTGCAAATGGATGAAGAGGCTGTTATTGAGCGGTTTGGAAAACCCGTAAACAGGAAAGCCCTGCAGCCTGGTTTCCATTTCAAGTTCCCGCGTCCCATTGACAAAGTTAGAATCGAAAAAACAAAACAGGTTCGGGAATTATTCCTGGGGAATATAGCGAAAGAAGAACAGAAACCTCTTATCTGGGGTGTTGCGCACGGCGAAGAGATTCACTTTTTATCCGGGGACAACTATTTTTTCAATCCCTATATAATCCTTCATTATCGAATTAAGGACCTGTATAAATATTACTACAATATCCATAATCCCAGGGATTTACTGGAAAGCGTCTCCTATAAAATACTGCAGAATATTTTCACTACAAAACCCTTTTATCAGATTGCCATCACGTATCGGAAAGAACTGGAGGCTGTAGTCGAGAATGCATTACAAAACGAGCTGGATGCCATAAATACCGGGCTTGAAGTCGTCGGTGTCAACATAAAAGATATTCACCCGCCGATAAGTATATCCGATGCATTCGAGGAGGTTGTCGCGTCCTATCAGAAGAAAATGGAAATTATTAACCTGGCACATGAGTATCAGAACCAGTCCATACCCGATTCCCGTGGAGAGGCTTACAGTAATATCAGCGATGCAAATGCCTATGTGCAGGAAGAGATACTGAAGTCGGAAGGAGAAGTTGTCGGTTTTAAGTCAAAGTTAAATTCTTACGAAAACAACAAGTCCATAATCAGAAAAATATTATATTACAATTATATCGTGAGCGTTCTTAAGGAAAAGAACAAGATTCTTATAGATCCCGGAGTAGGCGAGCCGGATCTTTATTTGAATTTCGAAAATGATTTGTACATCCCGGAATAGGAGGGTGATACCAATGAGGTTTATCCAAGTATGAAGAAAATAATTTTTGTACTGTTTATATTTATTATTCTGGGCCTGGTAATGTATGGATCCCTGTTCAGCGTCAATGAAGGGCAAAGCGTTATCCTGACTCAATGGGGAAAACCGGTAAAGACGATAGAAAAATCCGGGCTGAATATTAAATGGCCATGGCAAAAAATCAACCTTTTTGACCATAGAATTAATTGTTTTGAAGCTCAAACACTGCAACTGTTGTTGAAGGATAAAAATCCGATTATCGTTACATGTTACATTGCATGGAAACTGGACAACCCGGAACTGTTTTTCCAGTCGCTTAATAATGTCGATAATGCCAGATTAAAACTGGGAGATATGGTGAACTCTCAGCTCGGTATTATTATTAGTGATTATGAGGTTGATAAGATAATAAATACGGTCCCTGAAAACGTCAAACTGCAGGAAATTTATGAAAAAATAAAGAAAGAAGCCAATACAAGAGCCCAAAACAAGTATGGCATCGAGGTCATCGAAGTAGGCCTGAAAAAGATTCTTTATCCTTCTATCGTCAGCAACGCTGTTTATCAGAGGATGAAGGCGGAAAGAACCAAAGAAGCCGTTAAATATACTGCTGAAGGAGAAGAAGAAGCGACCAAGATAAGGGCCAACACGGACAGGGAAGTAAAGGAACTTTTAGCCAAAGCATACAGGGAAGCGGAGGAAATTAAGGGCGAAGGGGATAAGGAAGCCCTGAAAATATACGCGGATGCCTACAGCAAAGATCCAGAGTTTTTCAAATTCGTAAAGTCCCTTCAGGTCTATTCGGAAATTATGGATAAAAACACCACGCTCGTTCTGTCAACCGATTCCGAACTTTTCGAATATTTGAATTCAAAAGAATTAATCAAGAAATGAAATGAACGAAACCATCAGGAATTATTTAAAAAATACATTCATATCGTTTTCAAAATATTTTGTAATAGTGATCGTGGCAGGCCTGTTTGTTGTCTATCTGTTAACGGGTTTCTACAAGGTATCGGAAAATGAACTGGGTGTTCTGCAAAGATTCGGGGAAGTGATTGACGGGAGCGTGGAACCCGGCGCCCACTACAAATTTCCCTGGCCCGTCGATACCATCACCCGAGTGCCGGTAAAGACAACTCATACTCTTGAAGTAAAGGATTTATCTCCCGGGGCGGCTGCGGGCGGAGAGAACAGGCCCGGACAAACAACAAGTCTGCCTTCCTATTGCATCACGGGAGACAACAATATCGTCTTTATCGATTTTTTAATCCGATACAATATTACCGATCCTGTCCAATATCTTTTTAAAATCAAAAACAATGAAGACTATCTGAAGCATATCGCCTGCTCATCCGCTGTTTACAGCCTGGCAGGCAAAACCGTGGATGACATTCTTACCGTCGGCAAAAAGGGCGTCGAAATTTACCTGAAGGAAGAGATCCAGGAGAAACTGGATCTGCTTAACAGCGGGCTGGGAATCAGCGCTATAGAAATCGGAGAAGTAACGCCCCATAGAAGCGTCCGGACATTTTTCGAACGTGTCATCAACGCGCAGATCCAGAAAAGAGAGATGGTGAATAACGCCGAATCTTACAGGAATGAAAACCTGCCCAAAGCCAAGGGCACGGCCATGAAGGTAGTAGAAGAAGCCATGGCTTACAAATATGAAGTCATCAATCATGCGGAAGGGGATGTCGATCGTTTTAAAAAGCAGTTGAATGAATATAGAAAAGCCAAAAGCGTAACGAAACAAAGAATATATCTGGATTTTATAAAAGAGAAATTTCCCGCCCTCAAAAATATTATTATTGTGGATAATTCAGGTGAAAAACGAATTATCGATTTGCGTATGTTTTCCAACTGAAGATTTTTAAAATCCGGGGATTGTTGGGTTACTTCTTTTCGGATTCTTTTTGTTTGGATTCCAGTCGTTCGAAAAGATCGGAGCGGATCACCTCTATATTCGGGCTTGGGCTAAACATCCGGTAGAGGTGGTTGTCTTTATCGACCCATACAAATATAGTCATTTCGTTCCCGATCCTGATTTCGTAATTCCTTAATTGCAGCGCCTTGGTTTCGTGCTCAGGTATAACGATTTGATCGGGAATAACAGAAAGCTCTGCAACGGATCCGGCAGGCAGGAGATAGGTTTGAAAAACCTGCGGCCTCCCTTTTTTGATGTCATATTTGCGAATACAGTAATCGATGGTATGAAAGGCATTCAGGTCGAGCATAAGCATGTCCGGCTCAAGAGGTGTGATGGATTCTCGTGAGTTACCATCCTCTTTAAGTGTTCTGATAATCGTTCCATCCTCCACTTTTACGTCATAGGAGGTACCCGCACTGGACTCATAGGAATAAGACACAGGGAAAAGCTTCGCCTCCGGAAAGACTATTTTTGTCCGGATTATTCTCCGCTCTTTCTTTTTTGAACCGTAAGTATCCCTTTCCTGCTCGGACAGGCATACCAGGTCGCCTTTAAAATTGGTTTTTTCACTAATAACCTCTTTCCCCACTTTTACCCGGTTGATCAAAATTACATAGGACTGGGAATAACCGCCAAAAAAATTGCAGGCATATATGCTTAAAAGAAAAGGAACCGGGATAAAACTCAATAGTAATATTTTTTTCATTTGAATAAAAAAGTTTGGGGTCGGTTTCGATATGGATTCAGGCGCCCACATCAATTCCGACCCCGAAGTTCTCCAGATAAACGACAGGCTCCTGTACTTCTATGAGAACGAAGTGCAGGGAAAATACCGGCCGTTATTTACTTTTTCCCGTTCTTTGATTCGCCCGGGTTCCAGGTTCTCTGTTGTACCTGTTTTCCTTTGCCGGGTACCTGTTCTATATCCATGGCAACAGCAAAGTCGGCGTTGTAGTTTAAAACAGCCCAGGCGGTCTTGGTGCTCGGATCCACACCATAGGTTCCAAGACCGTATTGGGGTTTGTATTTACCAACTACAAACTTCTTTTCTCCGCCGAAATTCTCATCCACGGCGTTGACCCATTCTCCGTCAACACAGGTGGCAATGCCGATGCCGCCGTTTCCGAGATGCACCATCCTTCGGAAATCAAAGGACATGGAAAGCACATAGGTATCGGTCTGGTCTTCCGCGCCTATTTCCGACATGCCCCACAGGGAAAAGATATCGCTTTTAAGCGTGTAGGGATCCGGATTTGCCACCCAACCGGTATTGACGACCTTGGTCAGCGCACGGGGTGTACTCAACACTGTGTCATCACTTGAATCTTCCGGCGTGCCATTGTCGTCGATAACAGTGGGCGTCTCGTCTGTAGTAGAACTGTTGTTGGTACCAGCGAGGATCTCTGCAGCTGTCGTTCCAAAGCTGTCTTTCACACCAGTATATGACTCACCCTGAGCGACCTGAAACTGCTGTCCATTGGTACTGTAACCATAGGTTTCTTGCTTTACAAAATCCAACGGGGGTAAGAAAAGCAGGCCATTTACTGAAGCTTCTCCGTGGGGATAGGCTTCATTATCCTGAAAACCACCGGTGGAATCCGCATAATAATCAACCGTTACACGGGGTCCGTCGATATTATAGACGTAGTAGCCTACATTATAGAGATCCTGAGAAATTTCAGTTTCGCGTTGCTTTACAGGTCCATAATAGCCTGTAAAACTATTCAGGCTGGCGGGACCATAGAATTTCGTGCTTGCCGCCATGTGAATGATCTGCTGAACCTGGTTTTCACCGTCGGGACTGTCGACAAGGGCGCGGTTGTGGAGATGGTCGTGACCGGAAAGCATATAGCGTACGCCGTTATCCGCAAGACTGGCATAGAACGGATTCTGCTGGGAAGATTTCGAGCCCGGATTACTCCCGAAAAAACCATCCACATGATTCGTGCCCATCAGCCCTCTATGGGACAGTACAAATGCATGCTCCGTACCCCGGGAGTCCTTGTCCAACCGTGCGCTGATCCAGTCCTGTTGAGCGCCGGGCCAGAATTCACTTCCATCAGCCGCCCACCCAGGTTCTTTTGGTGTAACAAATATGTCATATGGAAAGTAGTAGTCGGTTCCAACCGTCTGGTCGGGGTTTTCCATGTCCCATGCATACATATTGGTCGACGGATTACCGCTGCTGTCTATACGAAACCATGTCCCCGCCGGGATTGTGTACGGATCAATCACCTCTACGGCGACAGCTGCTGAATCATATACGGTTGTAACTCCTACTACATCGAAATCGACCTGATAAACGGTAAAAAATACGTAGTTATATGGATCCCCGTATAATGGATGGGGTTCCGGAAATACTTCATGATACTCTGTCTGCTCAACATCGACGATGACAAATGTGGCGTTATCGTAATCAAAGGCGTAACTCAAGCCATCCAGAATAGCCAGATCATCACCCATGATGGCGCTGGGGCTGCTGAAATTTGTGGCGCCCCAAGTATCACCCATCCCCTGAACCTGGGGATAGGCATCACGATAAGCGACAAGATCCATGTCGTGATCAGGATCATAACCGAACAAATATCCATAGGTTTCATGGTTGCCGCGCAGGGGGAAGAATCCGACCCCATCGTCAGTCAATTCCTGCGCTTTTTCGGCACGTGTGTAAACCGCGTCATCTCCTGCCAGGTCCGACAAATCTCCAACCTGTATGACGAATTTGACACCCTTACCGGCAAGCTCCTGTTGTATCGCGCCGGCAAGAGCCGCGCTTACTGTATTCGGATTCGCGCCTTCAGGGTCTTGTGCACCATTCGTCCATTGGGTATCCGCCATCAGGCCGAAAGCCCAGGGATCTTCTGCATACCGTCCTCCGCCTTCAGCAAAACAGATTGTCGAGAAAGCAAAAAGCAGGATTATGGCCGCAAATAAAGGCGCTGCCATTCTCATTTTGCCTGTAATTTTATACATAAATATTTCTCCTTTGGTTAAGAAAGCGTCTCTTATCTCTAAAATGTTTTCGTTGCTTTGCATGGTGCGATGCACGGCCGACACTATACTTACAGAAGACTTCACATGCCGGCTGAAGCCTCCTGTGAAATTTGCAGCCGCACTCTTATGATTGCAACGACGAAACCGACCTCTTTCCCTATAGCTACGCTATAAAACCCCGATTAGAGATAGGGGACGGGCTGAAACAGCCTCACGGATACCACTGGTTTGACAGTACGCATCCTTTTCCCGTTAGTGACTAACCGGATGGATCGACAGGGGACCGTTGAAAGCGGTAATAGCAAACACCGATATCGCGAAAAGAAAACAATATTTCACGTGCCAGTGGAACCTAATTCCCGCTGCCAAACGATTTGAATGGACGAAACACCAGGCTGCACTAAATTTTATGCTGCTTTGATAACATTAGTACCCTGGGAAAATCATGCAACTATGGTGAAATTTCGGTGTAATTTTTCACTCTTGGGATTTTCAGGAATGCGGGTCAATACCTTTTAAATCCACAGTCTCAGCCTGTGTGACCCTTGAAAGGCTATGCCGATCCGGGGAGAAATATTGGTGAAGAGTTCCATTCTGTTTCAGGTTTCCCGTTTCCCGTTGAAAACCATCGTGGGGAACAGCGAACCGGAAACGGGAAACGAAAAAGTTACGAATACAATTTACGCCCCGTTTTACGGGGCAAGCCAAAGCCACGTCTTCTAGACGTGGTTGGTTAAGTGTCTGTATTTTGTGACAGTAAATCTTCTACTTTCTGCAGGATATCTTCCGCCGGGCCCTGGATGGACAGATCCACGGCTCCGGAGGCGGACGTGGCCTCCAGATTGATCTCTACAGTGAATGCACCTCTTTGATGCGCGGCATCGACAAGACCGGCTGCAGGGTAGACGACGGCCGCGGTGCCGACTGTCATGAAGATGTCGCAGTCGAGAGCGGCAGTCGATTTGGCCAGGACATCATTGTCGATCCCTTCGCCGAACCAGACTACGGCAGGCCGGATAAGGCCGCCGCAATAGGGACAGGAAGGCGGAATCTTCTCCAGGGGGACGGTTTCATCCACCCAGCGTTCCGGCGAGGACCGGCAGCGGTCCCGGCAGAAAACCTCCCAGATCGATCCGTGGAAGCGTATGACATTTTCCGTGCCCGCTTTTTCGTGAAGACCATCGACATTCTGTGTGATAAGGGTAAATTCGGGGTACCGTTTGCTCCAGAGAGAAAGGACGTCGTGCGCCGCGTTCGGGCGGCACCCGGATATCAGTCCCCGCCTCCAGTCGTACCACTCCCAGACCAGTTTCGGGTTTCTTTCAAATGCTTCGGGTGTGGCAAGTTCCTGCGGAGAGTAGGATTTCCAGAGCCCCTCCTCGCCCCGGAATGTCGGTACGCCGCTGGCCGAGGAAACTCCCGCGCCCGTTAGCACCGAAATCCTGGATGCCTCCCGGATGCGTCGGGCAAACTGATAAATGGGATCTTCCATCTGTATATTTCCTCCATCAACCGGTGTTCGTTGAATCACTCACGTATGATTCCCTTGAGTGCTGCAGCTTGCTGCAGAACTCCAGAGGCTTCGCCTTCCAATCGTAAATCCTTTAAAATTCGGGAGCATCTCTACGATTCAGAGGAAATCATAGCGCGAAATGAGAAAACTGTAACGTCATAATGGTTGTTTTACACGATATAGGCAGATGTCGTTAAAATGTATTGACTGCAGCGTCTTTGCCCCGTAACATTCGTTGTTTTGCGTGAATACAGCAATTAAGGAGAAGTGATATGGCGGAAAAATTATCCAAGACGGCCCGTGCGAGCCTTGGAGACAAGGGTGCAAAACACGAGCATAGCTGCCCCGAGTGCGGTACGGTGATGGTGGCAACCAAGGTCATCAAATACAGAGATATGCCGGGCGGCATGTACTGGATTTGCCCCAAGGACGAAAACCGGATTAAAATAAAATAGAGGTCAGAAGCCAGAAGCCAGAAGTCAGAAGTCAGAAGCCAGAATGCACAATCCCATTCCGGCTCCTGGCTATTTTTTTATTGGGACGAAAGTATTCTTTCCCCGAATAGATTTTTATCTCTTCATACTCCACGATTCACTACAGCCATTCGTCGATCCACAATCTTCAATTTGAGATTATTTCTCCGATTCTTTTCCTCAAGTTGGTCCAATCGGCCCATCGGTTTTTAACTTTGAACATCAAAATAGCTGCCGATCTTCAATTTTTAATCTTTAATCTTTAATCTTCAATCTTTAATCTAGATCCATGCATTCTCAATCCCCATTTCCCGAAAACCGCTACAATGCCTACGGCCGCTTCCTTAGAGATAAATTCGGCGGCAGGGTATACAAGGTCAGCGTTGACGGAGGATTCAGTTGCCCGAACCGGGATGGAACCGTAGCCGTGAACGGCTGCACATACTGCAACAACAGTTCCTTTCGTCCCGGCACCGCCAACCGTTTGAAGCCTGTCGGCGAACAGGTGCTGACGGGGATGGATTACTTTAAAAAGCGATACGGAGCCGAAAAATTCATCGTCTATTTCCAGCCTTTTTCCAATACGCACGCGCCCCTGGAGGATTTGATTCCCATTTATGAGTCGGCGATCGATCACCCCGATATCGTAGGGCTTTCGGTCGGAACCAGGCCGGACTGCATCGATGACGACAAGATTGCCTGGTTTGAAGAGCTGGCCCGCACTCTTTTCGTTACCCTGGAATACGGTCTGCAGTCCATTTATGACAGAACCCTGGAACGAATCAACCGCGGACACGATTACCGCTGCTGGCTCGATGCCATGCAGCGGACCGGCAACCGGGGCATATGGATCGGCGCCCATCTTATTTTGGGATTTCCCTGGGAAACCAGGGAGGAAGTATTGCAGTCTGCCGGGGTCATTTCGGACAAAGGGATTGATTTTTTAAAGCTGCATCATCTTCATGTCGTGAAAAACACAGCCATGGCGACGGAATTTCAAAACAATCCTTTCCCTTTGCTGAGTCTGGATGAGTATGTGGAGCTTGTGGTCGATTTCCTCGAACAATTGAATCCGGAAATTCTGATCGAGCGCCTTTACGGATTCGCCCCCCTGGATCAACTGGTCGGGCCGGTCTGGAATAAAAGTAAAGCCGGAATCCGGCACAGAATCGAGCAGAGACTTAAGGAACGCGATACATGGCAGGGACGACTCTATGAAGGCAGTGGTTAGTTTGCAGTTGTCTGAATGGAATTCTGATGAGGGTGGAAACGAAGATTGTAGGGGCGAACCTTGTGTTCGCCCTGCTGCAACAAGCGGGATTGTTGGAGGTAGCAAAAAGGGCGAACACAAGGTTCGCCCCTACTGCCTACTGCTTACTGTATATTTCGACCTAATCCATTCGTCCAGGGTGGACTGGGGATCCTTGACGACCTCCGGGGTTATTTCGAACTTCTGGACGCCCTGCGACTGGCGTATCAGGTTGAGGCCGTGTTCGAAATCCTTGAAGATTTCCGAGAAAACCTCTTTCAACTCGTCGCCGCTTTCCAGTGCCTTCTCGCTCAGCATCCGGGCCGCTTCAGGCTGGAGATGGATCTGAACCCCGTTCTGTTCGGACCAATCTTTGGCAATCGTGTTGAACTCGCGATCCATTTCTTCGAGACGGATATCCTTGACGGAATCCAGTATTTCCTGCAGCACGACATCGGGTTCATCGACCAGGCGTTCGGTAATTTCGAGACGCTTCACCGGTGAATGGGGCAGGCTGTATTTATATTCGCGGAAGGTTCGTTCGCAAACGCCCACAAGGCTTCGGGCCCCGGTATGCTCCTCGTAAGCTTTCTGGGCGATTTTGTAAAGCCCCTCATCGGTAGGTATCAATTCGATTCCGTAGGCTTCAAACGCGTTTATATACTGGCGGATGATGGAGCCTTCGGAATGCTTCAGGATCTGAAACAGGTCTTCAACGCTCAATTCCTGGCAACTTACGACAACGGGCAATCTGCCGACAAATTCGGATTCAAAACCATACTCGATGAAGTCATTGCTCTTGGAAAAACGAAAGTAATCCTGCTCCTGTGTCAGTTTCCGGGCGGCCGAGTGGAATCCGATGGCCTTGGCTCCCAAACGCTTTCGGATGATATCCGAAAGCCCGTTGAACGCTCCACTGACGATAAACAGGATATGGCGTGTGTTGATCATCGATCGCGAGACTTTTCCCTTGGATTGAAATTCCATCGCCGCCTGCAGTTGAGATGTCAGATCGAAAGGTGTGCGGAGGCTGACCTCCGTTTCTTCCATCAGCTTCAGCAGACCGCGCTGGACACCTCCGCCGCTGACATCGCGTCCCAGCACGTTTGAGGGAGCGGAGATCTTGTCAATTTCGTCCAGATAGATGATGCCGTATTCCGCCAGTCGGATATCCCCGTCGGCCTTTTGGACCAGTTCCCGGACGAGGTCTTCAACATCTCCTCCCACGTATCCGGTTTCTGAGAACTTCGTAGCGTCCGCTTTAACGAAGGGAACACCGATCAGGTCCGCAATTGTCCGAACCAGATAGGTTTTTCCTACGCCCGTCGGTCCGAGCATAATAATATTCTGCTTGGCGTACTCCGTGCAGGGCCCCTTCACGGAACAGCGTTTGATATGGTTGTAATGATCGCAGATTGTTGTAGCCAGCACCTTCTTGGCATCGTCCTGTTTTACGACAAATCGATCGAGGTATTTTTTTATATCACGGGGAAGATAATCGAACCGGATATCCAGGGGCTCATCCTTGACATCGGTGCCTTCATCCGCGGTGCGCGCTTGATCCGGTTCACTGCTGAGGACTCCAAGTTTGACGCCGTTTCCGTATTTCTTGGAAAAAAACTCCTCCATATCTTTCCTTAACTCATCGGGATTCGGCCAATTTGGGCCGGCATGTTTCGACAACAGATTTGCCTCCTGTGATCGTATGTAATTGTATTAAAATGGCAATCACTCTAACCAAGTATGTATATAGTAATCATGGAAATCAACCGGCACATGGTTCCGAAACCGGAATTCCATTAGATAGAATAAGATCGACTTTGGACATCTGCCATAATTTCTTCTTCTGGAAAAGATTTAACCCGCATTTCTAAAAGGATTTCGGTCGTGTGTTGTAGGTGAAAGGGAAAATAACAACAAGATATGCGGATTCAATGGGATGAGGGCCGTCTGCGCTGTTCTATCGCCGTACGCGCCGGCGACGAACGTCGGCTTTTTCAACCCGGGGCTTGGGCCGGCTGCTGTGTATTTTTGAACGGCTAACCGGGGACCGGCTCTTCTGCTTCTTAGGTTTTGTCGTTTTTAATGCAACCTTGGCCCCGGGCTTTGCTTTCGGTTTGGGTTTGGATTTTACCTGTGCTTTAGTTTTCGGCGCAGGTTTCGGTTCCGCCTTTGCCCTGGTCTTCGACGCAGGTTTCGGTTTTGTCTTTGCTACTGCCTTGGCTTTCGCCTTTGCCCTGATTTTCGGTTTCGCTTCTGCCTTAAGTTTTGTCTTCGCTCTGGTTTTCGATTTTGCCTGTGTCTTGGGCTTTACGGATTTCTTCCCCCGGACGGTCCTGTTCTTACGGGCGGATTTTATTTTTTGAATTATTTCAGCATCCGGTTCCTGAATCTCCTTTTCAAATCCCTGGAACAGCAGAGTCGCGTGTTGCATTACAATGGGATCGCCCGAAAAGGCTTCCGCAACCCGTTTTATTCTGACGGTATGCGCCTTGACCATGATGTAGAAATCCAGGGCTTGTCCGGTCCAGTTTTTTCTCAGGTTCCGTATCAATGGGACATAAATTTTCAGGATAATGGCTTCTTCAGATTGAATTGCTTTATCGATGCATTCGCTGAGAGAAATATCGCTTTCAATTTCAAGGTCTTGCGGTTTTATGTCGGTTTTGATTGTCTTAATCAGCTCAACCGGGTCCTTCTTTAATCGGCTCCAGAATGATTTGGGGAGATCGTGCAGGCTTTGAATCTGTTGGGATACATCCTGTGCCATCTGGCACCAGAGATCACTTATGAGCTTATTTTCATTAAAACGTTGTTCCAGATTGAGATAGAACTTTTCAATGTTGTTTTGGACTTCCTTGATGGAACCGTACAGGCTCATGTCTCGCTCTCGTTTCTGAAGGATGCCGTCCGAAAGCCCTGACCCGATAGAGCGGTAAAAGGCCAGGCGCTTCAATGTATCAGACTCAAACAACGGCTGTAAAGGTTCTTATTGGCCCTTTGACCCGCACTTCTATATAAATCATTGTTGAATAAGACCCTATGGTTCTTTCGATTCGGAAAGCTCCATAACCTTTCATGGTCAGATACGTATCGGAATCCTGTTTGTTTCCGGGAATTTCCGGACCCTTGTTTATGTAAGTTGTTGAAATTTAAAATGATGAGCGGATCGATATAATTTACGAAACAGCCGGCTCCAGGAATTCCACGGATCGTACGTCAGCGTCAATCCGTACCTTTATGCCCAGCGGGAACGGCCAGTTTTCGGAACCATGCCCAGCGGGGAAATTTGCCAGGATCGGCACATGGAGCTCCCGCAGAATTTCTTTCAGCACATCCCGGGCGGAGTAATCGCCTTCGGTGGGATCGCATTCATGAAAAGTGCCCAGAATGATTCCTTTAAGGGATTGAAGTTTGCCGGAGAGTTGAAGCTGGGTAATCATCCGGTCCAATCGGTACGGTTGTTCCCCCAGATCCTCCAGGAACAGGATCTTGCCTTCCGTGTCGATTTCATAAGGAGTTCCGATACTGGCCGTGATCACTGAAAGGCAGCCTCCGGTCAACGCTCCTTCCGCTTTTCCCGGTTCCCAGGTCTCCATCTGCGGAAAACTCAGCGCCGGCCGGTATTCAGGATCCGTCAGCAGAGAAAAGAGGTGGGACTCCAATTCAACAAGTGGAGCGCCGCGACCCAGGGTCATCGCCATGGGCCCGTGCAGCGTAACCCACCCCAGGTGCCTGTTCAGCAGCAGATGCAGGGTGGTCAAATCGCTGAAGCCCATAAAGACTTTGGGCCGCTCCCGCTTTTTAATGGTCATCAGTTTTGGGATCAGTCTCGAACAACCGTAGCCGCCGCGCAGTCCTATAATCGCCCGGATTGAATTGTCCTCCATAGCGTGTATGAGTTCTTCGGCTCTTGCGGCGTCGTCTCCGGCCAGATAGCGGGCAGACTGGAATATACGATCGCTGTACCGAATCCTGAAGCCCATTTTTTCAAGGAATGTGACTCCTTTCTGAAGTCCTTCGCTTCCTTCGACAGGTCCTGCCGGCGCGACGATAGCAATCGTATCGCCTTTTTTTAATCTTGGAGGATGTATGGTCGGAATATCCATGACGGAATGTTAAGATAGCTATCTCGTGTTTGGGCCTGAAAACTCGGAGACCGCTTATGCTGAACTATATTTGGCTGTCCATGATCATTCTTGCCGTAGTTGTGGGCGGAATCAACGGCAAAATTGAAAACGTCACAAAATCCGCTATCGATTCGGCCGCGAATGCCGTTGTGATTGCCATCGGTCTGATCGGAATCATGGCGCTCTGGCTCGGAATCGTCAAGATAGCGGAGGATTCCGGACTGATGAGAATAGTCGCTAGAGCGATTGCTCCCATTATGCGCAGGTTGTTTCCGGATGTACCGGACGGGCACCCCGCAATGGGAAGCATGACCATGAATATTGCCGCAACCATGCTGGGTTTGAGCAACGCGGCCACACCGCTGGGATTGAAGGCGATGGAGGACCTGGAGAAGCTCAACAAAAATCCGGGTATTGCCACAAACGCCATGTGCACCTTTCTTGCCGTCAATACAGCCGGTTTTCAGCTTATCCCGGCAACCATGATCGGAATCATGTCGTCTTCAGGTTCCAAGGATCCCACCGCAATTATAGGAACGACCCTGGCCGCCGGCCTGGTCGCCGTGGTTGCCGGGGTGACTGCGGCGAAGCTCCTGCAGAAGCTGCCCCTGTTTTCCGTTGAACGTGCCGATCGGAAAGGGGAATCCTCATGATACAGAATATATTGGGCACCATTTCAATCTGGGCCATTCCGGTTTTTCTGCTGGCTGTTCCTCTTTATGGTGCATGCAGGGGAGTGAAAGTATACGAGGCCTTTGTTGAAGGCGCCAAGGGCGGCTTCCAGATGGCGATCCGCATCATTCCCTACCTCGTGGCGATCCTTATGGCCATTGGAATGCTGCGCGGAGCCGGCGCGATTGACATGCTGGCTCAATGGGCGGGACCGGTCCTTGAAAAGATCGGATTCCCCGTTGAAATACTTCCGGTTGCAATCATGCGCCCCTTATCCGGCAGTGGAGCCCTGGGAATGGCCACAGAGCTGATTCAGACCCATGGGCCGGATTCGTTCCTGGGTCGTCTGGCCGCATCCGCATACGGCGCCACCGAGACAACCTTTTATGTTTTAGCCGTTTATTTTGGCGCGGTTGGAATCCGGAAAGCACGCCATGCAGTACTGGCCGGTCTCGTCGCCGATGTCGCCAGCCTTGTGGCGGCCGTAATTGTTTGCCGTCTTGCCTTTGCATAAATTGATTGCCTGAAATTTTATTTGGGAAAGTGCCGCTCAATTCTCTATCCCAAGACGTCTGCTGCAATCCGGCGCCTGTTTTTATCGCTGCGTATTACGGGGAAACCCTATGAGAAAAGCGTGCTAGACGGAGTATAATGCCGGTGATACCATTTAATTCGTAAGCTTATGGATTGGAATGAACTCTAGGGGGTCTGGAGTCAAAATTGAAAGAGTCCATTAAAAAAGCTGCTTGGAAGCCTTTTAATGAAACCATAGAGTTTAGAATGCGTCTAATTTACTGCGTCAAAACAATATCCCTGAAAGGTGAAGCGGAAGATATTTTAATATGAAGGAAAGTGGGAACAAAATTAAAGAATGGATGCGCCGCTTCTCCACTCCCAGCACGCAAGCCTCTCTTTTTAATTATATTAAAGACAAGCCTGAAGAGAGCATCTGGAAAGGTATGGACTGGGATTTCCTGCTCCATCCTGTCCGGACCGCCAAGGACGCATGGAGACGTCCCCGTGCCAAGCCTTCCCTGTTTCACTATGTGGAAGAAGAGCCTGAAGAGCCTTTCAGCTTGAAAGAGTTCGTCCGGGATCTTTTTACAGGTGCCAGGAATCCTTTTTTCGTTCCTTCAGTTTTTTCCGATCCTGACAGCTTGATGGCGGAACAGGCCAGGGGGCGTTCACGGAAGATGGAATTATTTTTTATTGTTATTTTTGCGTATATACTCACCGTGCCTCTCGCAATCATCATCACGGCCCAGCTCAACAAGCAGCCTCCCGAACAGGAAGACAATGTGGTTTTTGTCAGCAATCCCATCTTTGTCCCATTTGAGGGGGACGGCCGTGAAGGGGGCGGCGGTGGAGGCGGAGGCAGAAACGAGCAGGCCCCGCCCGCTTCTGGGCGAATGCCCGAACCGGCGCCTTCGCAGATGATCGCGCCAGATCCTGAAAATCCTCAGCCGCTGGTTCCTGCCGACGATCTTCTGGCTCAGGTGCGGGTTGAGATGCCGATCGACATTCCCCAGGATTTATCGCTTCCAATCGGGGATGTTTTTGCCCCTCCGAACAGTTCCACATCCGCCGGTCCCGGATCGGGCGGCGGAATCGGGACCGGCCGGGGAAC
>JAFGTD010000144.1 GCA_016934295.1 Acidobacteriota bacterium
CCCTGTTCTTCAATGCCCGCGGCTTCAGGTTCAGGTCCAACTAATGCGGCGTCGCCCGCACCGTGACACTTGCCGAATGTGTGCCCGCCGGCTACGAGCGCGACTGTCTCTTCGTCATTCATAGCCATCCGCGCGAAGGTCTCCCGGATGTCCCGGCCGGAAGCAACCGCGCTTGGCTGGCCGTTCGGCCCTTCAGGATTGACATAGATCAGGCCCATCTGTACAGCGGCGAGAGGATTCTCGAGATCGCGGTCGCCTGAATAACGCTTGTCGCCAAGCCATTCGCTTTCAGCCCCCCAGTAAATATCCTCTTCCGGCTCCCAGACATCTTCACGTCCCCCGGCAAAGCCAAAAGTCTTGAATCCCATTGATTCAAGGGCGCAGTTGCCCGCGAGGATCATGAGGTCAGCCCAGGAGATTTTTTTGCCGTATTTCTGCTTGATCGGCCAAAGCAGCCGCCGGGCCTTGTCAAGGTTGGCATTATCGGGCCAGCTGTTGAGAGGCGCGAAGCGCTGTGTGCCTGAACCAGCGCCTCCCCGGCCGTCACCGGTGCGGTAGGTTCCCGCGCTGTGCCATGCCATCCGGATGAAGAGCCCGCCGTAGTGTCCGTAATCGGCGGGCCACCACTCCTGGGAGTCAGTCATCAGGGCGTAGAGGTCCTGTTTCAAGGCTTCCAGGTCGAGTTTTTTGAATTCTTCGGCGTAATTGAACTCTTCTCCCATCGGATCGCTCAACTGAGAGTTCTGATGGAGGATTCTGAGGTTCAACTGGTTCGGCCACCAGTCCCGGTTCGACGTTCCGCCTCCCGCAATGGGTTTGTTTACGCTTCCCGTTACCGGGCATTTTTTTTCTTCAGTCATATTATTGTCTCCTTTTTTTGTCGCCCGGCTTCTCTCCCGCGGCACATTCACGGCATAGCCCTTTTACTTCCACCTGGGTTTTTACGGCATGTCCAATGGACAGCAGGGAGTCCGGTAATTTCAGGCTGTCCAGGTCATCGCTGTAAAAATCACGGGTTAATCCGCACTTAACGCACACGAAGTGATGGTGATGGTCGAGATTTGCGTCAAAACGAGTCCGTTCTCTTGGAGAGCCGAGCGTTGTTATCAGACCAAGATCTTTGAGCAGCCAGAGGGTCCGGTATACGGTATCGAGAGACATGGTTGGAATCCGTTCAGATACGCCGCGATAAACCTTTTCCGCGTCAGGGTGGTCAGCTGTCTGTGCCACTTCGCGGAAAATTTCCATGCGCTGGTGGGTTCGCTTCACCCCCAGCTTTCGGCACATTTCCTCAAAGCTTCTCATACGCTGGTCTATTTCATTTCTGCCTGATTTCATATTAACTTAACAGCTTCTAAATAAGAATTTGTTCTTAAATAGTAATTATTCTCTTTATAGAACGAATTGTCAAGCAGATTTTTAAACAGTAAGGGAAAAAGGAGTTCCCCCTGGTAATTGAACGAATGATGTAATCACCTAAGGGAGTAATATTCGTTCTCCATGTTCCGGGATATGATACCTGGCCTTCAAAGGTTTTGACAGAAGCCTGCCCACTTCATAGGCATAACCACGAGTCCAGTATCGATTTTCCGGGGTGACCCGAAAAGTGTCGCTGTGCTGGGGAAGAATGACTTCCGGCTCCAGCTCATTGATCAGCATGACGGAAGGCTCAATATAGGTATTATGCTCCGTCGGGGATATGAACAGCACATCGACATCGCCTATGAAAAGATGATCCTCCAGAAGCACAGAGTCCCCGGGCTGTAATATTTTTTTTCCACCGAGGGTGAAAAGGTAGCCGCAATCCTGGAAATTGGCCTTCTCGTACACCGCGAATTTTGGATTGCCGTGAAGCGCCCTCAATGGCAGAACTTCCATTGATTCGACCTGCATCGGCTGCCTGGGTACGGCCTGTCGAATTCTTTCCGCCGGAATTCCCAGCTTTTTCGCCTCATTCACGCAATTAACAGGCATAACAAAGATGCAGTCCGATTTCTCAGCCAGGATTTTTGAGGTAGCCCGGCCAAAGTGGTCACCATGCCCATGCGTTATGAACGACACGTCCAGCATGGGAGCTAGCTCGGCAGAGGAAATCGGAGCCTGGTACAAGCGGGGCTCTTCATCTTCCAGGACCAGGTCAGTGCCAATAAGCAAGCCGCCGGATTTGATCAGCCAGCTGTTCTGCCCGGCCCACCAAATAGCCACACCTGAGTCGTGCGATGTTATTTCATCCTTAATCTGCCTGGTCGGGATCTCTTCTTTTGGATACTCCTGAGCCAGGGCTGGTCCGGCCAGGAAAACAATGAGGCAGAAAACCGTAAATGCTGTAGATTTCATATATATTCCAGTTTGTTTGAGTCCAGGGCTATTACCCGGTTTTCCCCCTGGGATATTCCAGGCCGTGGTTATTTGGCCCTGTTTCATTCTTTCTTAAGAGGAAGGCAAAGACAAAACCAATTAAGCCCAGGATGGAAAGTATCCACATGCCGGCTTCATACCCTCCTGGATTATCCGCAGAAGCCTGCCAGGTATCGTTAGCCCATCCTAACAGTACGTTAAAGAGCGCGACACCAATTTGCTGGACTAATGTCATTAGCGCGTAGGCAGTGCCAAGGCGGCTCTCTTCAACCAGATAAGCTACTGAAGGCCACATGATTGCCGGAATCAAAGAGAAGGCAATTCCCATAAGTGCAATTGGGATATACAGAGAGACTCCGGAATAAACCAGCATCAGGTAAACCGGTAATATTGCCACCGAGCCAATCATCATCATCAGTGCCCTTTTGCCGATTCTGTCAGCCAGCAATCCAAATAAAGGCATGGCGACCATGGAAGCGAAAATGAGCGCGCTGTTTAATTGGCCTGCCATTTCCCGGTCAGCGCCATGGAATTCCATGTAAAACTTGATGGCAAAACTCCTGAATGGGAAGATCGCGGAATAAAAAGTCACGCAGAGAATGACGATATACCAGAAGGATTTATCAAACTTGAACATATCCTTGATTGCCAGTCTGTCGGTTTCGCCCGCTTCTCCCAGCGTATATCTTTTAAGTGCGTAACCCTCCATGAAATAGTAGGTGAATCCGCCAACGAAGCAGGTTAAGCCGATTATGGTGGCGAGATAAAGGGGATCCTGCCAGTTGCTGTAGTATGAACTTCCCCAGGTCGGTGACCAGTCAGCCGCAAAGGAACCCAGTCGCCCGATGGTAAGGTTTATCCCAAAAGCGAACCCTAGTTCCTTGCCCTTGAACCACTTGGCCAGTGCGGCTGTTATGGCGACGATCAGTGGTTCGGCCCCAATTCCTAACAAAACCCTGCCGCTTAACATTACAGACAGGTCAGGAGAAACAGCGGTTACAAAGGCTGAAATGGTACATATGGTGCCGAAAATGATTATTGATATCCTGGTGCCGAAGCGGTCAATCACAAACCCGCCGAACAGGAGTACAAGTACAGCCGCGATACTGTATGCGGTGTACATCTGGCCGATGTTTATGTCATTGAAACCAAGTTCCAATTTCAGCATGTCCGCGATCGGGGCGATACTGTCGTAGATATAATAGTTGCCGAACATTGCCATGCTTACAAACAGCAGAGTAATCCAGCGGAAAATGGGGGAAGGTCTTTCTCTAATTGTTTCTTCAGTCATAAGTTCGCCATTATGATTCTTTAATGATTAATAAGAAAACCGGAAAACAATAGTTCTCATATTCCTTGAATAATCATGATAACGCCGGGAATTGGACTACTCAACGAATAAATCAATCATTGAGGAATTCTTATTCTTCTCAAAGCCGGAGGGCTGGCAGAAATCAGCCCGGGCCTTTTCCGCTGGCTGTCCCGCGGAAATCTGCGACATCCTTGTTCAATTGTGATTAAATGTTAATTTATCAGGCAAATGAAACAATCGTACAAATACAAGAGCCTCACCTGGATAGTCCTGGTTATCAGCCTCTTTTGTCTTGCTATATGGAGCAGAGGAGGGATTGACCTGCAGGGAGCCGCGCTACTTTTCGGGCTCTGTTTTATATGTGAACTGATAGACAGCGGACTTGGCATGGGGTATGGAACCATTCTTACGCCGGCCCTTTTGATGCTTGGGTATGACGCTCATGACATTGTTCCAACCGTGCTTCTCTCGGAACTCCTGAGCGGGTTCACGGCCTCTTTCTTCCACAACGAAATAAAGAACGTGGAATTGGGGTTTTGGGGCAAGGATTTCAGGCCGGCTGCCATACTTGCCGGCGGCAGTATTGCCGGCGTCACCGCCGGGGTTTTTCTCGCGCTGAGCCTGCCGAAAAACATGCTCAATATGGGAGTCGGGTGCATTATTTTCCTGTCTGGAGCCATGGTGCTTCTTTTATCCCGCCGGACCATCAAATACCGGAACTGGAAGATGGTATTGCTTTCCTCAGTAGCTTCATTCAATAAAGCTGTCAGCGGGGGAGGGTACGGCCCGCTGGTCACCAGCGGGCAGATTTTAAGCGGAGTGAAAACCAAATCCTCGGTTGGTATTACTTCTTTTGCTGAAGCGTTCACCTGCCTTCTGGCAGTCGCGCTGTTTCTCTTGAAAGGGGGATGGATCAACCTGGTGATTTTCATCCCGATGTGCGCCGGCGCGCTTATTTCAGTTCCTTTTTCCGTTTTGGCCATTAACAAAGCCGGGGAGAATTTTCTGAAAATTGTTATTGGCGTGCTGACAATGGTCATGGGAGCGGTGACGATCTTTAAGGCTTTGGGTTGAATACTGGTCGGCCGGCCAACCCTGGGCCAAGAAGATCCTCCAACCATCATAGTGCTGGAAGCGCGACACCGGGAATAGGAATGGCAACCCAAAAGGTCACTCGTCACTTCTCAATGTGACAGTTTTTCCTTCGGCCGCACTGCGCTTTGCCGCATCCAGAATCTCCATCACGACCATGTTGTTTTCGAGCGAGGAAAGATCGAAAGGCTCCAGTTCAACCTGGCCCCTGATGACTGCTGCCAGCCAGGCGAAGGGGTCATCAAAAGGTGCCGGTCTTTTCTCCAGGGATAGCGGCTGTGCCTCCTTTTCTCCCTCAAGCCGAATCCGCATTTCGGTACCTGAATCCGAGAAAACATAACCGGTCTGGCCATATACTTCCATATCCTTGCGGGAAAAGGGCCAGTTCCAGGATCCCTGTATGATCCCCTGGGCTCCGGGATACCGCAGAAGGATGGTGGCTTCGTCATCGACCCTGGGATAAACGTCCGGTTTGTTGGTCTGCAGTATGGCGGAAACCGCAACGGGCGTTTCTCCCTTCATCAGCCAGGTGATGAGGTTGGCGCCGTAGCAGCCGAAATCAATAACAGCGCCGCCGCCGTTTTTAACCGGATCAGTCAGCCACTCGAAGAATTCATCGTTGACCCCGATCTCCCTCGGTCCCTGATGGCCGTCATGCACCACTATCTTGCGGATCTCCCCGATTGCCGCTTCCCCATGCACCTTCTCGTAGGTGCGGTGATTGGAAGCGTACCAGGTTGTTTCGTAATTGGTAAGCAGTTGGATGCCGTGTTTTTTCGCCAGCATTTTCATTTCGCGGGCCTGCTCAAGGCTGGCGGCCAGGGGTTTTTCCACCATCACGTGGATCCCGCGCGGAGCGCAGACCCGCACAGCCAGGATATGCTGGTTAATCGGGTTAAAGCAGGCCACGGCATCCGGTTCTGATGCGTCCAGCATTCTCTCTATGGTGTCGTAGACAATATCCATTGAATAGCCGTATTGCTCAGCGTATCGCACTGCCAGGTCCCGGTTTGATTCGGCGATCCCGACGATCTTGATATCCCCCTTGTCGGGCCGGCGCAGTATCTGGTGGACATGGGAATGGGAGAGGCCGATTACGCCGATTCTTACCGGGCTTTTTTCAATAGTTTCAGCATTGATGAAGATGGGCGGCAGAAGAGCCAGCAAGGTGATAGTGAGCAGTATTCTTTTCATCGCTTTTACCTCGAGGGGTTGATTCTTTGGGATATCGGGTTATCCGGCCTACAGTATCCGGGTCGGATACGGATTGTAGGAGAGAAGGGCCTCCGCGTAGCCGACTCCGCAGGCCGAGCCGCGGTACCGGGCCAGCTTTTCCTTGGAGAGCAGTGCGCCATCCGGATTGCCGGGATCATATTCCTGTTTTCGGACAAATGCCATGTTTTCACCCAGCCATTCCATTGCCGCGGTCCAGTGCTCGCTGATATCCAGGTAAGTGTCCGGAGTGAATTCCACCGTGTGGCCAGGCCCGTTATCGTAGTAATAGATCCGCCTTGGAGGCCGGGGGCCGGACCGGCCGAGGATGGCGGCAGGCTGCCGGAGAGCCGCTTCGCACAGCAGGGAAGCAACTTCGTGATCCGGATGGCGGTCCCGCCGCCAAAGCATGAAGGCGATATCCGGTTGCACTTCAGCTACTACCTCGGCGATTTCGGACTGGGTCTGGTCTTCATTCGCGAATTTCATCGAGGCATAGTTGAGAAACCTCATCTCCATGCCCCGTTCCTCGGCCAGGCGGATGCTGTTATTGCGAAGCTCTTCGACCCGGTCACTGACCGGAGCCCAGTTGGAATAGTCTCCTATGATATTCAAGATGACGACGCGGTAGTTTTTCTGAACCGCCTCGAGCAGGGTTCCCGGTATACCGAAGGGGCAATCGTCATAATGGGCACCGAGGGCGAGGATGGTTCCAGGTCTGCCGGGGGATTCCGTTCCCTGAGCTGGATTCGCGCTGGCGTCAGGTTGGAGCCCGGCGGTACTGCCGGCGGCAGCGAGCCCGGCGCCTGTCAAAGCTGATTTCCCAAGAAAATTGCGGCGGCTGAGGTTCTCTCTCATGTTAAATTCTCCCTTGAATTGCCTGGTTGTCCCTTATTTAAATTTCAATTTAAGCTGGTCTGCCGCGGAATTCAGCCTTTTATCTTCTGTCCACAGTGGTACTCCTGTCAATTGAGCAGAAGCTAAAAGGTGGATATCTACGAAACCCAAACCTTTTCCCATCAGCTGATTTTGATCAACGAAAAACAAGAATTCGTCAAAGTCAATTGTCCGAGCTATCGGAAGGGCCTTTAGCAGGGAGATGATTTCGTTCCGGTTTTTCAGGTTACCGCAGGCGAGTTCGCCAATGATAAATGGATGGCACATGATCTCTGCATCCATCAGGAGTTCTTCAAGCTGCCTGCTGCCGTGGCGAAGGTGTTTAATCCAGATAGAAGTATCGATAAGGATCATAGTTGGCCTTAAGCTGTTCTTCGTCTGGGAACGGGCCGCAGATTTTTTTCGGTTCCGCCGAGTTTAGCCAGTCTCTTGCTGCTTTCGCGGGCAATCAAAGCCTCCAAGCCAAGCCGCACCAAAGATGTTTTCTCCTTGACACCGGTCAACCGGGATGCCTTTTCCAAAATTTTTTCATCTATGTTCAGTGTCGTTCTCATATGCATTAATATGCATCTTTTGTGCATTAGAGTCAAGCGGAATTCCGAAGCCGATTAAAAATCCCTCTCGCCTTCTAAAATCAAGAAAATTCCTGGTCTTGAAATGGATTTGAAGATAAATTTTTTATTAAGCCTTTGGCAAAATATCCGAAGGTATCTTATACGGACAGAAAACAATAGATCCGCATCTTATGTGGATCCGTCTAATTATTGTTGAACAGACTTCAAAACGAGTTGACGGTGGCCGTCGCTTTGGTTATAATATGGTTATAACTAGGAGGCAGAGCATGATCAAGCAACTCCGTAAAGTTGGAAACAGCAACGCGTTGATTCTCGACAAGCCGATTTTGGAGCTTCTCGGGCTCGAGGAAGACGGCCAAGTGCAACTGACCATTCAGGACGGTCATCTCATCGTGAAGCCGGCTTTTCCAAACACCGTCAGTGCAGCTGATGTCGAGGAAAATCTGGAATACATCCTGAAGAGGCGGGCCGATGTACTGAAGCGGCTGGCGAACTAGTGGGCGTCACGAAGTTTTTGTCGGTCGAGTCTGTTTTATTGGTACACCGACGAGTGATTGAGGAGTTTGGGGGCGACTTAGGGCTACGAGACCGTGGTTTGTTGGAATCAGCCGTCGCCATGCCTAAGTCGTCGTTCGCTGGTAAATATTTGCATGCCGGAATGGCGGAAATGGCGGCCGCTTATCATTTCCATCTTTGCTCCAATCATCTCTTTGTGGACGGGAACAAACGAGTGGCGGTGGCTGCGGCGGAATTGTTTCTGCTCGTCAACGGAATCGCGTTGACTGCGACGGACGACGAGCTTGCGGAGTTGACGCTTGGTATCGCAAGGGGGGAGATTTCGAAAGACGCCGTGGTCGAGTTCTATAAGAACCAGCTTGAAACATCTTAGAATTTGACCTCCGCGCGGAATCCGTTTAACCCTAGTTTGCAGGTGAAACAAACGTTCGGCGGCGGATGACATGCGAGTGAATACGGGGAGGTGTTTGTGAAAAGGCAGGTCTTCAAGTACTGGAATCGCATTCGTTCCAGTTTCTGGTTCATTCCGGCGGTCATGGCCGGCGTGGCGGTGGCGTTGGCCTTCGTGAGCGTCACCGTGGACGAGCCGCTGACAAAGTGGTTGACGCTCAACTTGGGCTGGACCTTCACCGGTGGCGCGGAAGGAGCGAGCGCGGTGCTGGGGATCATCGCCGGATCGATGATCACAATCGCCGGTGTCGTCTTCTCGATGACCTTGGTCGTTCTCTCGCTGGCCTCAGCCCAGTTGGGCCCCCGTTTGCTGCGTGTCTTTATGAGCGATTCTGCCACGCAGGTGGTCCTCGGCACGTTTATCGCGACATTCCTGTACTGCCTCATCGTCGTCCGCACGATCCGTCGTGCAGAGGAGGTCCTCTTCGTCCCCCACCTGTCCGTCACCTTCGGCGTGCTACTCGCGGTGGCGAGCGTAGGGGTGTTGATCTACTTCATCCACAACGTGTCGATTTCAATCCAGGCCAATGAGATCGCCGCGCGAGTCAGCAAGGAATTGATCGAGACGATCGATCATCTGTTCCCGCAGCACATAGGGCGAGGGGCGCAAGGGATCCCGACAGAGCCACCCGACGTGGCCTTCCTGGAGGCCTTCGACCAGGAGGCGCGGCCGGTCGGCGCGGTGGGGGACGGCTACCTTCAGTTCATCGACGCGGATGCCTTACTGGCGTTAGCGATGGGCGAGGACCTGGTCGTTCGATTGGAGCAAAAGCCCGGAGATTACGTCGTAGCGAGTTGCCCTCTGGCGCTGATCTGGCCAGGGAACCGAGCGACCGCCCCACTGATCAACCAGGTTCAGTCCCTCTTCGTCTTGGGCCGCCAGCGGACCTCCGACCAGGACGTCGAATTCGGAGTGAACCAGTTGGTGGAGATCGCGGTCCGGGCCCTCTCCCCCGGGCTGAACGACCCGTTCACGGCAATCACGTGTGTGGACCACTTGGGATCCGCTTTGTGCCGTTTGGCCACACGAGACATGCCATCACCCTATCGTCATGACTGCCAGAACAGGCTTCGGGTGATTGCGCCTGTCAATACGTTCCCGGCGGTGACGGACGCGGCGTTCGATCAGATCCGGCAATATGGTCGCACCAGCGCTGCGGTGACCATCCGCCTGATGGAAACGATTGCCGTGGTCGCGGGATTCGTACATCGGCCACAGGATCGGGCCGCACTCTCAAGGCATGCTGAAATGATTGTTCGAGGGGCTATCGAGGGGCTGCCGGAAGGCGAGGACCGCCGAGCGGTGGAAGAACGCTACCGGGCGGTAAGCCGATTGTGCAGTGTGCCTGCAGGAGATGGTTGCTGATATGCACGTACGTACGGGCGCGGCACTCTGCGGGCCGCCGCTGATGCAGAGCGTTCGACGCAAGAATAATCGTGTTCCAATATGAATAAAAAGGGCTTGACGAGGGTATAACCAAGGTTATACCCTATCATCATGAAAACGGCAATCTCTATACCAGATGACATATTTATGTCGGCTGACAATTTAGCAAAGCGACTAAATGTTTCTCGCAGTGAGCTTTATACGCAGGCAATACGACGATATGTTGTCGAGTTCCGTCATGTGGGCGTGAAAGAAAAACTTGACGACGTGTATGCATCTGAAAATTCATCCATTGCCCCGGCACTTTTGAATACTCAAGCATTATCCATTCCAGAGGAGGAATGGTAATGCAACGTGGGGAAATTTGGTGGGCAACACTTAAACCCCCGACAGGGTCTGGACCGGGCTGTCGTCGTCCAGTACTTATCGTCCAAAGCGATGAGTTCAACAAGAGTCGGATTAATACGGTTGTTATTGCCCTATTAACCACCAATATTCACCTTAAGGCAGCTCCAGGCAATGTGTTCCTGCCGAAACGAAGTGCCAATCTTCAAAGAGGTTCAGTGGTAAATGTTTCTCAAGTTATCACTTTGGACAAATCGTTTTTGACAGAACATATCGGCAGTCTTCCACCAGATAGAATGAAGCATGTGGATGAGGGGCTCCGCCTCGTCCTTAACTTGTAAATAAATTCGTCGAACATGCTTTTGCAGCGGACCGCAAAAAAAATCCGCCGTCGGTGACCGGCCCGTTGGCTTAAGGAAATCAGATGAAGAAACTCAAAATGAATAACTGGCCGCTTTTAGTCTGTCTTACCCTGTTCTGTGCTTTGTCTGTCTCGATCTGCCGCGCAGAAGAAACGCCAATGAAGCCAATTAATGTTGTTTCCCTCGAGCAGGCGCACAAAGGTGACCTGAAGATTGATACCCTTCTCCTGGATAGTTTTGGCCGCCCACCTGAAGAGAGGCG
>JAFGTD010000009.1 GCA_016934295.1 Acidobacteriota bacterium
CAAAACGGGCAGATTCGGAAATTGATAGATTCCTATGGACTTTTCCGGTCCGCGTCCAAGGGGGCCCGGCATCCTTTCGAACAGAAGGTAAGGTCGGGGGAGATCGAACTCGAGATTTACCCGATGGGTACGTTGATTGAGAAGTATCGCATGGCGGGGGCCGGGATTCCCGCCGCTTTCATCCCGGTTGGTGCCGGGTCGCTGGTGGAGCAGTCCGTAATCAACAATATTGAAGAGAATCGGAAAGAGAGGGAGATTCGAACAATCGACGGGCGCACATGTATCCTGGAATATGCGCTCCATGTGGATTTTGCGCTTGTTCATGCCCATACAGGCGATCCTGAAGGCAACCTTTGCTATCGCAAGACGGCCCGGAATTTTAACCATGTTATGGCGACAGCTGCCCGTGTTGCAGTGGCGGAAGTTGAAAACCTGGTGTCTACGGGAGATCTGAAGCCGGATTCAGTGCATACCCCGGGGATCTTCGTACAGAGAGTTGTAAAAGTTCCCAGAATTGAGTTTGAAATTACGAATGTATGATCCGGCGTACCGCTATATGTGCGGTGATGGACGATAATTCCCGCTAAATGTAAGGAGGCGGAATTTGAAAAAATATGAAGGGCTACCCCGTGAAATTATTGCCTTACGGGTGAGTAAAGAGATTGAAGACAATTCCTATGTCAACCTTGGAATAGGAATTCCTACCCTTGTCAGCAACTGGCTGGAGGGCAGGGATGTGATCCTCCAGTCTGAGATAGGGATGTTGAAAACAGGAAGCCTGGCTGAAGGGGAAGCCGTGGATCAGGACCTGATCAATGCCAGCTGCCAGCCCGTTACGGAAGTGGAAGGAACGGTATATTTCGATATCAGCGATTCTTTTGCCATGATACGAGGCGGCCATATAGACGTAACCGTAATGGGAGCGTTTCAGGTGAATGAGACCGGGGACTTTGCGTCCTGGATGAACCCTTCAAGAGGATTGAACGGGGTCGGAAATATCGGCGGTTCGATGGACCTTGCAGCCAGTGCCAGAAAGCTGTTTATAGCAATGGATCATACGACCCGGGATGGAGATCCCAAGCTTGTACGGGAACTGACATACCCCGCGACCGCCCGAAAAAAGGTACACAAGATTTTTACGGACCTGGCTGTGTTGGATGTTACTCCTGAAGGGCTGTTATTGCGGGAAATCTACCCCGGTCTCACGGTGGAAGATATTCAATCGGTTACCGAACCGACGCTTCTTGTTTCCCCCGATCTGAAAGAGATAGAATTGTAATTGCTTTTGGATGTTCCTGTGGATCACGTCTTTTTTATCCCGTAACAAATACTCAACGGGAAACGGGGAACGGGAAACGAAAAATTCAGGGATATTTTCCACGTAAGCCCTGCTGACTGGAACCGGGTACGGTTATTCGACGAGGTTGATTATATAGAAGGGAAGGGAATTATGGCAAACCAGGTAGGCAAGCGTTATAAATGCTCCAAATGTGGAGCGGAAGTCATTGTAACCCGCGGAGGAGACGGTACCGTGACCTGTTGCGGTCAGCCGATGGAAATAAAAAAATAGTTTCCCGGTCTGTAATTGTTTTGAAAGGTAGAACGTATTATGAGTCAGCTTGGCAAACGCTATAAATGCGAAAAATGCGGCACTGAAGTTCTTTGCACCAGGGCCGGCGAAGGCACTTTTACGTGCTGCGGCGAAGAAATGAAACTGCAGGAACCGAAGCCGCTCCCCTCATCAGATTAATAGGATCCATTTTCTGGTCCATAGACCATGTTGCCGAGGGAAACTGGTTTTTTCATGGCTTTTGATGGTGGTTTCCCGTTCCCCGTTTCCCGTTGAGCCAGAACGGGGAACCGGAAACGATTGGCTGCTCCTCTATGAAGAAAAACCGTGTCTGTGAGCTTCTGGGAATCGAATATCCCATCCTGCAGGGAGGGATGTTCCGGCTTGCGGATGCCGGACTTGTCGCCGCTGTTTCCAAAGCAGGCGCACTCGGCACTCTGAGTCCACACGCGGGGATGCCGGATAAAGGAAATCCCGCGGACAACCTCCGCATCCAAATCCAAAAGATACGAAAGCTGACCGACAGGCCGTTCGCCGTGAATGTCCTGTTGGATCTGCCGGAAAGCGGGCTGACAGCGGATGCCCTGCTTCAGGAAAAAGTGCACATCGTCGTGACTGCTGCCGGTAGCCCGGACATTTATACGGACCTGTTTCATTCCGCCGGAATGCTGGTTCTGCATGTGACCGGTTCGGTATCCCAGGCCCGAGGAGCGGAATCCTGTGGCGTCGATGCCGTCATCGCCGAAGGCTGCGAGGCCGCGGGCCGTATCGCGCACGATGAAATCCCTCTCTTATCGCTGCTTCCCCAGGTTGCCGATGTTGTAAAGATTCCCGTTATAGCGGCGGGAGGCATTGCGGACGGCAGGGGGATGGCGGCCGCTTTTGCGCTGGGAGCCGAAGGGATTCAGTTGGGCACGCGATTTGTTGCCGTTGAGGAATGTATCGCCCACCCGGCTTACAAAAAGGCTATTGTCGAGTCCGGTGATTCCGCAACTGTCGTGACAAGACGCGGAACGATTCCGACGCGAAGCCTCAAATCCCGATTTATTGAAGAGCTTGCCGCTATGGAGGAGTCGGGTATTGAACCGGACCGGATCCGGGAATTTATCGGGCGCAACCGGACGAGGGCAGCGCAGATTGAGGGGGATATCGAAAACGGAGATGCGTATGCCGGATTGTCCGCCGGGATGATTCGGGAAATCCTCCCGGCAGGCATAGTTGTGCGAAAAATAATGAAAGAGTATCAAGATACCGTTCGCTGCAATGGATTCCTTCCCCTGTTGGGATGATACATAAAACCTTAATCCGCACTATTCAACCTTTTTCAGTTTCAGGAAAGACAGAACTCCGGCTCCTATAAACGTACCGAGGCTGATGATCAGAAGCACGCTGGGCAAGGTTAATCCCAGATCGAAGAGGAATCCTACAAAAGGAGGCGACGTGCCTGCGCCTATGCGGCCTACACTGAGTACGAAACCGGTGCCTGATGCCCGTACATGGGTCGGGAAAGCTGCCGGGAACAGGGCGTAAAGACCTATAATACCCGCATTCCCGAAAAACCCGCAGAAGGCGGCCAGAAATGCAAAGTAGGTCAGATCCGCAGGGGCTTGGCCTAATATGATGAAGCAGACTCCGGAAAGCGTCAGAACTGCAATCGTCAATTTCTTCACGGAAAGACGAAGAGCCAACAGGCCCAGGAGTATTCCTCCCAGGACTCCCCCGATATTTGCATACATCAATACGCCTGCACCCTCTGATTGGGTGAAGCCCATATTGAAGATCACCTTGGGCACCCATTTCAGGACGAAATAATAGGTAAAAATCTGCAGGAAATAGGCAGCGGCAATTATGGCAGTGATCCCGCGCAGGCGCGGGGCAAAT
The DNA here is from genome assembly GCA_016934295.1 of Acidobacteriota bacterium. Taxonomy (GTDB): domain Bacteria; phylum Acidobacteriota; class UBA6911; order UBA6911; family UBA6911; genus UBA6911. The sequence continues at coordinate 3,452 of JAFGTD010000009.1, forward strand.
AAATCTCCAATCGATTTTTTGCTGACTTCGACTTTAACTTCCGGCAGCGCGGCAACAGGATTATGGCCCAGACGTTTCATTATACCGTTGACCTTGTCCAGTGCGCCTGCCGGTTGTTTGCGTACCAGCCAGTGGACCGATTCAGGCATGATGAAATAAAACAGGGGAATAAAACAGACGGTCAGAGCGGCGCCGAAATAGAATATCAGGTGCCAATTACCATAAGTCCCCAGTAACCAGCCGGCAATTAATGATCCCACAATGCCGCCTATCGGATAGCCGATGCCCATGATGAAAATACAGAGGGCGCGGTTTTTCAGGTTGGAGAACTCGGCTGTCAAGGCTGTTATGGCCGACAGCAGACCGCCGATGCCAAGACCCGTAAAAATCCGCCAGGCCCACAACTGATAAATATTGCCGGAAGTTGTTGCCATGAACATGCCTACGGCCATCATTGCCATGGACAGGAACATCACTTTTCGACGGCCGACCATATCGGCGATCCAGCCCAGTAAAAGCGAGCCTATGCCCATTCCAATACATTCCATAGTCAGGGTCCAGCCGACTAAAAATTCACTTCCAGGCCATTGCTTGTTGATAGCCGGAGCGGCCAGGCCTATCGACAGCACATCAATGCCGTCCATGGCATTCAGCCCGAGAGTTAAAGCGATAATAAATAACTGGAGCCGCCCCATCGGGGCATTGTTCAATATTTCCCGGGGGTCTTTGCTTATTTTGTTCGATGGATTATCCGGGTGCACGATATCTTTTTCTCCAGGCTGGCGCCGGCATCAGGCGTTCCGGCAATCCGCGGAATAAGGCGATTGTGCCGTCTTTTTCCGCACTGCGACTTTTGCATCCAGAGGCGCAATCAATATCCTGATAATATTCACTACGCCGCAGTGCCAGTGATTCTACCTCAAGAGGGATTTTAAACCTCCGGATTTTTTATGCCACGGACATTTTCGCCGGTTAGTTCCCATGACGGCAACGGGCGTATTCTGTAAGGCAGAGGGATTATACGGCAAAGATGCCGCGGATCGGGCGGCGACTATTTGGGCGCATCCCGCTGCCGGATATTTTGCGGAGCTTGAAAGGTCGGCGAGAATATCAGCTTTTACTGTGCGGGATTGATCAACCGGAAAGACGCTTTCACCCTGGCACGAATGGGGATTTCCCCGGGGGCCAATACTTCTGAACTATCCTCAACGCCGAGAGAGCGTACAGAATTCAAGGTGCTGGGATATTGCATGGACTGGTCTTCTTCTATTAAAAGAGGTTCTCCGATTTTGGACCCCAGGGTATTCGCCAGCATCTCGGCTTTTGTCCTTGCGGCCAGGAGAGCGTTTCGTCTTGTTTCATTCTGATATTGAATCCTGTTCGAATGGTCGTATGTCACGTTTTGAATGCTGACGTTTTCAGTTTGAGCCAGGTCCATCCACAGGGATGTATATTTGGAAAAATCCTTGGTTTTAAATGATACCTCCGTGGATGCGTAGTATCCTGATTTTGAACGTGTCGCCAGGTCTATATTATCTCCAAACTGCATTCTTGCCGTCTGGATGTCCTTTTCCGATACGCCCCGTTTTTTCAGTGTACTGAGGACCTTTTTAACGAGTTTATTGTGTTCGTCGGCGGCATCCTCAAGGTCCAGGTCGATATTTTTCACGTTGAGGCTCCATACCAGTGTATCCGGAGTCACCATGGTAGTCGCGGTGCCGAATACAGCGATTTGGGGCAAATCCGGATCGTCGGCCGATGCGGCGCTGCAAACAAGCAGCAGCATGAGTATGGTAAAAAATGTTCTGATCATCTGAAGCGGCTCCTTTCGGCTCCCGGGTTCCGGTCGATGGCTGCCCGGAGGTAAAGGGTTTTGGATTCAGCGGAAAGCTTAAAGGTATTTTTATAGATCGGAATAATATTCGATATTGGTGTAATATGGAACCACTTTAAACAGGCGGCCAATGAAATCCAAAGGCTGGTTTGCAGCTTTCGCCGGCGGTACTGCCGTCTGAAGATTTTCATGGTTCACTTTACAGTCGCGCATTTTTCAAAAAGACGGTACGGAAATATGGATATTCGATTTTGGATATTTCCGATTCGACAGATTACAGGCTTTGCGCTTCGTTTGATAACACTCACACCAAGGGGGTTCCATGAACACCGTTAAATCGATCTCAGTGTTTTGTCGACGTTTATTTCCTGTTTTAGTGACAGCCGCTCTTTTGACGGTATTGCTGCTGGCAGTTTCCTGTTCGAACGCCGAACTGGAGGCAAAGGTCGAACAGCTGTCCAACCAGGTGGGGATTCTGGAAGACACCGAGGCAATCCGAAACCTGCAACATGCATACGGGTACTACATTGACAAGTGTCTCTATGAAGATGTCGTGGATCTGTTTGCCGACGATGGAGAGGTTCATTTTTTCGGAAGCATTTATCGAGGCAAGGAAGAGGGTGTCCGTCGCCTGTATGTCGGGAATTTTCTCCAGGGTTTCACTGGAGGCAAGCCCGGACCTGTTTATGGTTTCCTTCTCGATCATCCCCAGTTGCAGGGCGTCATCCATGTGGCACCGGATCGCAAAACAGCCAAAGGGCGATTCCGCTCTGTCATGCAGGCAGGATTCCATGAATCTTCCCCGACGGCCAAAGCTGCGATAGAGAGAGGCGAGACTCCCATGGTATGGTGGGAAGGGGGTATTTATGAGAATACCTATGTAAAAGAAGATGGTGTCTGGAAGTTCCAGGTGCTCAATTATAACCCTCTCTGGCATGCCGACTATGAATCCGGC
>JAFGTD010000145.1 GCA_016934295.1 Acidobacteriota bacterium
AGCCCGTAGACGGCTACGCAGAATGGGGCCAGGATGGAACCGCCGCCGATTCCATAGGCCCCGCCTATAATTCCAACGACAAAGGCTACGGAGAATATACCGGCAGTGCCGATTGAAAATCTTTCGCCGCCGAATGCATATTCAATTTTTCGAATGGAAAAAACCATGGATTCGATCCTGGCGCCCGCCGGCGGATTCTTCGATCCGACTCCGGAAGAACGATCGCGCCCGTTCGAATTCTTCCCCTGTATTGTTTCGGGAGATTTGCCCCTACGGCGCGTTCTAAGCGTTTCATACAGAAGATGGAAGGCGATATATAAAAGCACGCAACCGACGAAGAGCCGAAAAGCCCCGGGATCGGGCAAATACAGAATTCTAAGATAGTATCCGAGAAAAACACCGGGCAGAGTGCCGGCAACGATGATGCCGGCCAGCGGCCAGGCCAACTTTCCATCGCGGATATAGCGATAGACACCGCTTGGTATGGCGAAAACGTTATATACGAAGTTGGTGGATGAAACCGAAGGCGTGATGAAATTGAGGACGCTTACCTGATAGGGCAGAAGGAAGAAAGCCCCGGACACCCCTCCCATCGACGAAAAAAAGGAAACGGCAAAGGCGACGAGCGGCGGCAGGAATATCCAGGTTTGCACGCCGGACACAGGGAATTCTACGTACAGGAAATCCATTCCGTTTACCTGGTGTCCCGTCCCGGAGGTTCGTTGCATATCTCACCGGCTCTCGCCGATATATACAACGAACCTCCGGGACGGGACACTCGCAAGAAGCCGCTGCGCACGGCGGGTATGAAAATCAAATAATCAACCGAATGGATATTCTACTACCTGACGGGGAACAATGGATACTTGATTATGCACAAGCGACCGGACGCGATTACACCGAAACGGCCTGGGAGCCCGGTTATTTCGGGGGGACGGGTTTTGAAAAAAAGCTGTCGGGAAGGTCGGTATTATACTCAATCGCAAGAATGAAGTTTTGCGATGCCTGGCGCCCGTTGATATACGCATCCGTCCGCAGGGATGTCCGCACATCCTGTATCCAGTGCCACTGGCTGAATTCCTGCGTAATGCGTACACGAACGCCCCCTTGATTTACCTCACTGTACTCGATCTTCGCAGGCAGTTTGGACATACGATCGAAGTAGACGGTTACCTCGTCATTCTCAGGGTCTATCAGTTTGACTCTTTCAAGGGTAAAATCCCTTCCCTCTCCCGGGCCGAAATAGAAGAGCCTGTTGGCAGGATCCTTGTAGCGGGTGCGAAAAAGAAGGTCCAGGCTATGCTTCGCTATATTATGGAATTCCCTCATTTCTTCCGGCGTTGCATCCCTGGTTTCCTTCTGTCCTTCCAGAATCCAGCCCTCGTTTTTTTCAAGATTAAAAACAGTGATTTCCAGCTCTTTCTTCTTATTTCCCAGCTCGTGGCGGCTTTTGTCCGGCAACTTCGTATAATCCTTGAATTTAATCAGAGGGGACGAATCTCCATAGCGGTTAAATATGAAATAATTCCCTTCGGAAACCATATCCCTGACATTCAGAAATGCCTCGCCGCCCATAGCTTCGATGGCATCCTCAAAAAGGCTTAAGGCCTTGTCGCTGTCCTGGCTTCGAACAGGGGAGGTAAAAATAATAACGAAACAGCATATCCAGACAAGTTTTCGCATTTTTCTATATCCCGTTTTAAATCCGGCGAATGATATTCATAGCCGGAGAACCTATAATGTCCTCCATCATTGTTTGCCTGATAAAAGAATATCATATTCCAGACGGTAACTTCAGGGCCGGTTTCCACTAGACCTGACCTCCTGTCTCTTAAGGACGACCGAACGCCGGACAAGTTCTCAATCCAACGGTAAAGAGACCCCCATAATAGTGTTGCGATATGAATGCGAGACAAAAGGATTATCATCAACAGACGGTTCGTGCTGGTTATTAACTGTAATAATTAGTAATATATTTCCACGAGATAACGATACGCCCGCAAAGAGGCAACGAGATCAAATATATCGACAGAATCAACAGGGAGCTTGGCGCCTATGACAAAAGAGATGCTCACAACGAAGGAGGTCGCCGAATACCTCAGCATCAATGAAAAGCAGGTATACAGGCTTATCAAAGAGAAGAAAATCCCGGCCACAAGAATTACCGGGAAGTGGCTTTTCCCGAAGGGTCTGATCGACGAATGGATTATAAACAGCGCTAAGGAAAGCGTCATCGTCCCCGATAAACAAAGCTCCCAGGACAACCAGGTCGTGATTGCGGGAAGCAACGACCTGGCGCTGGAGCTGATGGCGAAAAATGCAACCATCCAGCATCCCCGCTACACCTTTTCAATTTCCAATGTCGGAAGTCTCGCGGGTCTAATCGCGCTGCAGAACGGCAACTGCCATATAGCGGCTTCCCACCTCCTGGACCTGGAAACCGGAGAATATAACAGTTCCTTTATTAAAAAACATTTCCCGGAACTGAAAATAACAGCCCTGAATCTTTCACACAGAGAGCAGGGTTTGATTGTCAAAAAGGGAAATCCTCTCGGCATCAGCACCCTGAAAGATCTCACAAACAAAAAAGTCACATATATAAACCGGCAGGAAGGATCCGGCACGCGGGTGCTGCTGGACTATCGCCTGAAAGAAGATGCAATCGATCCCGCCGATATTCCCGGCTATTCCAGGATTGCGTACACCCACATGGAGGTGGCGCTGGAAATTTTCAGCGGCTCGGCCGATGCTGGACTCGGCATTTTCGCGGTCGCGCGTCAACTGGATCTGGACTTCATACCTCTCACAACGGAACGGTTCGACCTGATAATCCCCAAGACAAGCTTCGCGTCCAAAACCGTCAAAGCCCTGCGCAATGTGCTGGGGAATGAAGAATTCAAGGCCAATATGTCGCAAATGGGCGGCTATGATGCCCGGGACACCGGGAAAATCGTATTTGAGAGCGATTAGAGAATTTTTCGGAACTTCATATTCCCTGTTCCGCGGGATTTCCCGGCTTCAGCACTACACACGCTGATAATGGAAGGAACCATGGTAATGCGTTTCAGGTTGTCTTTTGTATTCACACTCTTTTTCCTTATTGTTGCCTGCAATCCTCCTCTATCGGAACCGGTACGACTGCGGCTGGCGACAACCACATCGGTTCAGGACTCGGGCCTGTTGCCCTACCTGCTGCCCCATTTTGAGGGAAAATGCAGCTGCAGGGTGGATGTTATTGCCGTCGGCACGGGGCAGGCGCTGAAGCTTGCTGAAAACGGCGACGTGGACATGGTCCTGGTACACGCTCCGGATCTGGAAAAAAAGTTCGTATCGGACGGATACGGAATCAACAGGCAGACATTCATGGTCAACGACTTCGTCATCCTGGGGCCCGAATCCGATCCTGCCCAGATCAAGGGAATGGCCGACGCGGCTGGAGCTCTCCTGAAGATACGGGATAACAAAGCTCTCTTCATTTCCCGGGGAGACAATTCCGGTACACACCAGAAAGAAAAATCCCTCTGGGAAAAAACCGGCATAAACCCTGCAGGATCCTGGTACCTGGAAATCGGTCAGGGAATGGGCGCCGTACTCACTATGGCTGATGAGAAGGACGCCTACACCGTCTGCGACCGCGGCACGTATCTTTCGCGCAAACATCAACTGAAGCTGCAGGTTCTGGCTGAGGGCGATCCCCTTCTGTTGAACTATTATTCGGCAATACCGGTCAGTCCCGAACGCTACCCCGAGGTAAAGGCCAACCTGTCGCGTCAGTTAACGGAATGGCTGTGTTCGCCCGAAGGGCAGAACCTGATTGGAGAATATATCGTAGGCGGCAACCAGTTGTTCAAACCCTCCTACGTCAGCGGGAAATAGCATATTGAACGACCTGGGACAATCCCTCACAGAAGCCTTGAAGCTGATCGTCTCCCTGGATGCGGATTTCAGGACGATCGCATGGGCGTCGCTGCGCTTTTCCGTCACGAGCACCGTCATTGCATCGTTGATCGGCATTCCGGCCGGGATAGCGCTGGCAACATCCCGGCTGCGCTTCAAGCGGTTTATCGAAGACCTGCTCAACACCCTCCTTGCCGTGCCTACCGTGGTCGTCGGTCTTTTTGTTTATACCCTTATCATGAACCAGGGACCTCTGGGACGGTTTCATCTGCTTTTTTCACCCGCTGCTATTATAATCGGACAGACCGTGCTGATTATCCCCCTTGTAGCCTCCCTGGCCTGCAGTTCGGTTGCGATCGTCAATCCCATAGTCAGGGAAACGGCCCTTACACTGGGAGCCGGCCGCCTGCGGACCACCCTGACAATTGCGGGTGAAGCGCAGGCAGCGCTGCTCGTAGCGTGCATCACGGCTTTCGGGCGCGTTATCGGAGAAATCGGAATTTCCCTCATCCTCGGGGGAAATATTCTCGGCTATACGCGAACCATTACGACCGCTATATCCCTGCAGACAAGCAAGGGCGAATTCACCCTGGGGCTGGCGCTGGGAATTGTTCTGCTTTGCGTCACGTTTATCATTAATTTCGTCGTTCGCAGGCTCGGCAGGAGGTCCGTATGGGTCTTATGGGCTTAAACGCCGCATACAGCATCCGCTCCCTGAAGCACGCCTACGACGGCAGTGTCGTCCTGGATATCCGCAGTCTCGATATCCCGGCCGGGCAGATATGTATTTTCACCGGCCCGAACGGTTCCGGAAAAACCACTTTTCTATCCATCCTCGCCCTTTTTCAGTCGCCTTCCGGCGGCACGGTCCGGCTCAATGGAATTGCATGCACCCCTGATCCCGATCGGGCACTGCGTCGCGCGGTGACCCTGGTGCATCAGAAGCCGGTTCTTTTTTCGACTTCCGTCCGGAACAATCTTGCATACGGGCTGAAAGCGCACGGGCATGACGCAGGGGAAATCGACCGCAGGCTGAAATCAATCGAAAAGGAAATGCGATTGTCTTCGGTTATCGAAAAACACGCGCGCAAACTGTCCGGAGGCGAAACGCAGCGGGTCGTGCTCGCCCGGGCGCTGGTGCTGGGAACCCCGATCCTCCTTTTGGACGAGCCGACCAATTCCCTGGATGACGCCTATCGGCCGGTCCTGGTCGATCTGCTGCTCAAAGCCAACCGGGAAAAAGAGACAACGATCATCGTGGCAACGCACGACGCGCACTTTATCAAGTCGTTGGGAGGGCAAATACTCCGAATGGACAGCGGAAGAATCCTGGATTGACCGCCAAATAAGAGGAGTGGTTTTGGTCAAGCAAATCGAGGGGTGGACGGTATTTGCAAATTTCCCGTTTCCCGTTCAGAGTATTTAACGGGAAACGGGAAACCTTGAACGAAGAACGGTCTTAATATTTGTGGACGCTGTCGACTTCCTCGTCAGGCACATCGAAGACCGGCGCGCCCGGAGCGTTGCTCTCCTCGTAGAAGAACCGCGGCAACCGGTCATCCTTGTTGGTAAATCCCGCAGCCGCGTTAAATTTTCTTTCCATCTCGAGCACCGAACTACCAAGGTCCGTCAGGTACTTTTCTCCCAGCGACTCTCCCGTTACGGCCGCCACGCACTGGATCAGGTTCTGATCCAGCCCCGGTCCCGCCTCCATAATCGGCATTCCGATCATCATGCACAGGCCCAGGGTATCGACGGCGGCCATCCAGGTCTGCAGGAACCGCGATTTGACAGCCTGGCCGGTGGGAGCTACGGGATTATATTGGGGATCGTGCGGCCCGGGCAGAACGATTCCGGCTGTATGGTCGGCGCCCTGAGGGGAGGTGGCAAATGTGACGCCC
>JAFGTD010000146.1 GCA_016934295.1 Acidobacteriota bacterium
CAGGGATTCATGTCGATTTTCAGAGACATTTTACTGCAGGTCGGGAAGAAAAAAGCGAAGAATTTGCGCACGTTTACTTTTTCAACCAGCCTGTGCCCGTTGCAGAATCTGACTTTGGATTAGAAATAGGCAGGGTCGCCTGTTAGGCAGGGTCGCCTGTTACTGCGGAATGGAGAATTCTCCTTCGACAGCGGCATCGTCATCGGATTGCCCGTGCTGCTGAGAAATATAATATCCTTTATGCCCGCCGAAGTTCTTCAAAACGCACCGGACATGTTCCAGTCGGTATTGGGAAACGGTTTTGTCGCGGGTGTTTTCAGCGTCCTCTTCCTGGAACACATCATCTTCAAAAAAACAGTCGGCAGTCCGTAGTCGGGGGTTCGGCTTCACTCACCCCAGGCAGTCGGCAGGGGAGAATCAGGGAAGCTGTCTGGACGACTCGTACTCCTGAAGCGCATTCCTTGCTCCTTTGGCCATCGCCAAAAGTCCCCGGGGGGACATCCGTTGTCTGGATAAGTCCGGAAGCGACCGGTCCAGAAACTCTTCGATCCTTTGGTCTGCGACGGTCATCTCTTCGATAACGGAATCGTCCTGGTGGACAGACCGGACTGAAAATCCCAGCAGGAAAAAGAGGAGTGCAGCCGCTGCCGCAGCCAGCGGTTTGAAATAGAAAGCCTTCCTGTTCCCGGAGGACAACCGGCTCAGGCGGGTTCGGTATATTCTGTTTTCAAGCTTCAGTTTTTCGAAATCTGATAATCCTTTTTCCGGATCCGGTTGAATAATTCCGATTAACGATTGCATCCGTTCGTATTCCATACGACAGTCTCCGCATGCGCGGACATGGTCCTGGAGTTCGTCGTTTTTTGCGGAATCACATCCTTCCAGAATATCGTCCAGGATCATTTCTTTAAATCGTTCACAATGCATAGCTATCCTTCCTGTCCGGCAGACATCAGGTTTTTCAGTTTATTCAAAGCCCGTTTGATATGAATCCTGACGGTCGCTTCATTGATTTCCAACTCCCCCGCAATCTCCTCCAGTTTCATCTCGCCGTAAAAACGGCAGAGGACGGCTTCTCGCTGTTGCGGACTCAGTTCTTTCAGATAACGCTTTACGGTTTGATCCTGTTCCGTTTTACGCAGCATGTCTTCAGGACTTTGTGCCCCGCATTTTACAATGCTGCAATAATCCTGCTCTTTTATCCGATGGACTTTTTGGTTCCGTTTGTAGTTCAGGGCATGGTTAAAAGCGGTTTTTAATATATAGCCCCTGGAGTTACCGGCATTGTTAAGGTAAGCCGGTTTTTCGAACAGTTTCACGAATATATCCTGCGTGATGTCCAGCGCCTCCTCGCGATCGGGGACAATCCTATAGACAAGGCGGAAAACCATGTCCGAATATTGTTCTACAAGCTTGGATATGTCTGCATTCATGAGAGTATCCACAGCCATCAGTTATCTAATACCGAAACAGCGTGAAGGACGTATTCACAGTCATTCAGGTCGTTTCCTGAAAATTTCCAGGAGACCGATTCCATAGATTCCCCGTCGAAGATGCCGTTGGTGACCACAATCTGGCCCGGCATCGTCAAAGAGATCTCAAATCCATGCCCATTGATATTATCCGTCATGGCGCGCGTTTGGCGTTCATTGTCCAGCAATTTCGTAAATTTATTCAACAAATTGCCGTCATCGGTTTGAATATGATTTTTAAAAACAGAAGCGAATAGCATATCCATTTCTTTTGTGACCAGGTCGATTTCCTTTGAGATCGTTTCTTCATTGATGCGGGCAAGAATCTTTTTGAATCGGTCCGGAGTAAAGGTTGTATCTACCTTATCCCTGGCGCTTTCCATCATCTTTGTTCTTAAGTCCTGGGACATATCGTTGTTGAAAACCATAAGTCCGAGAACATCGTAAATGTAACGAAGTTGAGACAAACGAAAGGCCGGGATAAGTTGGTTGAGATATTGAGTCTGTTCCTTTTGAGAGACGTTGAAAATACCTTCATCGAATATTTTTTTTTCGAGGTTTCCGTCTATGGATTCATTAAATATTTCATACGGATTGTATTTCCTTGATTGGTACCGACGGGTAAACTCGTAAAAAGTACGGGAACCTTTTCTGTAGGTTTTGATCGTAGTCGGGAATCTTAATCCCCGGTCGGTTTTGTCATCCGTATTGTAGCGATCGGGCACTGATTCTCCGTAAGGAATGTTCATTTCCGCGTCGATTTCCAGCTCCATTCGCCCTTCTTTATTTGTCGTTGTTTCCCACTTGTTGATCTTCCACGATCCTTTGTTCGGCAGCTCTGAAATCTGCGGGGCCTCTTCTGCATCTCCCCCTAATAATGCGCGGATAAATATATCTCCGTTTTCATTAATACTGATTTCTTCCCTGCGTTCGAAACATCCGCTGAAAAAAACAGAGGCGATGCAGATTGCGGTTAAAAGATAATTTCTGATATTCATGAAAGCCTCCCAAGTTTGAGCTTTTTTATATTAAAGACACATAGGGGATTAAAAAAAGAGACAGGCTTCCTGGATTTTTATGGGTAAAGCGGATTGTCGTATCAAAATATATGGCGAATAGAGGATTGAAGCCTGAAGGAACGGCGTTCGACGTATTTGATGGAAAACGCCGCGTTTTATGGTTTTTCCAGGAGTACAACCCGGCTCATTCGGATTTGTTGCGGATCGGGGACCGGAGTGAAACCGCATTTCTCCGCTGTCGCGATTTCTTTCTTAAAGGCTGTTTCTTTGACGTGGTGGGTGGGTTCCGCAACTAAAACTCTGCCGCCCGGCTTCAGGCTCTCGAAGGCCTGCGTGAAGACGCTTTCAACGGAAGGGACCTCGTGGATGACGGCGAAAGCAAGGATGAAATCCATGGACGGATTTAATTTCAGGGAGATGTCGTCTGCCAGAGTCGTCTCTATCCGGTCCGCTACTCCGGATTTCCCGGCCCGTTTTGTTACCCGCTTGAGCCGTTGGCTTTGAATGTCGATAGCCTGGACATAACCGGAATCACCAGCCAGTTTTGCCATCGGAATCGAAAAGTAACCCATGCCGCATCCGATATCGGCTGTGCGCATCCCTTCCCGGACGTGAAGCGACAGAATCTTGTGCGGGTCCTGGATCCATTTTCTTAGAGGATTATCGAACGTGTATGTTAACCACCCGGGGCAGACCTTCGGCATTTCCTGTATCCTCCAGAATCTGTACTTATCAGGAACAGGGGCGAACACAAGGTTCGCCCCTACCGGTTATTAAGAGGCCGTTTCCTGAATGGGTTACGCTTCATTGCGCCCGCGGAACATGAGGAAGGCCGTAATCAACAGGGCTCCCAGCCCAACCAGGATTAGTAGAATTGTGTACGTTGCAAAACTCGATCCGGAGACGGGCGGACTTCTCGCTCCCCCAACAAAGCTGGTCAAGCATTCAGAAGGTTTCAACCGTTCTCCGAGATATTCGCCGGACGGCAGATATCTGGCCTACATTTCATCCGGGCGCCAAACTGTACTCTCTACCGGAATCAGTTATGTGGATTTACCCTGCATTCGCAATCTGGAAACCGGAGAAGAATGGGAATACTCTCGTGAGCTGGTACGAGCCGGGGCTAGAAGTTTCAGCTACTTACGTTGGTCGCCCGACGGGAAATCGATGCTTCTGTTCGGACGGGATAACAGGAGCCGTTATGGAATCTTCTATCTGAATTTGGAAACGGGCAAAGCAAGAAACGTCCTTCGATCCAGAGAAGGTGTCCCCATGGGCCCTCCCGCAGGATGGAAGGACGAAAAAAGTTTTGTATACGGACGATTTGATGAGAAAAGCAACCAGGGCGTGCTTTGCGTGCGGAACCTTGATGACGGCAGCGAGAAAATTCTTTTTAGCGCATCGCCAGAGATAGGCGGAGCGGCGTACGTTTCACCGGACAGAAAATGGATATCCATTATCGAAAGCTACCCGTCAGATGAAAAAGCTCTGAGGATTATTTCATTAGAGAGCGGCGAGAGCACAAAACTCTTCAAGTTCGATAAGGAGAACCAGCCTGACAGGCAGCGGTATGCATGGTCTGCAGACAGTAAGTATATATTGTATATAAAAGGATCGCCGGAGACATCCGGCTGGGATGTGTGGCGCATATCGATTGACACCGGGTTGCCGCAGAAAACGGGTCTTTCATTGCCCACAACTCTCGACCATATGAGCGCCCATCCTGACGGAGAGCAGCTTGCTTTTCAGCATTGGGGTTCGAAGATGGAATCACCCCCAGAGGTCTGGGTCATGAAAAACTTCCTGCCGACGCAATGATAGTAACGCAAGGACGCTAAGACAGCGAAGACGCAAAGGAACTGCTTAACGCAAGGGCGACTACCTTTAATAGAATCGTACATCGGTTTATTGATTGCGATTCATTGTTCATTCTATGTTGATAATTCGTTTGCATAATATAGCGTCAGACGGTATTATGTGCAAATGAATAAAATATCTCCAAATGGCAAGACATACCGACAAGTTGGTGCGGCAGAAGCATTTATCGATAAACGTTTAGCTTTAGGCCGTGTCACTTTTTCACTTGATGAATTCATGGAGGAATCCGGGCTGTCGGCCATTGCAGCGAAAAGTCAATTGCGAAGGCTTACCGGCAAGGCAATCAGGGTTTCTCCCAGGCAGCCATTTTTTCTTATCATCGGTCCCGAGCATCGCACAATAGGAGCGCCTCCGGCAATCTGGTGGTTGCAGGATTATTTCGATTGGCTTGGCCGTCCTTACTATCTCGCGCTTCAGTCTGCCGCAAGTGAGTTTGGTTCCAGTCCGCAATCATTGCAGGTCACACAAGTGATGACCGATCGTCCCATCCGAGCGATAAGGGTGGGCAGGGTGCAGGTCCGATTTTTCGTGAAAAGCAATATTATGCAAATTCCAACGCAGCAATTGTCTCAGGCTCCAGCGCCGCTTTGCATCAGCACACCGGAAGCCACAGCCTTTGATCTGGTTCGGTATGCTGTCCGTATTGGAGGAATTGATCGTGCAGCTGAAACGATCGCACCGCTATTGCCCAAATTGCGAATCCGCGAACTAAGAAGGCTGCTCAATATAGAAAACGCACCCACCAATGCTCAGCGGCTCGGTTTCGTTTTTCAAGCCATAGGCGCAAAAAGGCTGGCCGACGCTGTATATGATTGGCTTCCTGATACACTGACTGCCATCCCGCTTTCTCCGACAAGAAGTGAATATAGAAGTTTCCCAATTGTTGAACGCTGGCAGGTACTCAACAATTCCAGTGAACTGAAATTATGATTCCTATTACCCGACAGGATATTTTGTTTCATCAATCCATCGTGCCCTGGTCGGCTCAATATCAGGTCGAGCAGGATCTGCTGCTGTGCCGGGCAATGACGGCGCTGTTTGATGATTCTTTCTTGAGTTCTCAAATTGCCATGCGTGGCGGTACGCTCCTGCACAAGGTACACCTCGCGCCCCCGGCCCGCTATAGCGAGGACATCGATCTGGTAGTGGTCGGATCTCGTCCTGCGGAACATATCCGGCGCGCCGTTCGACGTGTGTTGAAGAATGTTTTGGGCCTGCCAAAAGCGTCCGTGTGGGACACAATCGCATTGGCGATACGGAACACGGTCAAACCGTCGAGAGTTTTACGTATGACATTCTCCGTGCGTTCCATCATGGAACCGAGCCGTTCTCTGGACATAGTGGTTGAAGTCAATGTAACGGAGCGTAAGCCTCATAGATCAGTGGTCGAGATCCCGTTTAGTTTTCCATTCCGCGGCGAAACCGTTCAAAGCAGAATCAAGGGTTACGATATCCATGAAATGCTTGGCACAAAAATGCGGGCATTGTTTCAGCGGAAACGCGGCAGGGACCTGTTCGATTTGTATTGGGCGCTGACAACGTCCGAAAGCCCGATCGATCCATTGGCAGTTATTGAATCCTTTCAGCACTATATGAAGCAGGAAGGAACCAGGGCGGGCCGCGAGGAATTTATAGGGATCCTTGAAGAACATCTCAACGACAGGGGATTTTGTTCGGATGCTGAATCGCTATTACGCGATGGAATCAGCTACGATCCACAAAATGCCGGAGAATATGTCATTGCCAATCTATTGCGCCGATTGCCAGAGTGACTTAAAAATGTTTGAACGTTTGAACGTTGAACGTTGAGTGGATAGGTGGAATAAAAGCACTTTTTTAGAAATTCCATTCTATCCGGGAATTCTCATGGCTTCTGATAAGCTCCACTTATGTTA
>JAFGTD010000147.1 GCA_016934295.1 Acidobacteriota bacterium
TAAAGCACTTTCCCATACCAGTACGCACCTGAGAATATGGGTGTCCAGGTTTTTCAGCAGAATGAAACATAGTCCCGGGCGAAGTCCGGCGCACTCAGAGACACAATGTTTCTATTTGTAATGGGATTTTTCTGCGGGATGCGGGCTGTTTTTATACTTTCTCGAGGATATGCCCGAGCTTTTCCTTCTTGATCCTCAAATAGTCTTCGCTCAGGGAGTGCGGATCGATTTCGAGAGGGACGCGTTTTTCCACAACAATCCCCTCCTGCTCCAGCCCCTGGACCTTTTCGGGATTATTGGACAGAAGGTGAATGCGCGTGGCGCCCAGATACTTCAGGATTTCAGCCGGCATTCGGTAATCCCGGAGGTCCGCTTCAAAACCGAGTTCCTTGTTTGCAGTCACTGTATCGAGCCCTCCGTCCTGAAGGGCGTACGCGTGAATTTTATTGACCAGTCCGATGCCGCGACCTTCCTTCTGCTGGTAGACCAGGACGCCGCACCCGGACTTTGCGATAAGATCCATGGCGGCTATGAGCTGATCGCCGCAATCGCAGCGCTTCGAGGAAAAAACATCCCCGGTCAGGCACTGGGAATGGATGCGCACCAGAGCGGCCGAATCCGGATTCGGATTCCCGGATACAAGAGCGACGGCTTCCTCTCCGGATTCCCGATCCTGGAAGCCGAAAATGATGAAATCGCCTAGTTGTGTGGGTAATTTGGCGCTTGGAACCTTCCCGAAATCTATCGATGTCGGGAAATTCTGTTTTGTCCGGCTGTTCTTCATTACGACGGTTACGCTTCCTTCTTTTCGTCTTCGGCAGCAGTCTTCTTTGAACTTTTCTTCGCTCCCTTGCTTTCCTTCTTGGAGGGTTTGAACTCGCTTCCGATCAACTCAATAATAGCCATCTGTGCTCCATCCCCATCTCTGTTGCCCAGCCGGATAATTCGAGTGTATCCTCCGGGTCTCTGGGAGAACCGTGGAGCTATCGTATCAAAAAGCTTGGAAACAACCGCCGGATCCTTTACAAAAGCTAAAGCCTGGCGGCGTGCATGGAGTGTTTCACGCTTTCCCAGCGTAATCATCCGTTCCGCGATGGGGCGAACCGCCTTGGCGCGTTCCAGCGTAGTTCGGATACGCTCCTTGTCCAGGAGCGAAGTGACCATGTTTCTGAACATCATCATCCGATGGGCCGTGGTGCGACCCAATTTTTTTCCAGCAACCCGATGTCTCATGAATCCAATCTCCGTCTGCGTCAGCGGCCCTCCGGCAGGGGGCGGCTCTTCCGCCTAATCCATCTTCGGGATAGGAACCGGCCTGCCCTCAGGATCCAGCTTCATGCCGAACGACAGGCCCATTTCGGAAAGTATTTCTTTAATTTCATTCAAGGATTTTCGCCCGAAGTTCTTTGTCTTGAGCATTTCCGCTTCGGTCTTCACCACGAGTTCGCCGATGGTCTTGATATCGGCATTTTTGAGGCAGTTGTAGGACCGCACGGACAGTTCCAGCTCCTCAACGGAGCGCTTTAAATTCTCGTACATCCGCTCGGATTCACGATCGACCTCTTCCTCTTCCTCTTCCGGGATCTCCTCGAAATTGATGAAGATAAACATGTGGTCTTTGACAATCTTTGAAGCCTGCGCGATAGCATCCTGCGGAGAAATGCAGCCGTTCGTCCAGACATCCAGGACAAGCTTGTCATAATCCGTCGTCTGGCCTAATCTTGCCGCTTCCACGGCATAATTAACCCGCTTGATCGGCGAATGAACGCTGTCCAGAGGAATGTAGCCGAGGGGCAGGTCTTCCTCAAAATTCTCATCCGCCTGCACGTATCCGCGCCCTTTCTTGATGCGCATTTCAATCTTCAGTTCGCCCCCTTCACCGATGGTGGCGATATGAATGTTCGGATCAAGAATCTCGACCTCAGGGTCGGACGTAATGCTTCCGGAGGTCAATTCGCCCGGCTGATTCGCCTCAAGATAGATCGTCTTCGCATGATCGACATGTATCTTTAGAGGAACCTGCTTGAGGTTCATAATGATATTGGCAGCGTCCTCCGTCACATTGGGTATCGGAGTAAACTCGTGAAGAACCCCCTCGATCTTCACAGCCGTAATTGCCGCTCCCTCAATAGATGACAGCAGGACCCGGCGCAATGCATTTCCGATCGTCGTGCCGAAACCTCTTTCAAAGGGCTGAGCAAAGAAGTGGCCGTAAGTCGGACTCAGGGTTTCAAGGTCGCAGATCAGCCTCTTAGGCTTCTGAAAAGCTCTAGTCATATTTTTCCCCTTACCTCATCTCTCCCTTTATTTCGAGTAGAGTTCCACGATAAGTTGCTCATCAATAGGCATTAGAATATCTTCGCGCTTGGGTAGAGCCAGGACCGTCCCTTTCAGCCCTTCGGCATCCAGTTCAAGCCAGGCCGGCAGTCCGCCCCGCCCTCCGACGGAACCGACCGCATCAAGCACCTGCTGATTCTTCGTGGTCTTTTCCCGTAATGAAATAACATCACCGGCCTTGATCTGAGCGGACGGGATATTCACTTTGCGTCCATTAACGAGAACATGTCCGTGGGCTACCAATTGTCGGGCTTTATCACGCGATGGAGCGAATCCCAGGCGGCAGACCACGTTATCAATCCGGCATTCCAGCATGATCAACAGGTTTTCGCCGGTAATTCCCTTCTTCTTCTCCGCTTTACTGAAATAATTGGAAAACTGTTTTTCCAGCACCCCGTAAATACGGCGCACTTTCTGTTTCTCGCGCAACTGAATGCCGTATCCAACTGTCTTGGGGCGATGGCCGCGGCCGTGTTGTCCGGGAGGGAAATTGCGTTTTTCCACGGCGCAGGAGTCTCTGTAGCAGCGATCTCCCTTGAGGAATAGCTTCTGTCCTTCCCGCCGGCAAAGCCGACATTTCGCGTCACGGTATCTAGCCAACGTATGACTCCTTTTCTAATCGGAATGACGAATTGCGAACAACGAACGGTGCACGCGGCGGGGTAAAATATCTGCCATTCGTCATTCGGAATTCGTCATTCATAATAGGTTTTACACTCTGCGTCGTTTGGGCGGCCGACAACCGTTATGAGGGATTGGAGTAATATCTCGAATCGCCTTCACTTCCAGCCCCGCATTCTGAAGCGCCCGAATAGCCGATTCACGCCCGGCCCCGGGCCCTTTCAGACGAACATGTACCGTACGCATGCCGTATTCCTTGGCCGTATTCGCTACGATCGCGGCGGCCTGCTGCGCGGCATAGGGCGTACCCTTTCTGGATCCTTTAAACCCGACGGCGCCGGAGCTGGATGTCGCCAGCATATTCCCCTCAAGATCCGTGATACTGATAATAGTATTATTGAAGGTCGCGAGGATGTGCGCCATCCCGGCCGGGATATTGAGCTTCTCCCGTTTTTTCGCCGATTTTCGCTTGACCGTTTTCTTCTTCTGTTTCTCTGCCATAAATGACTCCAGCAAGCCTTTCTACTTTTTGCCGATGACTCGTCGCGGCCCCTTGCGAGTCCGGGAGTTCGTATGGGTGCGCTGCCCCCGGACGGGAAGTCCGCGCCGGTGTCGCAATCCCCTGTACGAACCTATCTCCATAAGCCGCTTAATATCCATGGAGACCGCTTTGCGCAGGTCCCCTTCAACCATTCCATCCCGCTGGATAATATTTCGAACACGCACCGTTTCGTCTTCGGTCAGGTCTTTCACTTTGGTCGAGGAATCTATCTGGGCCTCTTCGCAAATTTTAGCGGCACGGCTGTGCCCGATACCATAGATGTAAGTCAAACCGATCCGAATTTTCTTGTTCAGCGGAAGGTCCACTCCTGCAATTCTAGCCAATTCCTACCTCCCTTTATCCCTGGCGCTGTTTGTGCTTTGGATTAACACAACGAACCTGGACAACCCTTTTACGGCGCACAATCTTACACTTGGAGCAAAACTTTTTAACCGACGCTCTTACTTTCATATCCAGTTGGCAGTAGTCAGTCGGCAGTCAGCAGTATTAATTTGGGCGCATTTCCCGAAAACTGCCTTATACCTTTTATATCTGATTACTGCATCCTCCTATTTAAAAATGCCGTTTTCTATTTGCAGTGCCGTACTGCCCACTGCCCACTGCCTACTGCCCACTGCTTACTTATAGCGATACACAATGCGCCCCCGCGTCAAATCATAGGGGGACAGTTCGACCAGGATCTTATCGCCGGGCAGAATGCGGATGAAATTCTTGCGCATTTTCCCGGACACATGGGCCAAAACCATATGTTTGTTTTCCAGCTCCACCCGGAACATGGCATTGGGCAGCGTTTCCACCACCGTTCCGACGACTTCAATGGCATCTTCTTTAGGCATAGGTACGAACCGGTTTTGTTATAGGAATTAATAATGGCGGATAAAAATCCGGGGTGCCCCCCCTTATGCACCACTCTTAATTCGATTCATTATGGATTCGCAGATCGTTTCGATGGGTTGATCTCCATCGACTCCGAAATATAAATCCTTCTCCTGGTAATACTGTATCAAGGGCCGGGTCGCTTTATGATATACCTGCAACCTCTCGGCAATAACTTCCTTTGTGTCATCCTTGCGCTGGACCAAACCGGCGCCGCAGGCATCGCAGGTGCCGCCGACCTTCGACGGATCCAGATTGGCATTGAACATCTTGCCGCACTTGGGGCAGGTCCAACGGGACGACAGACGGTCTATCAATATGCCGTCGCCGACCTCAACCCCGATTGTCAGCACCGCAGAGCCGTCCTGCAGGAATATGGATTGCAGCGCCTCCGCCTGGGAAATCGTGCGCGGATACCCGTCCAGGATCAAACCCTCGCCGCAGTCCTCGCGTTTCAGACGCTCGGCGACAATGGCATCTACAAGTTCGTCGGGCACCAGGGCTCCCGATTCCATGTATTCCTTCGCCTTTTTCCCCA
>JAFGTD010000148.1 GCA_016934295.1 Acidobacteriota bacterium
AAACTACGGTTCTAGCCTCAGAACACCCCAGCTTAACGGTTACCAAAAACGCTGCCAAAAATCTGTATACATCGTTATCACAATCACTAGAGATCTTCATATCTCCGGCATATTTACGACTCCTCGGTAGCCTTTTGTCAAATATACTGCAAAAGATGAAGTTTTCAATCATACAAACGTCGTTCAGACCCATTCCTTTCCCTGTTTTTCTGAAATATCGGGTCTATCGGCCGCCATAGTATGGCATTCCCCGGCGGTCAGCGTTGAAGCAAGGCGATTCTTGCGGTATAGCTTTGTCTTTCCCCGGTCGCAGGTCTTTGAAGTTCTTAAGTCGCGCCTGCCAGACGATCTCGCCTGCATGCGTTACCTCCAGAAATTGTCCGCGTGAGTCGATGATGAATGTGTTCCCATTCGGCAAGCGGTGTGCTGCACGGATAAAAAGCCAGTCATCCCTCCGCATTCCGGCTTTCTCTGGATATCGCCATACTACTCCTTTCTGCTTCCGGCTCCACTCGATCACCGAGCCCTTGACCGATTCCGAAACGATGATGATGTCGTCGTCGAGCATCACCGGCGTGTGCGGACACTGCGGGGATTCTTTGCCGAAGGTGCCTGGCACAGGTACTTCCTTTGCACCGGTAGTCCAAACCGTCTTGCCATTCTTGTCCACGGCAACAAGCAGGTTCCAGTTGCGCACGCTAAGAAGCGTGTTGCCGTCTGGCAGCCGCTGTACGGAATTCATGTGCGTCCAGTCTTTCGCATCCCCGCTGCGGACATTCTTGTATTTGCTGTTCGCGTAGTCATCCTTGGCGTGCCATTCCCAGACGATCTTACCTTGCGTATTAACTTCAATGGCCTGCGGTTTTGTGTAGGGGAATTCTGCGTTGGCTTCCGCCCCCACGCAGGCCATGAGCGTGTTGCCGTTTTTCAGCCGGTCCGCATCATGCGAAACCGTATCGTTGAGATACTGCCAGATGACCTTTCCATCGCGGTTGATCTCGTAAACACCATTGCCGCCATTGAGAACCAGCAGGTTGTTGTTTGGCAGAAGTTCTACATCCATCAACTTTGTGCCACATGCACCCTGCATTGCGGGATTGATACTGCACATCTGCGGCCCTGCACACTCCCAGACCACCTTCCCTTGAACGGTTGCCTCCACCACCCTATTTGCCAATTTATCCACGAAGATTACGTTGCCTGGAAACGTCTTCGCCTTATCGTATTTGAGGATTTCAAGATCGGGATACGCTTCGGCCTGTTCTGTGACTTGTTCATGCCTAGGTCCTTTAGCGCTGTTTCTGGATTCCGCGAAGGATCGTGCCTCGTCTCGGCTGACGAAACCATCTTTGTTGCTATCCATATCTACGAATACTCTGGCTGGGCCTTTGAATTCTGTTCTTGACAATTTCCCGTCGCCATTTGTGTCGGTTTTGTCGAAGGGACTCGCTTCGGGGTTTTGCGGGCGCTGTCCATATGATGGCATGGCGACAATCGACAAACAAACAGCCGCGAGAAGACATAGATTGTTGTTGCCTACTGAATGAGTCATGCTGCACCTCCATTGTTATTTTGTTTTCTTTACGATCCAACGCTTAGCTCTGGTGCCGGCGACAGCCGGTTGCCAGAAGCGGCTTGTTAAAACCAAATCCATTTTTACAAGCAGATAACGGAGGCAAGGAAGGTCTTCTTCACCCTCTCTTTCCTCTCTTTCCTCTGTGTGAATCTATCCCCGTCTTGCGAGGTTCGCAAATCCAATGGCAAAGATTCTGCAGGATTAACGGGCGGCGAAGCCGCAGTCCCTTCCTGAGCGTCATAGGCACGCAAAACCTGACGGCGCAGCCGTCTTTGGACTGCGGTGCCCCCAGCATGTCGAGTCGTAGCCGGAAGGGCGAAGACTGGCACCGCTTTCACTTGATATTGCTCTGAGGTGCCACAAGTCAAAGCGCAACAGGGGTTGCGCAGTCAAATGATTCGCCTGCTTCCGCGGTCTCATAAAACATCCGAAACATCGTATTTTCTGTATTCATAACGTCGCGAGCATCCGGCTTGTCAGGCTCAATTCATCCTTGCCGGGTACTGTTTCACCCGCTCGCAGACTCGCTTGATAGTTTCCGGTTTGCATATGGGGGGCATGACCCCGGCTGATGTCATCACGATCCCTCGATGATGCGGCAGTTCATTGAGATCCTCTTCAATCTTCGAAATGATTTCATCCGGTTCCTTGGTCCACAACATGGCGTTGGTTCCCCCGATGAGACACGTGTCGGGGCAGGCAGTCCGACCATCCAGCAGGGTCGTGTTGCCGAGAGTCGGGGATGTGAAGGCTTCGAACGCTTGCGCCGGGATGTCGGCCAAGTCAGGCAATAGCGCCTTGAGATGTCCACACATGTGCAAGATCAGGTCACGGTCTGCCGCTTTCGTCAGACGGGCATATTCTCCTACGTGGCGAGCACAGTACTGACGGTATTGGTCGGGAGAGATGAGGGTCGTGGACGTGTTCTCGATCAGGTAGAGCACATCCGCCGGGCTATGCTCGCAAAGAAGCTTCGTATTCTGAAGAAGAACGCTGTGCATGGCCTCGAAAAGCGCTTCGACTTCCTGTTGATGATCCATCAGGAGCAAATGAGCGTTTTCAACTCCAGCGACCCATTCGACCCAGTGCATCAAGGGCGATTCGCCAATCACATTGCTGGTAAGCGCGTCCTGGCCGGTCTGCTCTGCTTGACTTTGCGCCTTCCGCAATTGGTCGGCATCCAGTTCCACGGCGACATCCTCGAACATCTCGGTCATCAGGCGAATGTCCTTGATCGTCCGGACTGGGAACTCCGTCGGATGCCAGGAATGCGACGGTGCGTCAAACCTGCGTACAAGTTGCAGTTCGCCCCTCGGAGAGCGGTAAACCGTTCGCATCGTGCCGTTCTCCTGAGAGGTGTCGACCGTCGTGCGCTTGCGGACTTCACGCGTGCAACCCGCAATCCATGTGTGTCTGTCGCTGCCAATCCAGTCGTGAATGGCGTCCAAGTCCATCCCACGAAACGGCGCCTGTTGCGCCTTGGGATAGGCAGCGTCCAGTTTAGGCCAGAAGGGCAAGCGGTCGACCGGCTTCATCCGAATGGCTGCCATCCATCGTTCCTTTGGTGTCATCTGTTGCATCATATCCTTCAGGTTTCAGATCGCCTGGCTCAGCGGCGGCGGTTAGCCGTCCACTGCAGCCGTCATCAAAATACTATTCCTTGTTCCCAATAGCATCCGGATAATCGATAATTTTATCGATATGTTTTTCTAAATTTAAAAATTTGTTGCCTGGAATAACCTTGCGAATCAACGCTGTGTTTGAGGATTTATTAAAATGCCCGGGGGACACTCTATTGTCATGCATATCTATCATGATTGATTCGTTCGCATAAGTAAAATCAATACTCTTCAGGTCGATGGTTCTGGAGTTTGAATTTTTGCGTGTTTTGTAAGTCAACTTCTTATCAGCAGAATTATATATAACGCTTAAGAGCGTCCCAGAGTTTACCGAATCTAAAATGCTGAATGAATAATCAGAAATACCTTCATCAGTCATTTTTGCTCCATATTTATTAATTTGATCGGCAACTACAACGAATCGTTCCAGGCTTCCGCTTTGCTTGTAGGGAATAGGCTTGGAACCGCCAAAACCCTGATAATCCCTTAATTGCTTGATCGAATAAGCGTAAGCATCATTGGTAATAGCGGCCTGCTTTAGGAATTCTTTCTTTGGGGTCACGATGAGTTGACCGTCTAAAAATTCGAAAAGTGCTGTGTCTCCACCGCGATCACAAATCAAAAAATGCATTCCGATCCGGTCAGGGGATATACGTATCTTTTCGCTGGCAGCAACTACTTGACTTACTGACTCGCAGGTATCCAGCATATACTGAATCCATTCAAATTCAAGAATTCCCGGACGTTGATCAACAGGCGGATATTTTGTGTTGCCCAAATGAAGGTGTTCCACGACAAGGCCGGCTTCATTCATTCCGCCGACGGGGAAGCCGATCCCGAATAGGTTAAAAGTAACGCTTCCGTACTTGGCTGACCATTGGTAAGGTGAAATTATACTTTGCTTTCTCTGAGCCCGCAAATTAACAAAAATAGATCCTTCGCTAAATCCCACATCCAAATTTCTCCCTAATACGCCGGTAGTGTCATCTTGAAGATAGAATGCCGAACAAGCAAAAACATTTGATGCAAATGAAACGAGCACGATGAAAACTGCCATCGTGACTAAGCTTATTATCTTTTTCATGATTCCTCCTATAGCGAGCAACCTCAACGGAGCGCTCCTGCGCGTACGCTGAAGGTTTTTGTTGGGCTTTTTCTTTTGATTTCCTGATAACGAAAGCAATCTGTGGCATGGTCGTTCACCATGCCGACCGCCTGCATGAATGCGTAGCAGATTGTTGAGCCCACGAAGTTGAATCCTCGCTTCCTCAAATCCTTGCTCATCATGTCGGACCTTTCGGTCTTTGCGGGCAACTCCGACATAGATTTCCACACGTTCTGCTTTGGGACGCCATCAACATAGCGCCAGAGGTACGCATCCAGAGAACCCCATTCATTCCGGATTTCAAGAACGCTGCGAGCGTTCTTGATGGTCGATTCGATCTTGAGCCGATTCCGTACGATGCCGGAGTCTGAGAGCAAGCGCGTCACGTCATGCCCTGTGTATCTGGCAACACGCTCACACTCGAAGGCGTCAAACGCCTTGCGATAGTTCTCCCGTTTCCTCAGGATGGTAAGCCAGCTTAGTCCAGCCTGCGCTCCTTCCAGCACAAGGAGCTCAAACAACAGGCGGTCATCATGAACAGGGACACCCCACTCTTCATCGTGGTAGGCAACATACAGAGGATCACTGCTGCACCACTCGCATCGCTTCTTCATGTTCCTCTAATGCCCCACGTCCAGCTCTGTCGCCGGCGGCAGCCGGTTGGCAGAAGCGGCTTGTTAAAACCAAATCCATTTTTACAAGGAGGCAACGGAGGCAAGGAAGGTCTTCTTCACCCTCCCTTTCCTCTCTTTCCTCTGTGTGAATCTATCCCCGTCTTGCGAAGTTCGCAAACCGAACGACAAAGATTTCGCGGGAATCGCAACGCCTGAGCTCAGGGGCGGTACTTTGTCCGCTGAAGTGACTGGTTGGCTTTCGTCTTTAGCCTCCTTTGTTGTCGTCGCCGTTCTCGTATACCGCCCTTTTTTAACGTCGGGGGGCAGCGCGCTGTCAAGCATCGCCTGCACCTGCCGGTTCGCTACTCATGTGCGTCTCCGGTTGGCAATCAATCTTTCGGCACAAAACCTAACCTCATGTCCCATACTCGGCAAGGGTCGTGGCAAGGTCGTGCCCGAATGAGCGCGCCGAATCAGGCAGAACAACCTCGCCTCCGGCGAGTGCATACGGAACTTCAAGCGTGCTCGCAATGACTACGCCAGGAAGTTCGCTCGCCCAATGCTTTAGCAGCAGATGAGGAGAATCCTGATTCCACTTCTCCCCATATGCCACATGAAATCGTGGATCGATTCTTAGCGTACCGGTCGCATAACGGGGAAAGAGTGATCCGAACTTCAGCACTTCGCTCCACGTTTTCCGAGCGCTGGAAAAGAAAACATGACTGTTTTGGTCGCCTCGAATTCCCGGGCAGTGCAGGTCAAGCACCACGCGCAGGCGACCTTGCCAAGCAGAAAGCGTTTTCTTTATGGCGCGCGTCTCGGGATAGATCTGCGCGGTACCGTAATCATGGTTATGGTCATAAGGCAGACGATTCTTGCCCTGGTCGCCATCCTCAACGCCGTCCATGTCTGCGAATGGAACAATAAGGATATCCAATTGCCGCAGCCGCTCTCCGATCCGGTCGCGTGCCAGTACCGCCTCTATGAATCCCTCCAAAACATAGTTTCCAACCATCTCGCAGGCATGATGACGACAGGTCAGTGCCAAACCGAAATCGGCACCGCGTTTCCCGAGACGAATCTGTGGCACCACGCGCCCTTTGCGGCTTTGGCAGAGCTGCTCCACATGCAGGTCGGACTTATGCTGGTGGCGCTGAAGGAAGACATCCAGATTCGATCTGGTGTACGGCACGGCAAAGGCAAAGTGTGTGGATGCAGCGGCCAACGGCAGTCGACAGGTAAACGCCGAATACCCTCGCAGAGACCCGGCCCCGAGCCAGCTCCAGGCTACGGAATCGTCATGGCGCACTGCGGGTCCGAGCGGGCCGAGCACTTCCGAACTCGTGAACTCGACATTGATCCTGCGATTGGCGGCGCCATACAGACGAAAGTTGAAATAGAACCAGTCACCCGAGG
>JAFGTD010000149.1 GCA_016934295.1 Acidobacteriota bacterium
ATAAAGAAATACCAGGACATCAGGTTCAGGCGGGGAAAAGCCACATCTTTTGCGCCGATCATAATCGGCAGGAAGAAATTGCCGAAAATGGCGGAAAGCCCGGGCAGGACGAACATAAAAATCATTATGACGCCGTGCAGCGTGAAAAGCGCGTTGTACATCTGGGCGGGAAATATCGGAGGATCGAGCGTCATTTGCTCTATCCGCATGAGCACGCCGAAAACCACAGCAATGAAAAAAAGAAACATCATGGAAGCAAGATACAGAATCCCGATCCTTTTGTGATCCGTTGAGAAAATCCAGCTCCGGATCCCCTTGCCTCCCCCTTCTTCCAGGTAACTCATAAAAACCTCGAACGCCTCGAACGTGCAATTGTCTACAATTGCCGAATTACTATTCCGGCCTATTATTCTTTTTTCTTAAGACAACAAAGACCATGAACACTACGACCACCGCCAGAATTGCAGCGCCGAAAAACCGGGTGATACTGAATACATACCGCCGACCTTCGGGATCGTAGCTGTAACAGAACGACAGTACTTTCGAAATCGTGGGACGCACCTGGCCGGCAGCAGCCTCCTGTATCGCCATGGTTACTTCGGCCGGCTGGTAGCTGGTGCCGTCTATATAGCGGCTGATGATTCCCTCGGGCGTAAGCAGTATAATCACCCCCGGATGCATGTACATGTCTTCGCTCTGCTTGCGATACCCGAACCCGGCCGAGTCCGCGACCACCCTGGTATTCTCCCCGCTCCCCGTAAGAAAGTGCCATGCATCGGGCGGGAAAGGCCTTCGCATCATGTTCAGGTAGTTGGCCTTTTTCTGGCGGGCCATTTCCGGCGTATCGGTCGGATCGAAACTGACCGCAACCAGACGATAATCCTTGCCGGGCTCAAGGGACATTTCGTTGACAACATTCACTACGCTGCTGAGTAAAATGGGGCAGATTCCCGGACAACGGAAATAGTTGAATATGAGAATCGTAGGCCTGTCTACCAATGAACCCAGCGTAATATCGTTGCCGTTTTCATCCTTGAGGGGAATATCCATGGCGATAGTCTCACCAAGTTTTTCGTCGACATCCACTTCCGACCCGGATTTCATCTGGGAAAAACCCGTCATGGAACTTACGGCGATAAATACTGCTAGAATAAATATCCGCGCCTTCATAATACCTCCTCTAGTTCGGTCGGATCCGCCTCAAAAGCGCATCATACAACGTCTGCCATTCGGATGGTTTCAATGTCGCCAGTTTCGTGGAAAATCCATTGGACGGTATATCGGGCAAAATGCTTCGCGCAAGAGCATCCGGACCTGCTCGCCATATTTCGGATGCATGAAGAACCTGTGCGGCGCGAGACGCATCCGTCACGGTCCGGCGCAGTATGTCGGCTCCCGGGCTCCGGTCATCGATAGGAATCATTAGCGGGAGAGGAAAAACAAATTCGCCCTCCAGTTTTTCCATCGCCATGCTTACGGGTATTTTATTATTGGTTGTTTCTCCGGGCGCGGCCAGTTCTCCGGCCAAAGCCTGCATGGCTTCCGCACTGCCAGCCGAGTCGCCATAGCCTCCAAGGAACTGAACGTAGTGCACCAGCGCCATACGTTCTCGTTTGGTCAGGTAATCGTAGGATGCCATGGACGTACCCGGAATTCCTTCACTCAAAGTTTTATAGACATTCGGCATATCGGGGCCGTTGGTCCAGCCTTCAGCAGCCGTAAAATCGCGGGGCTGGGGATCGACATTGGATGCAGGGCCGTCTCCCCGCCCCAAACTGCCGTGGCAGGTCCTGCAATTCGTTTCATAGAGCTTTTCCCCGATATCAGCCAATTCATCGGAAGGCTTGATCAGGGTCATGGGATCCACGGGCGGGATCACCCTTCCCTTCTGCGCGGGGAATTCCGTCGGATCCAGCCAGCCGGACTCTCCTACTACAGGTGCAACGGCCGTAGGCTTTGCAGGCTTATTGGCATTGCGCAGACCGGGCACCACGATGATGCCGAACAGCGCTGCAATAATCAAACACCCTACAATCGCCACCAGGGTCGAGAGCAGCTGCTTCAGTTCTTTTGAATCCACGTACTTTTCTATCATAGACGGAATCCCAAACCCTCACGGAGCATTGGATCTCCGACAGGCATATCCTCACCGCGTTTCATGGACCGCCGTATCCATAACAGGGCTGCCGAAACAAACAAAACGGCAAAAGACAATTCCTGCCACCCGAAAAAGGACTTCTCTTTCAGAGCGGGATAAATCATCCAGTACAGATCTAGCAAATGGGAAAAAAGCACCAGTGCGGCCGCGCCGGAGAGAAACCTGGGATCGCTCTTTGCATTGCGCGCCATTAAAATAAAAAACGGCACCAGGAAATGTAACAGCGCCATGGCCAGCAGAACGACGCCCCATCCCCCCGAGAGACGTTCTTTATACCATAGCACTTCCTCGGGAATATTGGCGTACCACATCAGAAGATACTGCGCGAATCCTATATAGGACCAGAAAACTATAAAGGCGAATAGAAAGCCGCCCAGGTTGTACAGATGATCCGGTTTAATTTCCTGAAGACGTCCCCGTTTTCTGAGGTACAGAACCGCCAGAGTCGTGACTGCAAGCCCGGCGAGAAAGGTCCCTGCAAACAGGTAGACACCGAAGATATCGCTGTACCAGAGGGGATCCAGGCTCGAGATCCAGTCGAAGGCGACCACCGTAAGCGTGATCCCGAATATGGCCATAAACAGGGGCGCGAAACGTCGAACCCGGACAGTATATCCAGGATCCCCATGGCGATCCTGCCGGATGGAACGGCTTACAAAAATCCAGTATGACAGCGCCCAAAGAACAAGACAGGCGACAACCCGCAGGGAGAAGAACGGGATATTCAGCCAGACCGCTTTACCGGCGACCATCGGATCCCTCAGGACTTCGGGCCTTGCCCAGGGATAGAGAACCGGCAGGGAAAACAGGGCAACCAGCGCCACCGGAACCATCAGTATAGTGAGTCCTGAAAGACGTTCAGGGATTCTGCGAAGCGGAGTGCTCCACCTGGCGCCGACGACGTGTTCGAGAGCCACAATAAACAGGCACCCCAATCCGGCGGTCAGAAGAAACAGGAACCAGATGATCCAGTTGATCCAGAACCGCTGCATTCCGGACACAAAGAAGGTCAGAGCGATTCCGGCTAGTCCGACAATACACCCTAAAACCAGTATCATTCCGGCTCTTCTTTCTCTACCCGTCACTACGGAACCTCCTCATGCTAATTAAAATATTCAAATTCCGGTTCCCGAATATCATGCCTATCCCAGGTTTCTACACCAATAACGCGAAGGCGCAAGGAACTGCTTAACGCAAAGGCGCAAGAAATATATTTATGGCTTCTTTAAATTTTTTAACCTGGCTCATAGAACCATCCCTCATTACAATTCATTTACAAGTATTGAAAGCCGATCCTCATTCTTTTTGTGCTGATGAGACATCCTCATCTTTTGCATCGAGAGCCCTCTGGAGCACTCGGACATAATGCAGCACCGCCCAACGTTCATCCTGAGACAGATCGGCCGAATAGGAAGGCATCGAGTTTTTTCCCTTCATGATTACGTGATACATGCTCCCATCCGTCAGCGCCGCAATATTCTTCGACAATAAATTGGTCGGTTTGGCTTCATACGCCGCAGTGAGTGTGGTTTCACCATTTCCAAGAATACCGTGACACACGGAACAGTAATCGTTAAACAACTGCCGCCCCCGGCCGAGAACCGGTGCGGTTCTCGGCAGCGGATTTCCCATTGCCGAGGGGTCTTCCTGTTCGTCGACGGTATAAGGAATTGAAATTCGCGAAACGGTCCCCTCAACCGGCATCCGCATGCCGGAGCCGTCCGTAAAAAAGGTATTTCCCTGCTGTGGACCCAGCCGTGGCTGATCCAGCATATGCACCATAGGGATGGCTTTCGGAAAAAGTTTCATCGCCCAGTATGTCGCGTAGCCCGCAACACAGCAGGCAATCGCTATCGCAATCAGGACTCGAAAGAAAAACCTCGGAGAAGCAAGCCCGTGTACCGGTGGAGATTCCACCACCTCAACAGATGCCGCGCCGGAATCCCGAAGCAGGGCGGAAATCTCCTCCACATCGATCGTTTTCCCGCCCGCCTCGACCGCAAGGGCGAACTTGTCCCGCGTTATAAGCGGCATCGACCTGGCCGCGAGCATCGGATGTCGGAAAAACGGAAGGCGATTCAGGAGCAGCAGCATTCCAAGGCCCGCCGTGAACGCCGCGAAGAGAACCGTCAGTTCGAACATAATGGGAACAAAAGCTTCCCATGAAAAATAGGGTTTGCCGGCCGTCACCTGGGGGTAGTCCACGCCGCTGGTCCAGAATTCCAGGCCCAGAGCGGCAATGGAGCCGATAACGGCCATAACGAGAACCATCCCTGCTATCGGGGATTTCCGCAGGCCCAGGGCTTCATCGAGACCATGGACCGGATAGGGTGTGTAGGCTTCCAGTTTTGCCGCCGCGCCGGATTTTACTTCGGGGATCGCCCTCATAAGCGATTGTGCGCTGTCGAATATCCCAAGGACCGAAAAGACCTCTCTATTATTCATGAGATCCCCCTTCCCGGTGCGGCTGCGATCCGGGCAGAACCATCTTCATTTCCGTTGTGGCGATCACCGGCAGAACCCTGGCAAAGAGAAGCACGAGGGTAAAGAAAAGTCCGAAGGAGCCGAGGAGAATGCCGTAGTCCACATATGTCGGCATGTAAATGTGCCAGGAAGACGGCAGGAAGTCTTCATGCAGCGAGCTGACGATAATGACGAATCGCTCGAACCACATGCCGACCGTCACCGAAAGAGATACAAAAATCATACCGAAGTATTTCGTTCGGAACCATTTAAACCACAACAACTGGGGAATCAGGATATTGCACGTGATCGTCAGCCACCCGGCCCACCAGTACGTTCCGAAGATGTATTGCAGGAAGGTGTGGTGGATATAGTCGTTCATACTGTACCAGGCGGTGAATCCTTCGAGCAGGTACGCATAACCCATCAGGCAGGAACAGGCCAGGATGACCTTGTTCATCACCTCCAGGTGGTAATCGGTGATGAGGTGCTCCAGCCGCATTGTCCGTCGCACCACGACCATGGCCATGACGACCATTGCAAATCCGGCAAAGATGGCGCCCGCGACGAAGTAGGGCGGAAAGATCGTCATATGCCAGCCGGGCACAAGAGACACGGCAAAATCGAAAGAAACCACGCTGTGTACCGAAAGAACCAGCCCCGTCGCGAGCCCGGCAATAATCAGGTAGGCTTTTTCATAATGCCGCCAGTGCCTGGATGCGCCGCGCCAACCCAGGCTGAGCGCCGAATAAACAAACTTTCTTATCTTGTTTGCAGCCCGGTCCCGCATGGAAGCAATATCCGGAATCAGCCCTATGTACCAGAAAAGCAGCGAAACCAGGAAGTAGGTATTGACGGCGAATACGTCCCAGAGAAGCGGGGATCGGAAGTTGGGCCATATGCCGCGCTGATTGGGATAGGGACCCAGCCAGAAGGCCAGCCAGGGCCTGCCGACATGGATCAACGGAAACAGGGTGGCACAGATCACGGCGAAAATGGTCATGGCTTCCGCAAAACGCGAAACCCCGTTGCGCCAGCGCGCCCGGAACAGGAGCAGGATTGCCGAAATCAGGGTGCCCGCATGCCCGATCCCGACCCAGAAAACGAAATTAATGATATCGAAAGCCCATGCCACAGGGATGTTGTTCCCCCAGACGCCGATGCCCGTCGCGATGGTATAGCCGATGAGGGCCATGCCGATCAGGGTCGCCGTGGATGTCATCGCGAAAGCAATGAACCATGCCAGCGGCGGCTTCTCGCCTACAGGCGTTAAAAGCTGATCGTCCAGGTCCCCCAGGCGTACATGGCCCGTAATCACGGGTGCGGGTTTCAGCTTTTCCAGGACCGCTTCCGGTTTCATCTCAACTCCTCGATAATCGCCGGATGTGAAATGTCCGCCAAGTATGTAACAGAAGGCTTGATCCCAAGTTCTTCCAGCATGTGATACGCCCGATTTGATTTCGACAATTTCGCAACACGGCTGTCGGGATCGTTCAGGTCGCCGAACACAATCGCCCCCGCCGGGCAGGCAGCGGCACATGCGGGAACAATGTCCCCGTCTTTGATGCTGCGGTCTTCAACCTTTGCCTTCTGTTTTGCATTCTGAATGCGCTGGATGCAGAGCGTGCATTTCTCCATCACACCCCGCGGCCGTACGGTCACCTCCGGGTTGAAAACCAGGTTTTCCGGTTCCTTCTTCATGGAGGTGTAGTCGAAAAAGTTGAAACGGCGGACCTTGAAAGGGCAGTTGTTCGAACAGT
The DNA here is from genome assembly GCA_016934295.1 of Acidobacteriota bacterium. Lineage (GTDB taxonomy): Bacteria > Acidobacteriota > UBA6911 > UBA6911 > UBA6911 > UBA6911. The sequence goes on from JAFGTD010000149.1 coordinate 6,382, forward strand.
AGCGCGTTCCCACGCACCGGTTGTAGGCCATCTGGTTCAGCCCGTCCGGGCTGTGGGTCGTCGCATTGACCGGGCAGACGATTTCACACGGGGCATCATCGCAGTGCTGGCAGAACATGGGCTGATGCAGGACCCGCGGATCATGCGGATCCCCCTCGTAATAGCGATCGATGCGGATCCAGTGCATATGCCGGCCTTTCAGAACCTGTTCAGGGCCTACAACGGGAATATTGTTTTCGCTCTGGCAGGCGATGACGCAGGCACTGCATCCGACACAGGCCGACAGATCCACCGCCATGCTCCATTTGTGCTCCGGGTATTTCCTTTCGGGAATCAGGGACGCATGATGGTGCGGATCATGGACTTTTTCTTTTCCCGATTCCAGAGCATACCGGTTTAGAGTCCATGAGCGGGCCAGGTCGCGGCCCTCCATACGATCGTGCGTCTGGGTGAGGGGAAGAGGACGCCTCTCCCGGGTGTTTTTTCGTCGCATGCTTATTCCGGGAGCCAGGAGCGGGGATCCCGGCGAGTTGTTCAGTAAAGGATAGGCGTTCACGCCGATTCCGGCGGCGACACTGCCGCTTCGTCTCCCATACCCGAGAGCCAGCGCTGCCACACCGGGACATTGTCCGGGCTGGATCAGTACCGGTGCTTCAATGGTTGTCTCTCCATTGGTAACTTCAACTACGTCCCCATTGCCGACTCCCAGGCGTTCGGCATCCGCAATGGAAAGGGACAATGGATTTCCCCAGGTCGCCCTGGTGACCGGATCGGGAAGTTCATTGAGCCAGCCGTTGTTGGCATAACGGCCGTCGTAGACGCCTGCTTGAGGAGCCAGTACCAGTTCCATCCCGTCGATTGCATCGGCCGCCGCTTCGTTCCCGGCGTTGGGCACATCTTCTTTCGATTCGCTCCCAAGCGAGCTCCAAACGCCCCGAAGTTCAGCCGTTTGCCAGCTGCCTTGCAGGAAGCTGCTGAATTCCCTGATACTCTCAGCGCCACCGTTATGGAGCGCCGCGTTCCAGTAATCATCGAACCGGACCGGGCTGTTCCCCGGGTATATACGGGATTTCCACACGGTCTTGATATATTCCCGGTAGCTGCCGGGAACCTGCAGATCCATGTCTCGCATGCAGGCAAGGAGAATGTCTTCTCCCTGCCTTGTACTATGTAGAGGACCGATTGTCGGCTGGCGCAGGCTGACAAACCGGGATGTGGACAGGAAGTCGCCCCAGGCTTCGAGCCAGTGATGCTCCGGAAGTCTCCAGTCGCAGTCCGTTGCCGTTTCATCCTCGTACGGACCGATCCTGAAGGTGTCGGGGATGTTTCCAACTGCTTCCTTCCATAGAGATGCTTCAGGAAATGCATAGGCCGGATTAACGCCCCAGAATATTGCACCCGAAAATTTTCCCCCGGCTGCTTCTTCAATAAGGTTTCGAAGCTCCGCGTTTGATACCGCTTCCGCGACAAATAGTCTGCTGCCGTGGGAACCTGACTGATCCCCGTCAGCTTCCAGCATTATTTTCAGTAAGCTGGAGGCAACGCTTGCTTCGGCGGGAAGGGATGGGCCGGCCAGAACCTGGACTGATTGTCGGGCTTCTGCCAGATCCCTGGCAAGCAGCTCCAAATTCACCAGTTCCAACCCCAGCGTTTCAGCTGTCTTTGCCGGCATGTATGGTTTCAGGTAATTGGCATCCATTCCATACGGCAGTGCGATTCCATGCACTTCGTTCAGGAGTCGTATCAGCGCATAGGCCAGTGACGCTATCCCGGAAGGCCGCACCCTGATGCGCACATCGGCATTGGCCCCTGTCAGCGTCATGGGGCCCTCGAAAACCCAGAGACGGTTCATTCGATCCGAAGGGCTGGAAATACGGCGACTTGAGGCAAAACCCTGGATGTACGAGGGAGCGTTCCCATCACTTCCAAGAAAATCAGACTGTAAGGAGAGGATAATCTTTGCCGGTTCGGAATGTAACTTAGGGATGGAAGGATCATCCAGAAACTGTGACAGGGGAGAGGCAGGTTCCCAACACACATGCCATAGACCGGGCACTGCCTGCTTTAGATCAGCGATCAATGACCTTTGAGAAGGAGAAACCATGGCGCCTGTCATCAGCAGAAAAGGCTTGTCTCCGGTACGCGCTTTTTCGAAAGCCTGTGTCAACGCTGCGATAGCCGCTTCCCACGTGGAAGCATCGCTGTTGAGTTTAGGGGCGCGCAGGCGGTCGGGATCGTACAGTCCCAGCAGATCGCCCATGGCGCGCAGACTCACCGTTCCCTTCGATATCGGGTGGTCGGGATTTCCCTCAATATGGATAGGCCGCCCTTCGCGCGTTTTTACAAGGACACCCTGCGTCGTCCATCCTTCCTGAAACGTACTCGCGTAGCAGGCCGCCACACCGGGCTTGATCTCTCCCGGGTTTTTTGTGTACGACACGATAGTGCCCCGGTCGATTTGAGAGCAGGATGCCCCCATGGCCAGTGCGGCGGAAGCGGAGAGCAGGCTAAGGAACCTTCGCCGCGAGATGCCGTCCGGGTACATCTCCAGAATCTCGGCCGGCAGGTCTTCGATGTGATGCCCGGATGTCAATGCCGGCATATCCTTCTCATATCCAACCTGCTTAATTTTACGGGCATCTTCGGGTTCTTTCACAATGCCTCTTGATCAAAATACTTCGCCGAAGCAACCGTTGCGTTACCGATGGCACGCGTTGCAATGCTCCGGTCCGTTGATAATTTCCGAATCCGCCGGGAGCGCGTATTCAGGATCCCGGTGGCACCCCAGGCAGTTGCTCATCCGCATGGACATATTCTGATACACGATATGCATGGTCTGCACTTCCCCGTGGCAGGTCTGGCAAAGGATCTCCGCATGAACGTGGGGCCGGTGATCAAAATAGACGTGATCCGGCAGAGAGTGAATCCGAATCCACTGCAGAGGTTCTCCAGAATCGTACAACGCGGCAAGTTTCATGATATCCGGGCTGTCCGTTTTGGTGACCCTGTGACAGTTCATGCATTTCTCCACCGTCGGAATCCCGGCCTGTCTCGATTTTGCAGCGCCGGTATGACAATAGGCGCAAGGGATACGCAAAGTCCCCGGGTGGAGCCGATGGGAATAGGGTATCGGCTGCACCGGCGCATAGCCGCGCACGAAACGGTCGGGCTGGGTAAACCAGCCTACACCGACAATCGTACCCAGTATCGCCACAAGGGCGACGGGCAGGATGAATCGCGAATAATACAGAAAATCCCGACCAGACTCTTTCAATAATCCCATCTGGTGTTATTCCCGAGGCAAGGGGGGTGTTTCCTTAACCATTACTATGCGTCAATTTGACTGCCTTTACTGTCTCATCATGTAGCGACGGAAGTCAAGTCGATGCATGGCGTCAAAATACATATTTCCGGTCAACCCCTCTACCGTGGCAATCAGGTTCAGGAATGCAGGGACTTTATGTTGAGAAATAAATACAGTATCTGCCGGCATCGAAACTGCGAGTAAATTCGCATATTGTAATTTTTCTTTTTATCGAAGTACGAAATGAGATTGTCGACTCTGAGGGAGATTCAGGAAACCCTGCCGCACGATCTCGCGGAATTCGCCTCATAGCCCGTTCGATCCCATGATCTTCTGCCGGGAAAACCGTCGGGTCAGGGTTGCAGTATCTTTTCGAAATTCACCAGCGCCTGCACGGTATCGCGCATGTTGGTCGGCTTCCCGACAACAAGGCGATCAGCCCTTTTATAGTACTCCAGGCATGTGCCGCAGGAAAGGATCTCGCTGCCTTCCGATGCGAACTGATGCATCAGATCCTCGACAGGAGAAGCTTCGGTTGTCAGAAAGATTCCCGAGTTCATGCAGATGATCTTCGCCGGTATGGATCCGGATTCCAGCAGCTGCGTCAGGAACGCGCGCAGCAACTTTTCGCCCAGGTCAGGCTCTCCATCCCCCAACACGGACGATTTGATCAGAAGCAGCATCGAACTGTCGACGGCCATTTTGTTTCTCCTTTTCACCGTTGCACAGGGCGGCGCCGAGCGCGGCGACAACGCGCGGATTTTCCGGCACATACAATTCCCTGCCCAAACCGGCTTCTATCTGCCGGCGCAGGCAGGGATTGCTCGCTCCGCCCCCCGCAAACATAATCGTGTCCGAAAGCGTAAGCCCCTTCATCAGGGAAAGCGTACGGGTCGCGACGGATTCATGAATCCCCAGCGCTATACCCTCCCGGGATGCGCCCTGGGCCACAAGAGAGATCACTTCGGATTCCGCGAAAACAGCGCACATGCTGTTGAGTTTCTCGGCCTGTGTCGCCGAAAGCGCTGCTGCGGTAAACTGTTCGTAGGTGTAGGACAGGGCCCCGGCCATCACCTCAAGAAACCGGCCTGTGCCCGCCGCACAGCGGTCGTTCATTAGGAACTTGTCGAGCTTTCCCCGGGAATCCAGGGTAACCACCTTGGTGTCCTGTCCGCCCACATCGAGAACCGCCCTGCATCCCGCCGACAGGAAACGGGCGCCCTGGGCCACCGCTTTGATTTCGCTCACAACGTTGCACGAACGGCCTCGGGAAAACAGACGTCTCCCATACCCGGTAGCCGTAATCGCCCGGCAGTCCACATCGGCAAGCAGATCCCGGCATACGGCAATCGGATCATAGGTGGCATCCGTAACCGCGGTTTTGGAGATGCGACCGTCTTCAAGCAATACCAGCTTGATGGTGCGCGACCCGATATCGATACCTGCATGAACTGTCATTAGTCTTGCAGCCTTTCAACAAAAGCTTCCACCCGGGTCCGGATCTGTTCGCTGTCTTGCTGGCTGTAATCGGTATCCACCCGGAGCACCGGGATGCCGTCCCGTTCCAGGGCCCGTTCCACAGGCCCCGATTCAATCTGATACGGGCTGCAGAATTGGATGCTGTATTGAATGACGCCGTCCGCCTTGTAATCCCGGGCCATTTCCCTGATGTGATCCAGGCGCGAAGGATTGGGCGTGAAAACGGCGCAGTCAATCTTGAAATAACGGTCCACGATATTGTCCATCAACGCATCCACGCTGTTCCCTTCGACGCCTGTGAGATGCCGTGTGCCGCGCTCTCCGACGCAGGACTCCTCTCCCACAATGACAGCCCCGGAGCTTTCGATAATGGACGGGAGCTTCCAGTTGGGAACAGCCATCGGACATCCGGAGACCAGGATCCTGGGTGTCCCTTTTTGTGCGACGCCCTCGCCCTTTTTCGTGCGGGACTCCAGTTCGTCGCAGATTGCGTTCACCGATTTGGTAAAACGTTCCGGATCGTCGTAGAAAAAAACCTGGTTGGCAAGCAGAGCATCCAGTCCGGAAATGGGCGCGGGTTCCGCGGCACGAAGCTTTGCGAGACGGTGCATGGCGCTTCTTTTGGCGTTGACGGTATCGATCGCCTTCTTCAAGGCATCCACCTCAATGGTGCGTCCCGACACCTCCTCGACCCTCGCGGCAAAGCGTTTGCATTCATGCCGGAGCAATTCCCTGCCTGCTTCGCTTTTTACCTGCGGCAGATCCATCACGTACAGGTCGTTCACCAGATCACGGAAAATTTCGTAGGATTTCTTTTTGCCGTCACAGGTGTTTTCGCCCACGACGACGTCGGCCGCCGCAAGATAAGGGCAGACCCTGGCAACGGCAAATCCGAAGGCGCCCTTAATCAGGGCGCATGTATTGCGCGGCAACAGCTTTTCAGCCTCATCGGGGGCGAATTCGGCGCCGGCGCAAAGGCCTACCAGAATTCCGTCGACAGCCAGGATCAGCTCCTCGGGGACGAAGACGCAGAAAGATCCGAACACCTTCCGCCCGGCCGCCTTTGCATCCATCAGCTCCTTTATGCGCAGTCCGTGGACTTCGCTCATGACAAAGTCAAAATACTTCATCCCCTCAGGCCGGTCCGTCTGCTGCATGAATGTTTTTTCATACAGAGGCCCCAGAACGCCGAGCAGGGCATCATGGGCTTTCAGATCCAGCCCCAAATCGGTCCACATCCGTGTGTAATCTTCCGCCATCAATCCGCTCCTCAAATGCTTTCCTGCATCGTTAAAAAACCCGCCGCTGAAAATACAAGCGGCGGAACCTTGCATCTATCGATAAAGCCGGCCCGAAAACACCGGGGGCATCAAAATTAAAACAGGATTTTCCGATTTGTCAAATAGGAATATTCGATAGTATGTCCACGCTACCTGGAGGGCGCCGCGGCAGCATTCGACTGCAGGAATCGATTAAGCGCGCGGCACAACGGGGACTGCGTCCGCGCCCTGTCGCGTATCAGAAAGAAGCTTCTGTGGAGTGATATCTTTTTTAACGGGATTATGTGCATTTTGCCGGCCTCCACTTCGGCGGCAACAGCCCTGCTTGAAAGTATCGAAACGCCCAGCCCGTTCCGAATCCCTTCCTTGACGGCAGTGGAGCTTCCCATCTGGGATACAACCCGGAAACCCTCAAATCCCACGCGATATAGACGGCGCAACTGTTGCTCTATTATCTGCCTCGTCCCCGAGCCGTTTTCCCGTTGTATAAAGGGTTCATTGCAGAGTTCTTCGAGCGAAATTGCCCGCTTCCGCGTCCAGGGATGCGACGGATTGACTACAAGAACCAGTTCATCTTTCCAGAGTTCCGTCCACAGCAACCTTTTGTTCTTCACCATGGACCCCACGATGCCCAACTCGAGCTTCCCGTCAGAAACCAGACGGGATATGGTTTCCGAATCGCCTATTCGGAGCTTTACGATAACTTCAGGGTATTTCTCCCGGAAATGCCGGATAATTCCGGGAAGGATATATTCCGCCGGTATTGTACTGCCTCCAATTTCAATGTCGCCTTTGCAGATCCCCAGGAACTCCTCCAGTTCCAGGCAGGTCTGTCTTTTCATTTCAAGATGCTTGACGGATTTTTTATAGAGCAGTTCTCCCGCTTTTGTCGGAACGATTTCCCGACCGATGCGATCCAACAGCTTCGTTCCTATCATGCGTTCCAGGGTTGCCATGCGTTCGCTGACCGAAGCCTGGGCAAGGCAAACCGACTCCGCGGCTTTCGAGATGCTCCGGAGTTCAACGACTTTTTGAAATATCTCCAACTGCCTTAAATCAAAATCCATTTCTGTCTCTCACCCTGTTGCCCCGAAACCGGTTCCCATTTTACGAAAATAATGCTTCGGGCATAACTGCAGCTGCTGCAGAGGAAGTTCATAAAATGCAATGCGGGCTAGAATAAATGAGACGCAAGCCCCCCGTCGAAAAGCGAGGACACCGCCCTTGAATTGAAGACATCCATGGGAGTCCACGAGCCCTGGCCTTCCCAGTAAAGGTGATACGTCAATGTAATAATTTCATCGCCCCGTCGAATTTTTAATTGAACATCGTCGGAATAATAGGCATTGATACAGGCTTTGACGCTGCCCAGAAGACTGTCCACGGGCTTGCTGTTCACTTCGACAAGTACGTCGCCCTCTTCCAGTCCAAGGGTGCGGAACAAAGCGCTCTGTTCCATGTCGGATACCTGGATGCCGTCCATTTCACCGTCACGGCTGTGCACTTTCATCGAGAAATCGAGGACACTGGCGGCGTCTCCACGAAATACTCTATAAGGACTAAGATTAAACTCGTTGTCGTTAATTTTCTGGAATCCGGACCGTCTATTGCCTGTAAGTTTCTTTCCACCCGCATTTCCGTTCGGAGAATTGAAGTAAATTCTCTTTCGCACACCGTTCTTCTGAAGAACAATGTAGTCCTCCTTTACATTCACAAGTTGGGAGTCATCGGGAAGGGTGTCGTTAATAAAATAGGTCCGACTTGAGCCTGTCTGCATATCTTCTATAGTGGCTCTGCTGGATTCCGGAACCGTTTCATGCACGATGACGCTTATTATTCGGAAAGAGCCGAATACTTGCCTCTTCTGGAAATTATTCAGCAAACGCGTAACGAGGGAATAGTGTTCCTTTCCGCCGGACCGTGCGACATCCGTGGGACCTTTATCGTCGCCGGCCGCGTCCTGATCGGGGACGACTTTCGCCGTTCCGCCATCTTCTTCCAGGGAAATTACAACCTCAGCGCCGGAGGGATCCTCGGCTATGAATGTCCGGATAAAAATTAAGACAACTGCTGCTGCAAAAACGACTGCAAGTAATATATATACGTGCTTTCGGTTGAACATATTGTAACCGTCGGTATAGTAAAATTCAGTATTCTCAGATATGGCCGTACCGCAATCGGGACCAATCCTAAAAATTCAATGTAATTATTATATAGAAACAGGCACAACCTTACTTAAAGAAAATCCAGACACCGGGTTTCTACCATAATTCAGAAATTATCGGAAATCTTCGGTCATCTTTCCTTTTTTTATTCGACAGACGCGCCGTTTCTGTCCGGCCCGCATTTTTCAAAAGCTTTCGCCGTTTCGGTCTCTTCGCCGTAAGCGAAGCCGCCGGAATCCTGTCAAAAATGCAGGCCGGGATCGAATTTGGACTCTCGTTCCACCGATGGTATGATGAGCGATTCCAGGCCGCTCGATTCCCGGGATTCGGCCTCAATTCCGAAGTCGAGGATTGAAAAAATGCCGTTCTCCTTAAAGATGAACGGGTTGCCCGCAATAATTACTATTTCGGCGATCCTGGATTTCCTCATGTTAGACTATTGAGGGCTAAAGAGAGCGACTTGTTTAAGAAACACTATATCGGAATTGCGGTTCAGCACCCTGAAAGCGCCGCAGGAGTAAGTATCCTCCGGCAGAGCCGGAGGCTTTATAAATTGAGCCGCTCAAAGCGGCTTGAAAAAATTGTCGGGGTTGGTATCGGTAT
>JAFGTD010000150.1 GCA_016934295.1 Acidobacteriota bacterium
ACCGCCGGCATGATCGACTGGTGGTTTGCCTGGCATCCGCTTGAAAGTCTGCGCTACCGCATCTGGTATCCGCCGCAGCATGCCGGAATCGGGTTGGGCCCCAAATCCCGCGAAAGAATACTCGATCCGGACATCCCTGTCTCCGAAAAGAACCGCGAGGTGACCCACCATGTGGTCGAGGACTGCAACTGCGGGATGGAAAACATCGACATCACGTTTCTGTCTCCCGGGGATTTCGGCTTTGACATGGCCCGATGGAAGGAGCCGTACGTCTCGACCTTCGTGGGCGGCTTCGGATGGTCCAGCCCCGCTGAAAAAACGGAGCATTCCATTAAAGCGCCTTCTCTGATGTGCCACATATTCCGGCAGTCCGCGGGCGGCCTCGAACACCGCACCCGCTTCTGGATGGGGTATACAATAACGCAGGGCAAGCCGGAGCTGTGCCTGCCACCGGGCGTTTCGGTCCCCGAGAGGGCGATCCAGGGGCTCGCGCGGCACAATGTGCATGAGTTCAGCAACCTCGCCGTCCTGCTTCCGGAGATCTACCCGGAATTCGGCCAAGAAACAATCGCATAACAATTCAGCTTTGGAGGCGGCATGCGCGCCAAAATCGAAATCAACCTGGAAGAGTGCACCGGCTGCGGGACCTGCGTCGAAGCCTGTTTCGTGGATGTGCTGCGATGGGACGATACAGAAGAGCAACCCGTTGTCGCCTACGGGCAGGATTGCGTCTGGTGTTTTACGTGCGAGATCAACTGCCCGGCACAATGCATCGACGTCAAACCCGACATGCCGGGGCAAAGGGTCGAACCGTACTAAAAGGAGTCGAGCATGACGGAGACGAAAAAAGATCCGGCCGTTTTAAATACAGACGTGCTGATTATCGGCGGCGGTTTCGGCGGCCTCGCGGCCGCCATCCGGATCAAGGAACTTGCGCCGGAAACGGACGTGCTGCTGGTCGACAAACAGACCATCGGCTGGGGAGGAAAAGCGAACAAGGGCGCCGGCGTTCTGTGGGTCCTGGCGCCCGGCGACGACATCGACGCCTTCGTCGATTTTCACGTGAATAACATCGGGATGCACCTGAACGACCAGGACCTGCTGTACGCCATGGCCAGGGAATCGTACGGGGCGGCGAAGAAACTGGCGGACTGGGGCGTCAATGTAACGAAAACGCCGGAGGGAGAACTGGACGTCAACCGCCTGCCGTTCGGCTGGTCCCTGGCGGCCGCCGATTTGGACATGATGCAGCCGCTGCGGGCAAAGGCCGATAGTCTGGGAGTCCGGCTGCTGGACAAGACACAGGTAGTCGACTTATTGAAACAGGACGGCCGGGTAACCGGCGCCGCGGGCTTCAGCCTTCTCGACGGCCGATTCTCGGTCTTCAACGCCAAGGCTACGGTACTGGCCAACGGCGACTGCGATTTCGGCGTCATGCGCATGTGGGCCAACGCATGCGGCGACGGCATTGCCGCCGCCTACAATGCCGGCGCTGAGATGCGCAACGCGGAGTTCGGCAACTTCTACGACGTCGTCAACAAAGGCACGGGCATTCCTATCGTCTTCGGTTATAACAGCCTCTACAACGCAGCAGGCGAGAAGATAAGCGCCAAATACATCCAGGGCCCGCAGCCGGATATTCCCATTTCAATAATCCTGGGCATGGAAAAAGAGGTCCTGGAAGGTAGTGGCCCTATATATATCAACATGGCTGAGTTCGCCAAAGCATCCGGCGGCGGGCCCGGCATATTCCGATGGGACAGGCCGCATTTCAACGCGCTCTTCGGCCACGAGATGGAAAAAGCAAAGCAGTACGGCCCGCCGCCGTCGGAAAGAATGGAAGTGTCTCTCGGCTTCACAGGCGAGCTTTCGGCCGTCAAGGTTGACTGCGAAATGAAGACGACTCTTGCCGGCCTCTGGGCCATCGGCGACACCAGCTACGCGGGTTCGGCATGGGCCGGTGCGGCCGAAGCGCCGCCCGGAAGATTGAGAGGCTCCGGGCTTATGAACGCCCTGATCGCGGCTCTGCTGGCCGCTCCGTCCGTGGCTGCAGCTTCCAAGGAAACCGCTCCTGCGGTACCGGACAAAAGTGAAATCGAACTTCTTAAAGAAAAGATATTTGCGCCTTTAAAAAGAGACCGGGGATACGCCGCCTCAGACGCCATTCGCAGCATTCAGGAAGTGGTGGTGCCGGTGAAGTACAGCATGCGCAGAAACAACGAACGGCTGGAGGAGGCCCTGGCCATAGTAAAAGAGGTCCAGTCCAAGTTACCCGAACTCCATGCGGAAGACCCGCACAGCCTGGTCAAATGCCACGAAGCTTCCTGCATCGCCCTGTGCGCCGAAATGGGTTTCCGGGCCGCGCTCGCCCGCACCGAAAGCAGGGGCTGGCATTACAGGGAAGACTATCCCGAGCGCGACGACGAGAACTGGCTGAAGTGGATTATCGTGAAAAAGGACGGCGACAATATGGCTGTCACTACCGAACCTATCCCTATAGAACGATACAAAATCAGGCCCGGCCGCACGGAGGCGGCGCCGGACGCGGTCGTCGAACATGAAGAGCTTGTCGGCGTCACGCCTGAAATGATCGACTGGTGGTGGGTCAACATGGAAAAGGGGTATCCCCTGTGGGAGCCGAACGATCACAAATCCTTCGTGTGGGAAGTGCCGCCGCCCGAGGGCGGCTATCTCGGCGCCATCCAGATAGCCGAGGAGAAGATGGGCCCGATGCCGCCGATGAAGATCCGCATCCGTTGGGACGATCCCGAAGACTGCCCCATCCCCCGCACCTACGAACATGCAATCGTCGCATCCGGGATTGACAGTGACGGAAACGTGCAGGCCATGATTCTGCACGAATACGAGCGGAGTCCAAAAGGAACCCGGATGCGCTCGACGATGCGTTTCCTCGGACCCGTCCCTCCCGCACTGCCGGAGATCTGGAAAAAGCACGACCGGGCGGAAGTGTCCACCTTCCCGAATTTCCTTCCCGATCTTTACCGCATGTGGCAATCCGTCAAGGATCCCAAGATCAACCGTCAGTGCAACCTCGCGAGGAGTTCGGGCAAGGATCCAGCCAAGTAAGCACCCTCCGGCACTATCGGAGACTGTATTCAATAAGCTGCTCAATGCGGCTTGGTCTTCATTATCGGAGTCGGGGTCGGTATCGGAATCGGTATCGATATTGTCGCTGCTTTCCGTTTCTCAATCTCGACTGCCCTGCAAATAATGAAATAAGAGGCGGTGAAAAGCGCACCTCTTTCAATCCGCATTGACATACTGAAGCTATTTTATCCAGTCTGTATAAAAGAATGCGATAAATAATTCTAAATTCGATAATCCGTTGATATACAATCATTTCCGCAATAAAATACAAATGATTTTTAATTTCTTATGTAGATACATACAGGCTGCTTTTCCTGATTTATACAGACTGGCTAATTATTGTTAGCTTTTAAAGGATGTTATGAATAATATAAAATTGTTATTCTTTGTTCCATGCATTCTTTTCGTTGCATTTATTGCTATTGCTAGCGAAGAACCGGCAGATAATGAACTAAAAGAAGCATTTCCTCTCATTAACATCTCGACAGGTATTGTAAGTCATATAAAAGAAGGAAGCTTAGCTGGATATTTTGCTATTTTTATTCATTCAGATAATTGGGATTCTCTTTTAAATGATGGTGACATTGGGCCATTTTTAAAAATTAAATTTGATCAATCTGACCGAAAAGCGTTAGTTCTGATGCCACCAAATCTTAATGAAGGATCTATATACTGTGTTTATTTCAATGGATACGTTCCAATCGGATTTGTTGAATTCACGGTAGATGGATATAGGAAAGTCGAAGTTGATGAAATCCAACGTGCATATAAAAAAGTCACTAAGGAAATGCTAAAAGAATGCAAAGAGGAATTGTATTTTATCAACGGTAATTTAGAGACAGATGACGGAAAGCCTTTAAGTGCATTTAAAATTGCCAGCGCTGGAAATAAGAAGAAATAAAAGCTAACCATTCGCTCCAACGGCCGGCGCAAAAAGCGCGCCGCCGCTGAGCTCAAACGTTAGCATGTTGACCCTTCTCAATCCCAGTACAATCTCCGTCTAGCGCCGTCGTCGATGCGAGTACTCCACCCCCAACATAGGAAGTCCTTTCAGACGCCCAACGAACGCGAACCAACACTGACGAGTAATGGAGTTGTACTGCTATCCGAATAATTACTCCCGCAGCTTGTGCGCTGTTTCCGCATCCACACCGCGTTGGCGGAGATGGATGATGGTATCGGCGTCCAGCGGCGGGCGGCCGGGCACATTCAGGGATTTGACGTAATTCCCGTCAACGCCCTGCTGGCGCAGGCGAATCACATCATCGATCGAGTATTGTCCGCCCGATTCCTTAATCTGTCGGAGGAAATCCGCCGTGACTCCCTGCTGGCGCAGGCGAATAATGTCGTCGGTGGAGCAACGCGTTTCAATATGTTTGATATCCGCAAGGAAATCGGCGGTTACGCCATGTTGGCGCATCTTGACAATCTCATCAACCGTCAGCCGGGAATCGATCTTCTTCGCAGTCGCGAATAATTCCTTGGGAATGCCGTGCTGGCGCATTTGCACAATTTTACCCACTGTTATCCAGGGGTCTGTCCGACGCACCGACTCCAGGAAATCCGACGGTACGCCATGCTGGCGCAGCCGGATTATTTGATCGACTGTGAATTGCCTGTCCACTGCGACCGCCGATGCAAGGAAATCGGCCGGCACCCCATGCTGGCGCAGCCGAATGATATCCTCCGGGTGGAAACGTGCTCCAGTCCACGAAATATCCTTCAGGTAGTCTTCCGTAACACCATTCGACCTGGTTCTCAACAGTTCGTCGACCGTCGGCTTCTCAACGGTCGCGTCGCATAAGGCCGCCATGTACCACGTGTCCACCTCTGCAAACAACAGTTGCAGCCATTGCGATTCATCCGGTCTGGAACGCAACAGTTCGGCCGTTCGCCGGGCATACGCCGGATCCGGTTCGAAATGCCAGGTGCCGGACATTGTCGAGGACATTGAGCTCCATCCCCGCGCTTCCAGCGTCAACTCTCCAGCCTTCGACTCGATGGTCGAAACCTTCCCTGAACGTAAATCGCCGGTCAGGGACCTTAGACGCCGGGCGGAAAGGCTGGAAAATATTTCAATTCGCCCCCCATCACTCCGCCGATTCCAGCGAATATGAAGGGCCGCGTGCGTTGAAAGCCGAGTCCCCGACAACTCCCATTCGCCTTCGAACGACCCGGAAGCTTCGTCCAATGGGCGTGGAACATCCAGATCCAGGACAGGCTGATTATCGCCCCAAAAATATTCGCCGCTTCCCGGCGCGCACCCCGTCAACAGCGTTGTCAGAATCAATGCGGCCGCGCAACCCGCCCACAGAATCAAACGGAAGCCCGACCTGAAGTCCATCCTCAAAGCCCCCATGACTCACCTCTCTGACTGGCCGGAAACGGTTTATCCGTCAAGTATTTATCAATAATTCTCACCGCACCTGATTGAATAATCAGGCAGTAAACACACGTATTCTTTAAAAAAAAGATTTAGATATGAGATACGAATCAATATTACATAAAGTTTAAAAAAAAAGGTGAACAGGCAGATGATGAACATCCGTCATATTTCGACGGTTGCGGTGGGATCATCTATCTTTAAGCCGTATAATAATCCATATGAATTAAAGGCAAACAGATTTATGAGTACGAAAATCAAATACACGGATGAACCCCTCGAACCTTTAAAGGTCGTGCCGGATTTCCTGCCCGCCCCAGAGGAGCTTGTGTTCAAGGAGGATACGGTAAAGGTCACAATCGCTTTGAGCAAGGAAAGCGTTGAGTTTTTCAAGCAGGAGGCGAAAAAGCATCATACCCGGTACCAGAAAATGATCCGCCGGTTACTGGATGCTTATACGTCAGCCCATAAGAAATCCATGCCTAAAGGTTCCAGCCGGCATTAAAAGCATGCGGCTGATCATTGATGTGAAAGATTGGGACGGACCGCAGTTAATCTTGCATACAAAAGACTTTATCCAGTTTTAATGTACATTTTGGGCCCTTGGAGAAATTTTCAGGGGCCTTTTTCTGCGTCGCCCCTAAGGCAGGTTGGTTACTCAGAAACGGTAATGGGTCCGACAGGGAAAGATATTAAAAATCGGCATTATTTACCTGTCCGTGGTTCGATAGAATAAATTATCTTTAAAAGATGATGCGGATGCAGATTCCGAACAATCGGGAGTCATACCGGATCTGGTTCTGGCTTGCCAGCACGATGATATAAATGAAGTAAAAGCCCTGCTTGAACAAGGTGCCGATGTCAATGCACAGGCTCCAAACGATGCGGATGGCTTGAGCGGCGATTCGGCATTGATGATGGCCACGCGCAAAGGATACGTAGGAATAACAAGAGAGTTACTGCAGGCAAATGCCGATCCTGATTTAAAAAACATGTACGGCGAGACTGCCCTGATGACAACCATCCCATCTTTCAGCGACAACCGGGTAAAAATTGTAAAAACCATCGTAAACCATGGAGCGGATGTTAATGCCAAATCGGATACCGGAGAGACAGCATTAATTATCGCCTGTCAGCACGCTGATCCCGCTTCCATGGAGGAAGACATATATATTCCAATCATTAAAACATTATTGAATCACGGCGCGGATGTTAATGCAGTCACCAATTCCGGCAATACCGCGCTGATATACGCCGCTCAGGCAGGCGATGCCAATGTCGTAAAAATGCTCCTGGACAGCGGCGCCGATCCGGAACATCAATCCGACTCCGGAGAGACTGCCTTGAGCGCAGCCTGCGATGAAGATATTGAGAAAATAATGATCCATCAAAACGGCATACCGTTTGGGGGGTCTATAATGAAGACCATATAATCAGCAATCTCGACCGTAAAATCAGTGCGGCCGTTTACGTTGTTGAACTGCGCCCCTACTTGCGCAGTGACCTGTCGAGAATCAGGGATCTTCTTGAAAATTATTGTTCGCCCGGCAGTGAACTTGTTTTTGTTGTTTCCGCACAGGACGAATCGATCGGCAATGACGACAAATCCGGTCTCAGGCAGCATATTATTGATAAGGAGGACACACAAGCGATAGGCATTATAAGAAATTACCTATCAAGCATATAACTATGGGTCGGATTTTGGGTTGGGGTCGGACCAGCTACTATTTAAAATTACCGCAACATCCTTTAAAGTATTACCCATGCCGAATATTTTTTGTTGGATGCATACATGATGAAAGTCTTTTTCATATCACTCATTCTTGTTGTTCCGGCAACGGTTGCTGCCTTTGCGGAGGGAATCGTCTGTGTTGACGCAGTCTCCAATAACGGATCGTGGGAAGGAAACGATACCGGCGCCACACCGGACAGCGTGTTTACTGTCCAAATTGACGATCTGCAACCGCAAACCATCTCCGCCAAATCCTGTGGCGCTTTCACCAATCTGGATGTGTATACAAAACACATTGTGAAAATCACGATGGATGGCAAGCCATACGCATCGTTCTGGTTCTCATTCAAAGATAAAGGTTCCGATCATCTTCGCCTCTGGTACAACAATTTTTATGGAACCTGGCAGCTCTGGAAACCGGGCCGCAATCACACGTGCGAGTATTTGAAGCAGAATCAGACACTATAAGCGTCCGACCAGGGCCTGGAGGCAGTCTCGCAAGGCTCGGAACCTGCACACTGACGTGCGACAAAAAAAGACCGTATCTCAATTCATAGCGAACTCCGACGCAATCATTTTTGACCTGTTCCATACGCTCGTCAGCTTAAAATCGGACGGGACCGCCGGCCGGAATACAAGCGAGATACTTGGCATACCGGAGGCTGAATGGAACAAACTCCTCTGGGAATTCTCGGAAGACAGGCTCAGGCACAACGATCAGGACGATGTCTCAATCATCCGGAAGATGGCCCGTCGGTACGATCCATCCATACAGGAAGCAAAAATTGAAGACGCCGCACGCGAACGGGCGGCCCGTTTCCGCGAATGCACGCTCTTCTCGATGCCTACAGGATCGAGCACCAATGGGAGATCTATGAGGGCGGTCACGGCGACAGGCTCGGCGATCGGATCGAGTCGCGCATAAGCGTCCCGTTCACTCTCACTGATGCTTCCGGCTCGAGATGCAACGGGACCACCCGATTGCCATAGCGTACTCTGCAATCGGTACCGTGGATGCTTCGAATCGTCGCTGAAACGAGCTTCCCTTCCTTCCACTCAATATCCGCTTCAAAGCCGCCGCGCGCCCGCATTCCCTTAACGCTGCCGCCGGGCCAGGCCTTCGGCAAAGCCGGGAGCAGGTGTATTTCGCCGGTGTGCGATTGCACAAGCATTTCCGCAATGCCCGAAGTTGCACCGAAGTTGCCGTCGATCTGGAACGGCGGATGGGCATCGAAGAGATTGGGATACACGCCCCCGCCGCCGCGGTATTCCGTGTCATTGGAATAGACCGGTGTCAACGCCTTCCGTAATAACAGGTAGGCATGATCGCCGTCAAGCAGCCTCGCCCAAAGATTGATCTTCCAGGCCAGACTCCAGCCGGTGCCGACGTCTCCGCGCATTTCCAGGGTCTTCTTTGCGGCGGCGAAGAGATCTGGCGTGTCGCGCAGGGTAATCTGGTTGCCCGGAAACAATCCGTAGAGATGCGAGACGTGACGGTGCTGGCGTTCGGGGGCCTCAAGGTCCCAGTCGTCGAGCCACTCCTGCAGCTGGCCGGCCATGCCGATTTGCATCGGCGCCAGACGCGCGCGGATGTTCGCAAGACCGGCGCTGAACTCCCCGTCCATACCCAATGCCTGTGACGCTTCGATGCACTGAAGAAACAGATCGCGAAGAATCTGCATGTCCATTGTCGGCCCCGCGCAAACCGCCACGCCGCCCGGGTGCCGGTTCTCGGGCGAGATCGAGGGGCAGGTAACCAGCCACCCGTGTTCGGGCTCTTCCACCAGGGTGTCGACGAAGAATTGCGCGGCGCCCTTCATCACCGGATATACGCGGGCGAGAAATTCCGTATCCCCCGTGAACTCGTAATGATTCCAAAGGTGTGTGCAGAGCCACGCTCCGCCCGTAGGCCAGAATCCCCACAGCGGACCGTCGATCGGCGCCGTCTGCCTCCACAGGTCCGTGTTGTGATGGCAGACCCATCCGCCCGCGCCGTACTGCACCCGCGCGGTCCGGCTTCCATTCTCAACCAGTTCCGTCACCATGCGCAGCAATGGTTCATGGCACTCGGACAGATTCGTGGTCTCGGCCGGCCAGTAGTTCATCTCTGCATTGATATTGATCGTGTACTTGGAGCCCCAGGGCGGCGTCATCGAGTCATTCCAGATCCCCTGGAGATTCGCGGGCTGCGTTCCGGGACGCGACGACGAAATCAACAGATAGCGCCCGTACTGGAAATAGAGCGCGGCAAGATGGGGATCGTCACCTTCGAGAAATTTCGCCGGACGCTGATCCGTCGGCAAGCCGGCCGCCTCGGTGACTCCCAGATCGATCGTTACGCGGTTGAACAGCCGCTGATGTTCCCGGATGTGATCCCGGCGCAATGCTTCGAAGGGTTTCTTGCGGGCTTTTTCCAGAACTTCTTTCGTGCGGATCTCAGGATCGCCGCTTATGTCCTTATAGCTATTGAAACTTGTAGCGGCTGCAATTAGAAGGATGGCCGAGTCCGCATTGGCGACTACAATTCTTCCATCTTCGCTTGAAGTTTCGCCCCCTTGTGCCAATACGTGCACACGGGCCTGAAACTTCAACGCGCCTTCGATGCCGGACGATTCGCCATTTTCGCCGTACATGACAAGCGTGTCGGAATTCGTGGCCCTGATATCGGCTTTCTGAGGTGTCGCCATACTCAATGCGAAATTGATCTGATTTGGACGATCGCCGGTAAGATACACTACGATCACCTGATCCACCGAAGTAGCAAACACCTCGCGGGTGAAATGAACGCCGCCGGCATTGTAGGTAACTGCGGCAACGGCCGTTTCCAGGTCGAGTTCCCGGCGGTATTCCCGGACTTCGGCATGGCCGGGAAACTCCAGCCGGACATTGCCTACAGTCTGATAAGGCATCTGACTGATCGGGCGGGCCATCATCCTGTCCCCGATCAGGTCGTGCGCCTCCTGGAATCTGCCTTCGAAGATCAGGCGTCGCGCTTCGGGAAAAGCCTGCAGGGCATCAGGACTATTCGGATCGTAGGGACCGCCGGCATAGAGGGTATCCTCATTGATCTGCAGCCGTTCATCGGCGGTGCCGCCGAAAACCATCGCGCCCAGCCGCCCGTTGCCGACCGGCAGGGCCTCCACCCACTGATCGGCCGGCTGTCTGTACCAGAGCACAAGCCGCTTAAGATTGGCGTCGGCGCTCTCAATCGTTTTCGTATGAGCGGATTTCCGCGCACCGCAGGCAAGCGGAACAACCGCACTCGTCAGCGCGATGAATTTTCTACGATCAATTTTGATTTTCATTCCTTTAATTATTGAAAAATCAGTATTCCCGGCACAGCAACTAGCTCTTATAGCGCACCACTTCCCGGATCGGACGGCGCGGGCTGTGATAGGTGTTGATGACGCTGTCCGGATTGGGATAACCGAGCGCGATTCCGATCATGATATCCAGGCTCTCCGGAATCTCCAGTTCCTGCTGCAGAACGTCCGGATGCGATACCAGCATTCCCGCGATAAATGAATCGACGCCGCAGTCCAGTGCCGCCAGGCAAACCGACTGAACGAAAGTTCCGATGTCCAGGCTTTTGGAAGCAGGGAGGGCCTTGTCCATACAGACGACCACAACAACCTGCGCCCCGAAAAGCCGGGCCTGCCATTCCGAGAAAACCTTGCCGGATGCCGGATCGGCCGGGTCCAGTCCCAGCAACTGGAGGCGTTCGTTTCGGATCGTCGCCATGCGCTCCTGGTATTTGGCCGGCAGAGGCGGCGGTCCGGCCGGCGCCCCGGCCCCGCTCTGAGAGCGTTCCTTGTAGACCTTGCGGATTCTATCCAGGGTTGCCCCGGCGGCGACAAAAACCTCCCACGGCTGGCTGTTGCCGCCGGACGGGCTCCTGAGGGCGGCTTCCAGTATCTTCATCACGGTTTCTTCCGGAACGGGCTGTGAGCTGAAATCGCGTACGCTGTGCCTGCTCAGAATCGCTTCAATTACGTCCATAATTCAACTCTCCTATAATCGTCAAAATATCTCTGTTGCGCCTTCTCCGACAGATACTAGTCAATCCTCGCCCTTTAAATCTCCCACTGTCTATCCAATCACAGCCTGTAATCCGCACCCTTGAACTTCCCGGCCTATTCATGTCGCCCTTCAGCTGCCATTTCAGCCATGAATGCTTTCCGTCAAGGAAGAGTCCGGTCCGATCCAAATCAGAATAAACGTTTGCCGTAGCCGGCACAATATCGGCTTTACGCAATCGTTAAATCAGCCAGGGAAATCAAAACGTTACTATATATTTTTACGCGTAAATGATATAAAAAAATATTGTTCAGTCGTCAGCAGCCAGGTTCCCTAATTATCGCAGTTTTTAGATTCCGGCAAACGATTGCTCATAAATCGCTATCGCCCTGCCTGTGAGTAACCGAACACCAATTTACGAACAATAATATTTGGATGCGGACAAGGAGACAAAAATGAAGCGGCTTGGAATGGCAATGATCCTTTTTGCAAGCGTTTGTTATGCGCAACAAACGGGCAGTTTCAAACCTTCCGAAACCAACGTCTGGGGATCGGATTATCCTCTCGTCGATGATGCCGGAAGGGTTCAGATCCGCATAAAAGCTCCAGAAGCCGCGAAGATCAGGGTTAATTTCTGGAGCGGACCGAAAGTGGATATGGTGAAGCAGCCGGACGGATTCTGGACCGTCACCACCCCTCCCCTTGTGCCGGGTCTCCACTATTACACATTAATAATCGACGGTGCGGAAGTCGCCGATCCCAACACGCAGGCGTACTTTGGCGGAAGCAAGCCGGCAAGCGCGGTGGAAGTTCCGGAGCCGGGTTCCACCTATTATTCGATTCAAAACGTACCGCACGGGCAGGTGCGCGAGGTCTGGTACTTCTCGAAAGTGACGGGGACCTGGCGGCACGCGCTCGTTTATACGCCGCCGGACTACGACACACAGCCCAATCTACGCTATCCGGCACTCTATCTGCAGCACGGCGGCGGTGAAGACGAGACCGGGTGGACAAGACAGGGCAAAGCGAACTTCATACTGGACAATTGCATCGCGGCCGGGGAATGCAAACCCATGATCGTGGTTATGGCGTACGGATATGCCCGGCGCGCCGGCCGGCCGGTTCGCGACATGACCAACGTGGAATTCGGCTCCCCCGAGATGATGAAAGCCATGCAGGAATCAACGGCGGCGTTTGAAGACGACGTGACGCAAGCCCTGATCCCATTCATTGATTCCACCTTCAGGACGCAACCGGACCGCAATCATCGCGCCATGGCCGGCCTTTCGATGGGAGGCATGCAGACGTTCCAGATTACGCTCAATCATCTCGACCTTTTTTCCTGCATCGGCGGATTCAGCGGTGCGGACGGCTCCCTGGTGCTCAGCGGCCGGAGCCTGGATCCGAAGACCGCATACAACGGAGTGTTTTCCGATCCGGCTGCATTCGCGGAAAAAGTGCACCTGCTCTGGCTCGGCGTTGGGACGGAAGAACCCGAGAACATGCGTGAAGGCATTCGAAAGCTTCACCGATCTTTATTGGAAGCCAATATCGGGCACGTTTACTACGAATCACCCGGAACGGATCACGAGTGGCAGACCTGGCGCCGGGATCTGAAGGATTTCGCATCGAGGCTATTCTAGAAATTTACCGGGTTATTCATTCAAACTTTATCCAATCTATCTCCACGTTTTTTGTGTCTTTCAGAATCACAAACAGGTCATGGACTCCGGCAGGACTTTGCGAGAGTGTTGCACTGGTCGCCTTCCAGCCGGTATTGCCCGCGATTTCAACTTGAGCGGCCAGCGGCCCGTCTACCCTGTCGATGCGAATTTCGATGCTGCCGCCTGTTGACGATAAGGCATTAACAGTCACGGCGCCTGATTTCCCGGCACCGAAATCGACTCTATTGTATTGGACCCAGGCATCCGGCTCCGTCATGACAGCTTTCCATCCCTTTTGTTTCCGGCCGGGATCCACGAATGCAACGGACACTCCTTCAGGGCTGACGGCGCTGTACCTGTCAATCTGAATTTCCTTTGAGGCACTGGAGATGCCCACCCCGCGATGGGTCGGAACAACTTTCCGAATGGTGCCGTCCTCATTGAAGAACAGATAATCCGCCTTCATGGAGCGGTTTTTATCAAAGTCGGGAGACAAATCCTTGTCGTGATAAAACAGATACCACCGGCCTTTGTACTCAAAGATGGAATGATGATTGGTCCAGCAGCCGCTCTCCGATTTGTCCATGATCACTCCTTTCTGCTCGAAAGGCCCCATCGGGCTGCCGCCGGTCGCATACTCGAGTCTTTCCGCTCCGTCTACTTCATGAGGATACGTCAGGTAATAAATGCCGTTGCGCTCAAAAACAAAGGGACCCTCCACAAGTCCTTTCGTCGGAAGATTCGGAATTCTCAGCACCTCGGAATCAAGTTCCACCATATTGTCTTTCAGTTTGGCTACGAATATCGCGTTCAGCGAATAGTATAAATATGCCGTCCCGTCTTTATCGATCAAAACGCATGGATCTATGCCGCGCACGCCGGTTATGGGCTGTTCTTCCGGCTTGAAAGGGCCGTACGGACGGTCCGCTATGGCGACCCCGATTCTGCCCCCCGCGGGAAAATAGAAATAGTATTTTCCATTTTTGGTCACGCAGTCGGGCGCCCACATATCGAAAGATTCACGTTGCAGCCATGGAACGCCGGTTTGGGTTAAAATGACCCCGTGATCCGTCCAGTCCGTCAGGTTTTCAGAAGAGAAAACATGGTAATCTTCCATGACAAACCAGTTGGCCCGGCCCCTTCCGGGGCTGGCCGGGATATCATGGGAGGGATAAACATACATTATGCCTTCAAACACTCTGGCTGTCGGATCTGCCGTGAACTGATCCATGACCAGGGGATTCTGGGCAGGAATGCAATCAGCGCCCAATAGAACGAATACACTGAGTATCAGCAAGTAACAACCGAATCGTTTCATCCGCGATCTCCCATTTATTGTCCTGAACAATATTGTTAATTAATCAACCCGACGCATTTTATCAGAAAGGGGGAAAAGCCCGATGCAGAAAGGTATTTCACAAACCGGTGTTTATTTTCAGATCATTATCTTTTATACATAGAAATGCGTTCATTATGAAAAGCAGGCACATCGCCGGCAAACTACGAAAATATCATCAGAGACCTTCAAGGGGAATATTATGAGTATAAGTCGACGGAAAGCGCTCTCGGCCGGTGTCGCAGCCGGCGTTGCAGCTTTAACATTCAACAAGGCAAGCGCAGCAGAATCGAAAGATCCGGGCCTGGAGTTCGTTTTTGAGGTGGTTGCCACATTGGAAAAGCCGCTGATCTTCGGCCAGACCGGAATCGGCGAACGCCGGATTATCGGCATTACCGGAGGAACTGTAAAAGGTCCGAAGCTGAACGGCGTAGTTTTGCCCGGGGGAGCCGACTGGCAGATTGTCCGCGAGGACGGCGTCAGCGAGATCAATGCCCGCTATGCCATCAAAGCGGATGACGGCGCTTTGATTTATATCGAGGCGCCCGGCATTCGGGAAGCATCCCCGGCAGTGATCAAGCGTATTAACTCGGGAGAAATCGTCGATCCTTCGGAATATTATTTCCGGACCACGCCCCGTCTGGAAACTGCGTCGGAAAAATACGCCTGGATGGGAAGACGGCTTTTCGTGTGCAAGGGAATCCGACATCCTGACGGAGTGGAAATCCGTTACTATATGATTACTTGACGCGGACAGGAGTCAGGCTGGACATTCAGGGACAAATCCCCTACATTGGTCCCCTCAGCAAAACTGTTCTTGTCTTTTGTCCAAAATCGAAAATCCTGTGAAGGGCCTATTATGAAGATGCTCCATAAAATTTTGATGCCGGGGATGGGCATCCTGGCCGTATTAACGTTTCAAATTTTTTTCACCCTGTCCAACCATGCGGTTCCCGACGATGCTCCCCGCAGCACGGCACCGTACTTCACGCCGGCCACATCGTCCCCCAAGGCGCCGGATCAGGACGGCTTCCTCCAGCGCTGGCTGCTTCTCGAGCCGATCAACAAGCCGAACCGCACCAACACCGTGTTTACGGACACCTATGTCCGTAACGCAATGAATACGGAATACTTCCCCGGCCAGTTCACCGTCATTCCGCGCAACGGCGCTACAGTGAAGGTTGCCGGCCAGGAACTCGCATGGCATGCTCTGGATTCCACTAATTTCAACGTCAAGCTGTTTCGCTTCGCTTACGGCCTGAACAAACCGACTTACGGCGTCCTCTTCTGGGCTGTTACCATCGTCGACAGCCCGAGGGAGATAAAGAACGCCCGCCTGGCCGCCGGCTCCAATTCAGCGTCCATGTGGTGGCTCAACGGCAAGGAAGCCGTAGGCCTGTTCGGCGACCGGCGCATGGTTATGGATGACTGCGTCTCCAAACGGCTCACCCTTAATAAGGGACGGAACGTCCTTCGCGGCGCCGTCATCAACGGCCCCGGCTTAAGCGATTTCTGCGTCCGCTTTATCGATGAGAACGGTGAACCGATCAAGGACATAACCCTGACCGTCCATTAAAGTGACGTCTTTGTTTTAATCTCTATCGTTTTTCAGGAGCTACTATGAAATCCCGTGTTCTTGCCGCAGCTTTTCTTATGGCCACAGCGGTTCCCGCCCTGCTTTCATTCGGGCCTTCGGGTCCGCCGGCGCTCGACGGCGAACCCTACATCCACGATCCTTCGACCATCATGGTGTGCGACGGCAGGTTTTACACATTCGGCACCGGCGGCGGAGGCCTGATCTCCGAAGACGGCTGGACCTGGCGCAGCGGAGCCCTTCGTCCCGGCGGCGGGCTGGCTCCCGACGCCATCAGGATCGGGGATCGTTACTATGTGGCTTATGCCTCAAAAGGGGGAGGGCTGGCCGGGGGGCACGCCGGCGCCATCAACACGATGTGGACCAGCACACTCGATCCCGAATCCCCCGACTTCGGTTTTCATGACGACAGCATCGTCGCCGCCACCGACGGCGTCGAGGACTGCGATGCCATCGATCCGGGATTTTTCCTCGACCCGACTGACGGACGGCTGTGGCTCACCTACGGGACCTACTTCGGTTACATCCGCATTGTCGAGCTCGATCCCAAAACGGGAAAACGCATC